>DRQG01000090.1 GCA_011369465.1 Caldithrix abyssi
AAGCAAGTCATCCTTGCCAAGCAGATTGCACTCAGTCTCAGAAAATATTTTGAAGATCAAATACGCAGCCTGAAGATATTAGCCGCTCTGTATGGAAAAGGCAACCTTCACCGGTTAAACCTAAATGAACGATTGGATTATTTTCTTGACAGGAATATTTACGACGAGGAAATCCTGTTCATTAATTCGGGCTATAATGTGGATTATCATTTGAGGCGCAGGGATATCCATACCAACCCTACTGAAGTTCCACCCGAATTAGTTGGTAAATCTTTCAAGTTTGAACAAATATCCGGGCAAAAGACGGGGGTAACCATTCGCTTAGTCCGATCAAGAGATGTTAAAGACAGCAAGGTGCTTATTTCGGTGCCGGCCTTTGACAGGAATAATGATTACCGGGGTTTAGTGATCGAGATAATTAACCTGAACAAAATCCTCAAAGAGATCATTACCCCTTTTATGGATACGTACGGAGCGCATGCTTTTCTGCTTTCTGACAGCAGCGAAATTTTATACCATCCCTACCATCCGGAGCGTACGTTTAAGAAATTCAACAACCCGAGCAGGAGCTGTAAGAAATGCCATCAGGATTTTTTATTGGAGAAACGGATGCTCAAACTGGAATCGGGGTGGGGAACAAAAGAAGATTATGGGGATAAAAAACTGCTGTCGTTTGCTAAAATTCAATTGGCCAATATCAGCTGGATAACAGCGGTTAAAACCCCCTACGATGAGATTGCCCGAGCAAACCGGCGGCAATTTTGGATTTTCTTCTTCCTCAGCGCCTCGATGATGCTTTTTGTGCTTCTGGGGAGTATGGCATTTTATAAAATAGCCAAAAAGCACATCGAATTGGAGAAGGAAAAACAGCTTCGTCATCAGGAACACCTTGCCTTTATAGGCGAAATGTCCACAAGGATAGCTCATGAAATTAAGAATCCGTTGGCCAGCTTGCAAACAGGTATCCAGCTGGTGGAATCGACTCTGGAAATGGATGAAGAGACGCATGAATATTTTAAACGTCTCACCGGTGAAATTCACAGAGTGGATGAAATTGTTAAAGGATTGTTGGCGTATGCCCGTGACGAACAGATAAAGCGAATCAAGACCGACCTGACGGCCCTTGTGCAAAATGTAATTCGATTGATACAGCCAACCATAAAGGACAAATCGATCGAATGGAAACTCTCGATACCGTCAAGCAGAATAATGCTTATGGCAGACGAGCAAAAAATGGAACAGGTGTTATGGAATTTGATTATAAACGCAGTCCAGGCCGTCAAGGATTCGGGGCAGATTGAAATTATTTTACAGAAAGAGAAAAATAAAAAAATACATATAAAAATAATTGATAACGGTTGTGGTATATCCGGTAAGAATTTATCCAAAATTTTTCAGCCTTTTTTCAGTACACAGTCGCAGGGGACCGGTCTGGGTTTAGCCATCAGTAAAAAGATCATACAGGCACACGGAGGAAGAATCCGAGTTGAAAGCAAGGTCGGACACGGTACCTGTGTAGAAATTATTTTAACCGGGGTCTAATATGCATCAACAAATATTACTGGTTGAAGATGAAGAAAATTTGTCCTATTTCATAAAAAAAAGCCTGGAAAAAGAGGACTATTCCGTTTCGATAGCCCACACCTTAAAGGCGGCCAGGCATCTTATTAAAACGGAATTTCCCGACCTGCTTTTGCTCGATCTGAATCTGCCGGACGGGGACGGTTTGGAATTGTATTCCGAATTGAAGGAAAATGATTACGACATTCCCTGCGTGATCATCACTGCACACGGTTCCATCCAGTCGGCAATTAGGGCTATGAAGTCGGGTGTGGATGATTATGTTGTTAAACCGTTCGACATGAATCAACTTTCTCTTCTGGTTAAAAACCTTATGCAACGCTTCAAACTGAAAAATCAATTAAACTATTATCGGCACAAGGCTCAATGCGGAAAAGACCATCACTTTTTTGAAAGCACCGTTCCCGCCCTGCAAGAAGTACAGCATCTGGCGCGTAAAATAGCAAAAGTGCCGACCAGCACGGTGCTGATTGAAGGGCCTACGGGCAGCGGTAAAGAAATGTACGCTCGGTATATCCACAATATTTCCGCCCAATCTTCGGCTTCGTTTATAGAAGTAAACTGTGCCTCTCTTTCCGAAACCTTATTAGAGAGCGAATTATTCGGGTACGAACCCGGAGCGTTTACCGATGCCAAAAAACGCAAAATCGGTTTGATCGAATTAGCTCATGGCGGGACGCTTTTTTTAGATGAGATCACGGAAATGTCCACACATCTGCAGGCCAAATTGCTGCGTTTTATCGATAATCTAACCTTTAAGCGGCTTGGGGGTGTGAGCAATATAAAAGTGCGGGTACGAATTATTGCGGCTACTAACCAGGATATTGAACAATTGGTTAAAGAACAAAAATTCAGGGAAGACCTCTTTTACCGTTTAAGCATGTTCCGCCTTTATATCCCCCCTCTCTCCGAAAGAAAAGAAGAACTCCTGCTCATCGCCCAATATTTAATCGATAAGATATCAAAACGATTAAATAAACGGGTGGAACTCTCCGAAGAATGTCATGATATTATACTCAATTATCCATGGCCGGGCAATATGCGCGAGCTGCACAACGTTTTGGAAAGGGCGATCATTTTGATTAATGGAAACCTGATCACACCGGATCATCTTCCAAAAGATATCAAGTTGGCAGAGAGCAGCAATAACAATTTTGAAGCCGGTCTGCAAAATCTTGGAAACCGCTCCTTGCGCGAATATCTGGGTAGTATCGAGAAAGCGATACTGGAACAGGCCCTAAAAGCCGCCGGTGGTAACCAGATTAAAACATCCAAATTGCTAAAGGAACCCCGTCACATCATCCGTTATCTGGTAAAAAAACACCGCCTGGATAATTAACACCATATAAATGTGGCTAATTTTATCCACAACATAACTTGTTGTATTTTAATATGTTAGAAAAATACTATATCTTCGTTGCTGCTTGACATCCCCATAGAATGGCTAAATTTAGCCTTCCACATCTGCTGGGGAAATTCTCAATCTTCTTTAAAAACAAATACTTAACCTACATATTCTATTACCGGCACAATTGTTGGATATACCGGTTGGCAAGACAATGAAGGATAAACAATGCGCATAATCATTGCAGATAATGAAATCTTTTTTGCTGAGAACGTTGCTCGTTATTTGCAATATGAATTTGACGCGGATGTAGAATATGTGGGATCGGCTTCGGAGGCTGAAGAGTCGGTCAACAAAACCCATTTTAATCTGATAATTGGTGATTTGGATTTGCCGGATTCGAATGACGGTGTGTGGCTTTTGAAAATTGCGGCGGCGCATCCGGATTTAAACATAATGATTACTTCGGCCCGGGAAATTCCATCGAAGATTAAAAATAACAAACATATACGCTTGAGAGGTTATTTCGAAAAACCGTTCGATTTGCTCGAATTAAAAAAGAAAATATTACAACTGATCGAAGCTCATACAATATGAGCCGGTAAGTTTAATATTCATAAATAGATTGCGGATTTTTAACGGTGTAAAATCCAAGACCAACGCACCTAACTCGTTTTTCTGTAAAATAGATTCCGTTCTATACATTTTTAATGAAATGGAGCAAATATGAACGATGCCTCAGAGGATTTTAGTGGTAACATTAGCCATTATCTCAAACAACTCGAACAGAGAATCCAGCGGATAGAGCAACATCTGGGCCTATCCGGGGAAATAGAGACGGAAGCGTTGGACGAACCTACTGCTTCTGAATCCCAACCTGTCGTGGAAGAAGATGCCCTGGAATATAGAATCGGGCAGTTTTGGATGGCGAAAATCGGGATTGTGGTTTTGGCTTTGGGGATTGTTTTTCTGCTGACTTTTCCGTATAAGGATGTAGCCCCTTTTCTTCCCAGTTTATTCGGTTACTTGATAGCCGGTGCAATTTTTGTGTTGGCGCGATATTTACATGATTCTTTTTCCTATATTTCACGGTATCTGGTGGGTGGAGGATTAGTTTTATTTTATTTCTCAACCTTGCGTTTGTATTTTTTTAGCGCCGAACCCCTCTTAAACAACCTTACAATAGAAATTGCTCTGTTGCTGCTGGTTGTGGCCGTTAATCTGGTCGTTTCCTGGCGGCGTCAATCGGTTTATCTTACCGCTATCAGCTTAACACTGGGATATATTACCGTAATCCTCAGCAATCAGGCCATTTTTACTTTTTTAATGATTGCGATTCTCTCCACGTTAACAGTTTACCTGAAACTAAAATTTCGCTGGGACAATTTGATTTTTCTGGGTATCATATTAAGTTATTTTACTCATTTAAATTGGTTTATGAATAACCCGCTCCTGGGTAACGAATTACAACTACTCTCATCGCCATCCTGGCATGCCTATTTTTTACTCCTGTATGCAGTAATATTTGCTGCTGGCAACTATTTCCGCGAAAAAGACAAACCGGAAGACGATTTACTGATCGCCAATACGGTTTTGAATTGCCTGGGCTGCTTCGTCCTTTATTTCTTCATCACTTTGATTAAGATGAAAGCGGATTTACCGGTATATCATTTAATTGCTTCTGTAGTGTTTGTTGCGGTAGCTATTGCGTTCTGGATTAAGGAGAGAAGTAAATATTCGACGTTTGCTTATTCTATTATTGGCTTTATAGCGCTTAGTGTGGCCATTATAGACGCCTTTGATATTCCGGATTTCTTTATTCTTCTCAGCTGGCAGAGTCTGCTGGTTATTTCCACCGCAATTTGGTTCCGCTCCAAAATAATTGTGGTGGCCAATTTCTATATATATCTGATTGTATTTATTGTTTACCTGCTTATGGCCGGCAAAGTGAGCACCATCAGTCTGAGTTTTGGTATTGTTGCCCTGCTCAGTGCCCGTATTATGAACTGGCAGAAGGAGCGTTTAAACCTGAGAACAGAATTGATGCGCAATTCCTATCTCGCCTCGGCCTTTTTTATTTTCCCATATACGCTTTATCATCTTGTGCCTCGCGCTTATCTGGTACTCTCATGGGTTGGTGTGGCTTTGTTTTACTATCTGTTAAGCCTTTTGCTTAAGAATAAAAAATATCGCTGGATGGCGCTGAGTACCTTGTTATTAACCGTATTATACATATTTATTATCGGTATCATCAGTATGGAACCGGTTTACCGAATCATTTCATTTCTGGTGCTGGGTGTTGCTTTACTGGTTATTTCCTGGCTATATGGTAAAACAAGGATGAAAAAAGGCCACGGAGAGGCCAATGAAATTTAAGTTCAATCCGGATGATCTGAAATCGTTGGTTAAAAAATCTTTTTCATCGGATAACATAAATAAGAGACGGCAATCTATGAAATTTTTTTGGAAAAATCTTCCGGAACAGATAAGAAGACTTTCTGTTGTAGCGGTAATATTGTTCGCCCTGCCATTGGTTGTGAGGCAGCTTCTAATTCCGACGGATTTCGGTAAATACGGACATTACCGCGCCTCGGCCCTGGATGAAATTGTTTCGCAGGAAATTCATTACGCTGGCCGGGAATTGTGTAATGAGTGTCATGATGATGTGGTTGAAGTAAAATACAACGGATACCATAAAACCCTAACCTGCGAGGTCTGTCATGGGCCCGCCTTTGCTCATACGGAGGACGACGCTATCGAGCTGGAAGCGCCGCGTAAGAGGTCGTATTGCCCTACCTGCCACGAATATCTTCCTTCCCGGCCTTCCGGCTTTCCACAGATCATTTCGGCAAGGCATAATTCAAGAAAGGCTTGTATAAAATGTCACGATCCTCATGACCCGAAGCCGCCCGAAACGCCCAGGGAGTGCAAAGCCTGTCATGCGGAAATAAGTTATACCAAAGCGGTTTCGAAACATGTGGATATTCCGTGTACGCGTTGTCACCAAACGCCGGAAGAACACAAAATCAGACCACGGGAAGTCCTGCCGTCCAAACCGCACAACCGTGAATTTTGCGGCTCGTGTCATGCCTTGGATGCTGAGAGTTCTGAAGACATACCAAGAATTGACCTGTTCGAACATGAGAGAAGATACAATTGCTGGCAATGTCATTATCCGCATTTACCGGAGGCAAATTGATGAAAAAATGGCAATCTGAAAATGCAAATGGAATGAAACGCAGAAAATTTATCAAAAACATCTTGTTTTCGCTGGCTGCACTTACGACGCCGGCGGTTTTATCCGCACAAGAGGCACTGAAGAAATTGCAGACCTGGATTATCGGTGAAGATTACAATCCCTTTGAGCATTACTGGGGCATGGGAATTGATATAAACAAATGTATCGGCTGCGGGAAGTGTGCCGATGCCTGTAAAAAAGAAAACGACGTTCCCAAAGCGCCTTTCTTTTTCAGAACCTGGGTGGAACGCTACCGCATTTTTAAAAGCGGAAAAACCTTCGTCGATAGTCCTAACGGCGCCATTAACGGATTTCGCAAACCGTATTACGAGAGTGAGGATAAAGATAAGGTAATCAGAAGCTTTTTTGTCCCTAAAATTTGTAACCATTGCGATAATCCGCCGTGCGTTCAAGTCTGCCCGGTCGGTGCTACCTTTAAAACCCCGGACGGGGTGGTGCTGGTTGACGGAGATTACTGTATCGGCTGCCGTTACTGTATCCAGGCCTGCCCCTACGGCGCCCGTTTCCTGCACCCGGAAAAAAGAACCGCAGAGAAATGCACCTTCTGCTACCACCGCGTCGTAAAGGGGTTGGTGCCGGCTTGTGTAGAAATTTGCCCCACACAAACGCGTATCTTCGGTGAAATTAAGAAAAAAGCCAGCCCGCTAATGCGCTTTATGCGTAAACACAAAATAGGCGTGCTTAAACCCTCCCTTAATACCGAGCCAAAAGTTTATTATGCCAATCTTGATATGGAGGTACGATAATCTTGGAAGAAATAATTCAACACTTAACACCATTGGTTAAAGAAATCAGCGGCTATATTTACCCTAACGAAATCGAAATGCACTGGAGCCTGCTTATCGTTTTATACCCCTACATAACGGGATTGGTGGCCGGCGCCTTTATTCTGGCATCGCTGGTAAAAGTTTTTAACGTGAAAGAATTACAGCCGGTGTATCGTATTTCTCTTCTCACCGCCCTGGCTTTTATGTTGGTTGCTCCTCTGCCCTTGCAAGCCCATTTAGGCCATCCCGAAAAATCATTCGAAATATTTCTTACGCCCAATGTAACTTCGGCCATGGCCATGTTTGGTTTCGTGTATATGTGGTATTTGATGGCTGTGCTGCAACTGGAAATCTGGTTTGATTACCGCAAGGATCTTATTCTGTGGGCACGGCAGGAAAAGGGGATCAGAAAATGGATCCACCGTTTCACATCTTTCTTTTCTAACGACATCTCGGAAAAGGCAATCGCCTTTGATGAAAAGGCGGAAAAAATTATTACCATTCTGGGCATCCCTTCGGCCTTTTTACTGCACGGCTATGTGGGATTTATTTTCGGATCCGTTAAAGCCAACCCCTGGTGGTCCAGCGTGTTGATGCCTATTGTATTTCTCTTCTCAGCCATCGTTTCGGGGATCGCCCTGGTTTTGCTTATCTATATGATTGTAACTCCAATGCGTTCCAAACAGGTGGACATGAATTGCCTGGACAAGCTGGCCAGTTTTCTGTTTTATGCCATGATCGTGGACTTTTCATTGGAAATTCTCGATTTCATCCACCGCATTTATGAATCGGAGGAATCCATCCATATTCTTTCCGAACTGGTATCCGGCAAACTGTTTATCAGTCTGGTTGTAGTGCAGCTGCTTATCGGTATGATTATTCCGCTTGGGGCCATAGCGGTGACAAAGGCGTTTAAAGCCCCGGCAGAGCTGAAAAAGTTAATCTATTTTACTTCGGCTATTCTGGTACAGGTTGGTATTTTTTCCACCAGATGGAATGTAGTGGTGGGCGGCCAGCTTTTTTCGAAAAGTTTTAGAGGATTGACCGCTTACAAAATGACCTTTTTGGGATTGGAAGGGCTGCTTGTGGCCATTGCTATTCTCGTTTTGCCTTTAATCATCCTTTATGTTCTGTTCAAATTACTGCCGCCCTGGGAAGAAGCACGTATGAAAATACCCGTAATACAGGAAAATATAAATGAAAATAACTAGTATAATCAGCTAATTAATTTGGAGAACCGAATGTCTACAAGTCGTCGAAAATTTATTAATCTATTGCTTGGAGGCGGTCTATTAGGATGGCTTGGAAGTATTTTCTATCCCGTATTTTCTTATCTCAAACCACCGCCTGTTCCCGAAGCCAACGTGAATTCGGTAAAGGCGGGACCCGTTGCGGACTTTCCTAAAAATAGCGGTAAAATTATCAAGTTCGGTAGAAAGCCCGTAATCCTCATAAAGATGGATACAGGAGAATTACGCGCTTTTTCGGCCACATGCACCCATTTGGATTGTATTGTTCAGTACCGGGACGATTCCAAACAAATATGGTGCGCCTGCCACAACGGTATCTATGATCTGAGAGGGCGGAATGTTTCCGGTCCTCCGCCCAGGCCTCTGGATGAATTCGCTGTGAACATCGTCAACGATGAAATAATAGTATCAAAAATGAAAGAGATTGGTTAATTATGTTTAAAAAGACGAATGAAAAAATATACCACTGGATGGATGAACGGTTTAATTTAACCCCTCTCATTGAATATATGCAGCATAAACAAGTTCCTGTGCACAAGCATAGTGTTTGGTATTATATGGGCGGCGTCGCTCTGTTTTTGTTTATCGTGCAGGTATGCTCGGGGATTTTATTGCTGCTTTACTATCAGCCCGGGGTGGACAGCTCTTACGAAAGTGTACGCTTTATTATGACCAAAGTGAATTTCGGCTGGCTGGTACGTTCGGTGCACAGCTGGTCGGCCAATTTGATGGTCTTTTTTGTTTTTGTGCACATGTTTTCCACCTTTTTCACACGAGCCTTTCAAAAACCGCGCGAACTGACCTGGGTAACCGGTTTTATTCTGCTGGCACTGGCTATGGGATTCGGATTTTCCGGGTATTTGCTGCCCTGGGATGAACTGGCTTTTTTTGCCACAAAGGTTGGTACCGACATCGCCGGTGCGGTTCCGTTTATCGGAGAGGCTATAAAAATTGTATTGCGCGGCGGCGAAGATGTAACCGGTGCTACGCTTTCCCGTTTTTACGCCATCCATGTGGCCATGATTCCCGCTTTGTTTACTGTTATCCTTAGTCTTCATCTGCTTTTTGTACAACGCCAGGGCATGCACGAGCCCGACTATTATAAAAATCTGAAACCCGAACAGAAAAAAACGATTCCTTTTTTTCCGAATTTTGTTCTTCGGGATGTCCTGTTGTGGCTTATCGTGCTTAATGTGCTGCTTTTTCTGGCTGTGTACTTCCCGTGGGAGCTGGGTCCTAAAGCCGATCCGTTTGCCTCCGCGCCGGAGGGTATCCGACCGGAATGGTATTTTATGTTTATGTTTCAATCCCTCAAGCTGCTCCCCGCTCATGTCTGGTTTATGGAAGGTGAAGTGGCCGGCATTCTGCTTTTTTCTGTCGCCGGGTTAGCATGGATGCTAACGCCATTCTGGAGCATTAAATTTGATAAAAGCGCCAGATTCAATCCTATGCTGTTTATCGGAATTGCCGTTATTGCTTTTATCATTTTTATGACAATACTTGGATATTTAATGTAATGGGAAAAATAAATATGAAAAATATTTTCTTAAGAATAGTGGTATCAGGACTTTTTCTGCTGTTCATAAAACCGGACTTCATCTTAGGGGATGTAGAGACGTTAATGAAAACGGACAATTGTATATCTTGCCATATAGAGGAAGAAGAACTGCCCGAAGACTTCAATAAACACGATATACATATGCAAAAGGATCTTTCCTGTTCCGGCTGCCACGGCGGAAACCCGGCCAGCGACGACATGGACGAGGCCATGAGCATTGAGGCGGGTTTCGTAGGAGTGCCCTCCAAAAAAGAAATACCGGAATTTTGCGGTAAATGTCATTCGGATATCGGTTTTATGCGTTCGTATCAGCCGCGAATCCCCACCGATCAGACGGATCAATATTACAAAAGCCTGCATGGCCTGCGCCTTAAAAAAGGAGACACGAAGGTAGCGGATTGCTCAAGCTGCCACACCGCACACAGCATCATGCCGGCCAGTGATCCGCGTTCCAGTGTGTACGCCCTGAACGTACCGGAAACCTGCAATGCCTGCCACGGAGATGAGGAATATATGCAAGAGTATGAAATCCCAACAGACCAATTCACGAAATTTGCCAAAAGTGTACACGGCGTAGCGCTGCTGAAAGAGCAGGATACGGGCGCTCCGGCCTGCAATGATTGCCATGGTAATCACGGCGCTATGCCGCCGGGAATTTCTTCCATCAGCCACGTTTGCGGTTCATGCCACGTAAACAATATGCAGTATTTCAGTGATTCCCGAATGGGAGCGGCTTTTAAAAAGGAAAAACTGCACGGCTGCGAAGAGTGCCACGGCAACCATGAAGTGCAAAAAACAAGCGATGAAATGATCGGCGTGGATGATAAAGCCGTGTGCAGTAATTGTCACGAACCCGATGACAAGGGAGCTGAAGTGGCAACGGAAATCCACAAGCAACTGACAACGCTGGCCACCACTTACGAAAAAGCTTTAGCTCAACAGAAAGAGGTAGAGCATAAAGGTATGGACGATCTGGATATAGAATTTTTACTTCAGGAGGCCAAACAGAGTTTAACTCAGGCGCGCACATTGGTTCACACCTTTGACTCGGTAAAAGTGACCGTTAAAGTAAAAGAAGGCCTGGGCAAGGCAGATTTGGCCATAAAAGAGGCGCAGGCGCAGATTGAGGATTATTATTTTCGGCGCAGGGGGTTCGGCGCTGCAACCTTTATCATCACCCTGCTGATTGTTGCCCTGTTCTTTAAAATACGTGAAATCGATCAGAGAAATTTAAATAAAGAAGATCGGAGATAGACCTATGTTGTTTATGATTTATCCGGACAGTTCATACAATTCCTACTATTATAAAAGCTATTTATAATCCTACGCACTTGTTCTGTTCAGGAATAAGTAGTAGTGTTTTTTATCACTAACATAAGGGGTACTAAATGATGAAATCAGAAACTTATAAGGAAGCTTTTGAGCGGGCCGGAATTCCCCGTCGGGAATTTTTAAAATTCTGTACCTATACGGCCGCTTTGCTGGGTATCGAGGCTTCCGGCTTGTCCAAAGTGGTTCATGCCATGGAAACCAAGCCGCGTCCTCCGGTTATCTGGCTGCATTTTCAGGAATGTACATGCTGTAGCGAATCCTTTATCCGTGCCTCGCATCCCATCGTAGCGGATATTATTTTGGATACCATCTCCCTCGACTATACGGAAACACTTCAGGCGGCAGCCGGGCACCAGGCCGAAAAATGTTTACAAGATACGATGAAAAACTATTATGGAAAATATATCCTTCTGGTAGAAGGATCCGTTCCGGTTAAAGACGGCGGTATATATTGTACAATCGGCGGACGCACGGCGCTGGATATTCTTAACGAAACAGCCGAGGGCGCTGCGGCCGTGATTGCCTGGGGCAGTTGTGCCTCCAACGGTTGCGTTCAATCCGCCAAACCGAATCCCACGGGTGCAACCCCGGTGCACAAAATTATTAACAAACCGGTAATCAATGTACCGGGTTGCCCGCCAATTGCCGACGTGATGGCCGCCGTGGTTACGCATATTCTTATTTTTGATAAAATTCCTGAGCTCGACGGACAGGGCAGACCGAAAGAATTTTATTCCCGTCGTGTGCACGATACCTGTTACCGTCGTCCCTATTACGATGCCGGTTTATTTGTGGAAAGCTGGGATGACGAAAAAGCTCGCAAAGGTTACTGCCTGTATAAAATGGGCTGCCGCGGACCGGTTACCTACAATGCCTGTTCGGTTACCAAATGGAACGAAGGTACCAGTTATCCCATCCAGTCCGGACACGGCTGTCTCGGTTGCAGTGAAAACAGCTTCTGGGATAACGGTCCCTTTTATCAGCATCTGGCCTCATTCCCGGGATTCGGGATCGAAACGACTGCGGATGATATTGGAACGGTTATCGGGGTCGGCGCTTTGGCCGGAGTGGCCGCGCATGCCATTACCACCAATATCCGCAAAAGAAAGCTGATAAAAGAAAACATGGAAGAGTCCTCGGAGGAAAACCATAAAGTTGAAGGGGGTGAAGAATAATGGCGAGAATCGTAGTTGATCCAATCACCCGCATCGAAGGGCATTTGCGCATCGAAGCGGTTGTTGAAAACGGCGTCATTACCGATGCCTTTAGCTCAGGAACAATGGTGCGCGGTATCGAAAAAATATTACTGGGCAGAGACCCACGGGACGCCTGGGCTTTTACCGAGCGCGTTTGCGGTGTGTGTACCACTGTTCATGCGCTGGCCAGTGTACGGACCGTGGAAGATGCTCTGGGCATTAGCGTACCCAAAAACGCCGAATTAATCAGAAACCTGATGTTCTGCGCTCAGTATGTTCAAGATCATGTAGTGCATTTTTATCATTTGCATGCGTTGGACTGGGTGGATATCGTACAGGTGCTTTCGGCCGATCCGAAAGAGACCTCGAAAATTGCCCGATCCATTTCGCGTTGGCCTAAAAGCTCTCCGAAATATTTTGCAGATGTGCAAAAACGGATCAAAACCTTTGTGGACAGCGGTCAGTTGGGGATATTTGCCAACGGATACTGGGGGCATCCGGCGTATAAGCTTCCACCGGAAGTTAATCTGTTAGCCGTGGCCCATTATCTCGAGGCTCTGGAATGGCAGAAGGAAGTAGTTAAAATTCATGCCATATTGGGCGGTAAAAACCCGCACCCCAATTATCTGGTTGGCGGGGTACCTCTTTCGATTAACACAGAAGAAGTGAATGCCCTCAATACCGAACGCTTGAATCACATCAATAAACTCATCGGCGACGCCATCGTATTTGTGGAGCAGGTTTACCTGCCGGATCTGCTGGCAGTGGCGGGTTTCTACAAAGACTGGGCTTCTATCGGCGGCGGTCTGTCCAATTATTTGGCCTACGGCGATTTGCCTACGGCAAGTTATAATCAGCCGGAATCGTTTAAACTGCCGCGAGGCGCTATCTTAGACCGGAATCTGAGCGAAGTGCACGAAGTAAACGGACGCGACCAGAATGAAATTCGTGAATACATCACGCATTCCTGGTACGAATACGAAGGGGGTAACAATAAAAGTCTGCATCCCTGGGAAGGTGAAACCAAGTTCAATTTTACCGGTCCCAATCCACCCTTTGAACATCTGAATGTAGAAGAGAAATATTCCTGGCTTAAAACCCCGCGCTGGAAAGACCATGCCATGGAAGTGGGCCCCCTGGCCAGAATGTTAGTGGCATACGCTTCCGGCAGAACAGAGGTACAGGATGTGGTTAATGATGCGCTGGGGCGTTTGAATGTGCCGGTAGCGGCTCTTTTTTCCACCTTAGGCCGAACAGCGGCTCGCGGTCTGGAAACCCAGTTGGTAGCTCACTGGATGAAGGAGTTCTATGACGATCTGATTGCCAACATTAAATCGGGTAACACCAGTACGTTTAATGATTCCAAATGGGATCCCGATACCTGGCCGGAAACTGCCGAAGGGGTCGGTATGACGGAAGCGCCGCGCGGCGCTTTGGCGCATTGGATTCGGATTAAAGATAAAAAGATTGAAAACTATCAATTGGTTGTTCCCAGCACCTGGAATGCTTCTCCGCGTGATGCCAAGAATCAGCGCTCGGCATACGAACAATCGCTTATTGGAACTCCGGTTAATAATGAAGACCAGCCCCTGGAAATTATCCGCACAATCCACTCTTTCGATCCATGTATTGCCTGCGCCGTACATCTCTATGATCCCGATGGCAAACATATTCATCAGGTACAGTTTAACCAGAGGGGGCTGTGATGAATAAAAGTACTGCAGTGTATCAGAGGGTTTACGTCTGGGAATTCCCGGTACGACTGTACCACTGGGTAAACGGTATTTGTGTGGCTGTTTTGATTGTAACCGGATTTCTCATTGGTAATCCGATAACGATTTCCTACTCAAACGAGGCCTATCAGCAATATTGGTTTGGTACGGTGCGGTTTATTCATTTTGTGGCGGCATTTATCTTTTTCTTCAATTTTCTTGTACGAATTTACTGGGGATTTGTTGGTAACGTATATGCCCGTTGGCGGAATTTTCTGCCTTTCACCGGTAAACAGATCAGGGAAATGAAGGAGATTATCAAGGTTGATATCTTGCAAACAGATATTAAAGGCAGGATTTCCATCGGCCATAATGCATTAGCCGGTTTTATATATTTCCTGAGTTTTCTGGTATTTCTGTTTCAGGCATTTACCGGATTTGCCCTCTACTCATCGATGAGTTCATCGTATTTGCCCAAACTGTTTTCCTGGGTAATACCGTTGATGGGAGGTGATTTTGCTGTCCGGCAATGGCATCACGTTTTTATGTGGTTTTTTGTGGTGTTTGCTATTATTCATATTTACCTTGTGTTCTATCATGACTACATTGAGGGCAGGGGAACAACATCTTCAATGATCGGTGGGTGGAAATTTGAGCGTAAATCAGATTCAAAGAAATCATAACAACAAATTATTAATCCTTGGAATCGGCAATATTCTTATGGGCGATGAGGGTGTCGGTGTCCGCGTCGCCCAATATTTGTTTTCTCAAAAGCTGCCCGAGGGCGTTACATGCCTGGACGGAGGAACCGGCGGTTTCCATCTTCTGGAACATTTGCAGGAGGCCGACACGGTTTTTCTGATAGACGCCATTAACGACGGACAACATCCCGGAACAATTACGGTGTTAACGCCCCGCTACTCCAAGGATTATCCTGCCACGTTAACGGCTCATGATATCGGTTTGAAGGATTTAATTGATTCGCTTTACCTCCTCGGAAAAGTACCAAACATCCGACTTTTTGCCGTTTCTATAAAACTGCAAAGCGAACCGGTAATGGAACTTTCAGCGGAAATGGATAAAGCAGTGCCGCGTATCGCCGATCAAATTCTTAAAGAAACATTGCAAAGAATATAAAACAGGAGTATCTTTGTAAAGAGTAAAATCACTTAAAAAATCGGAAATGGAAAAAAAACGAACCCTGCCTCTGGACGAGAAAATTCGAATTTTATCACGCATTATTCTTGATATTGTGGAAAAGGATAATCTTAAACGAGCATCCCGAATCAAGTTAACGCGTAATCAATTTTTAATCTTAAGAATTCTTTATAGGGCAGAACTGGATAAAATAGGCGATTTGGCAGATGTATTAAATATCAGCAAACCGGCAGTGAGTAAAAATATTCATTTCCTCGTACAAAAACGACTGATCAAGCGGGAAGAAATCGAGGGAAACCGGCGTTCGCTGGGTGTCTCACTGTTGCAGAAAGGACGGGATATTGTTGAAAGATATCTCAGCACCAGTGAGAAAAAAATTAAATCCGTCCTGGAAGGTTTTAGTGATGATGAAAGAGAATCCTTGAACCGGTTGCTGGATAAGTATATCTGTCTTACTTTAGAACAGGAAAGAGATTTTTCTCTGTTTTGTCTGCAATGCGGTGGAGAATACGAAGGAGAATGCCCGATTTCGGAGCATCGGCTGGGGTGTTATTTTCAAATAAAACAGTAAATAAGTTTGTATTTTTCTGTTTTTAATATTATTCACTATCAATGATCAAGTTTAATCGATTTTCAGATATTCCGGATTTTTTCCGCAGAAAATAAACACCGCAAAACATCATTATACAACCCGATACTATGCTCAGCAGGTTCATTTCAAACAAACCGCTTTTTATTTTACTTTTGATGCTGCATGTTCTCATCGCCCGGAATGTGTTTATAACTGTGGAGCCAGTGGAAACCGTTGAGCAGCGCTTTGCCCCGCCGCCGGGTTTTAAACGGCTGCCTGTTGCAGACAACAGCTTTGCCGCCTGGCTGCGCAAGCTGCCGCTGCTGCCTCAGGGGCAGCCGGTGCGCGATTACCGCAATCGTATTTTCAAAAAAACCGGGGATTCCACCGTTGCCGCGGTGGCGGCCTATAATATTCGCGGACGTAAACTGGAACAGTGCATGGATATTATCGTACGCTTGCGGGCGGAATATCTGTGGCGTTCCGGTCAAAAAGCGGTCATCCGTTTCCCTCTGCCGGAAGGTACAGATTTTCGCTGGACGGACTGGGCCGGGGGGCTGCGGCCGGTCTTTCGCGGCGCTCATTTTCAATTGCAAAAATCCGCCGGAGCGGACAGCAGTTATGCAGCCTTCGAACAGTATCTGAATGTGCTCTTCGAATACTCGGGTACTCAGGCTTTTTATCATTACTACCCGGATATTGAACCCCGGCGGGTGCAGCCCGGTGATTTTGTGGTTAAAAAAGGTAAAAAGGGACATGCCGTTTTGATTGTGGACATGGCCGCCGACAGCGCCGGTAATACCGTGGCTCTTATAGGACAGGGTGATACCCCGGCCTGTCAGTTTTATCTGCTCAATTATCAAACAGGCAATCCCTGGTTCCCGCTCGAACCCGCAGAACAAAAGGCCCTGCCGCTGCCCATAAAAAAGAAGATGTACTGGAAAGGTTTGCGTCGGTTTCCCGGTGAGTAAATAGTACATAGTACTTAGTATTTAGTACTGAGTCGTTGGATTGTAGGGGGCAGTTTAGAACGTTTATTGCTCACATTTCGAGCTGGCAGGGCCAGAGTGCGGATAGTTGCTATTTTAGCGATACCATCGTTTAGAGCGATGGTATCGCTAACCTTCCCGTTGCGCAGTTGGTTTTAAGACCTTGCCTTGCAGGAAAAAGGTGTCACAGGTAAACCGGTGGGCAAACCATCCGGATACATATAACCGCACGCCCAGGAAAGTGCGTTCCTCCCTTCGCTAAAAGCAGAAAAAGATTTTGTTTTACTTTTACCTGCAGATGAGGACCCTTTCACAAAAGGTAAACCAATAATTCATTTATTAAACTATTCGCTTGTATTCCCGTTTACCTTGTAATATTAAAGGTTGTATTTAAAAATAACCTTGTATTTTTAAAACCTGGTTTAAAAAAGGAAAATATCCATTTCATTGTTTCCGAAAAATATGGTGAAATCCCGCCAATATCTGCCAGCCGCTCAATTCCTCCTTGCGGCCGGGCAGGGTATCGTTAAGGTAGCCGAAACGTAAAAAGAGTTCGCTGTTTTTACCCACATCGTATCCGGCTTTGGCGTACAGCCAGTTCTCGCTGTCCAACGGCGTATAGGTCAGATGATCTTCCACCACCTCGTTCCCGGCATTGCGGATAAAATATTTTATATATACAAACAAAGACAGGCGGTCGGAAAGATATTTACCGGCCACAAGGCGCACGCTGTGTTCGACGACCGTTTTCCGGTTAAGACGATTTTGTTCCAGAACAAGCAGATAAGCGGCGTTAAAAATATAATCCTGTGCATAGCGAACGGCCAATAAAGGCCCAACCCGTGTACCGCTGTTCCGGCCGCGTTCACTGTACGGGATGCTTTCATGTATTAGAAAGCGTTCAACATAGAGTTTAAGCTGGTAGTTCAGCTTATCCCTGAACCGACCGCCGATGCCGCCCTGGGCGTTGTAACTGTCCAGACGCATGAAAGGTTGCCCGCTGATATCGCGGTAAAAATAGCCCAATTGAGCCAACCAGGCCGCCCCCGTCTTGCGCGGCCAGGAGCCCTGAGCGGCGAGATAAAATATATTGTACCGGATGTTTGCGTTTTGTCCCAGATCGTAATAGTAGAAACGGTAATTGAGATCAAACCGCCAGGCGAATGCGGATTTATTCTGACCGCCGAGGGTAAAAATCGATTTGGTTTTAACAGCATATTGGCTTCTGTCCGCGCCATAAACCTCGGGCGCCAGGCGGATTTTCAACTGGAAATAGGTTTGGGTGTAAGTTTTGTCATAGCGCAGGTTACCGATCAGCCGCATGAGGGATTTATCCGCATAGTTTTCGGTAAGAAATGCGCCGCCTTCTCCCGTAGCCTGAACTAGCAGCCGCTCCCGATTCCCGCCGAACAGAAGTGATAACATCCCGAAATGTGCCAAAAAGAAACCGATAAGAAGCGATTTACGCATAGGCCATATTTGTAGGTAAATTGGATTTTCCGCGCCATAGATAAGCTATTCAGCGCTTACTGTCCGAGTTTTTCCGTGATAAATTGACGATAGAGAAGCAAATACTCTTTCACTTCATTCAACAACTTCAGGTAGCGTTCCACTTTTTGTTGCTGCAAGGGGTTATCGGAAGAAGCCTGACCCGAGGTTACCAAATCGTCATACAAACGGTTGATGGTTATGATACGATTATTCAATTCGCTTGTGGTTATTCCGGGACCGGTAGCGGTATAATCCGTATTCCCTGTTCTGCCCTGAGCATTTATCCCGGCCAACTGATCTTGCGGTCCGAAAAACAATCCTTCGTTTACATCATCCAAAAACAGTTCGGCCTTGGCCGCCAGTTTTTGCTGCTTCCGGATGGTGCTCTCCGTGCTTTCCACCGCCTGTAACTGCGAGTCGATTTCGGCCAGGGATAAGACGAGATAGTCGTCGCGCAGCACCATGCCCAGGCTGTCTTCCGTTGGCGGCGGCAAGCGCTGCGGATCAAAATGAACCCGTTGCAGATGCGGGGCAAACTGCAAACGTTTTGCATAAAGACGCAGCAACTCCCTGTGCCGTTGTTCTTTGTTTTGTACGGAAGATTCGTTTTGCAGAGAATCGATCTGTCGGCCGTAATAGGCGCGCAGCCGGGCTTTTTCTTTTTCGCTATCGCTGAGCAGGGCATTGTATTCCGTTTGCAGACTTTCGATTTTTTGGGAAACGGATAAGGCCCGGGCCATTTCGCTTTTGATGACCTCCTCATCCGGTTCGGGAAGTGCCTTCAGAGAATCAATGCGGGACAGTCGTACCTGTAATTTCTGCTGTTGATTTTGTATGTTCGCCTCCAGGGTTTTGATCCGCTCAATCAAGTTTGCCACTTTTTTTTCCCGGTTAACTATATTCTCCTGTGATTGGGCAGACAAAAATGTACAGAAGATGGCCAGAAAAAGAGACACCCTGATGAATATTCCCATTCGTGTTAAAAACGTTTCACTCATAAATCGTGTACCAGATTTAATAGCTTTGTTAGTCCCGGGCTATATCGATTTGTCGGCCTACATCCGGCATTGTTATCGTTTTTCTTGTTTTGATATAGTCCGCGATATACTCTACAACAATTTTAGGAAGAATAGCAAGGCGTTTACCGTTTTTCAGCATGGTAAAACCGTCGCCGCCCGTGGCCAGAAAATAGCTGCAGGCAATGGTGTAGTTTTTGTTCGGATCCAACGGCTTCCCGTTGACGGATGCCTCAATGAGCCGCTGACCGACCGGCCGGCTGGAATCATATTTTAATCGCAGGCCGGAAAACTGCACCAGACCGTAAACCAGTTCCAGGCTGTATTCGATGAGAGATTGTAACGCTGTTCCGCTGATTTCCACAATAACCAGATTATCCACAAAAGGATAAATATTATCCAGTTCTTCTTTGGTGATCGGTCCCGTATTCAAGTCGGCGCGGATGCTGCCGGGATTTACCATAGCGATTTCGGCCCCGCTGGCCTCTTTAAGGGCGTCGGCCAGAAAATTACCCAGGTTTGATTCCCGGTAATATTTTCTGTAACCGGTTTTTTCGTTGTAGCCGATCACTTTGGACAGGTGCGAATATTTCTTTCTTGCCTTTTCTATCATTGCGAAAATGTCGGGATCGGCTGCTATTTTATCGGAAACGACGGGAAGCAATTTTCCGTCCAATAAATCAACCCGTTGTTCCGTTTTATTTATTCTGAGCTTCATATACCCCAGATATTTTCCCTGACCAAAGGTCATGCTGATGAGAGTGCCGTTTTGGGGATGACGAACAGGCTCCCACAACCCGTTATCCGAATGGCCGCCTAAAATTACATCGATCCCTTTAACCCGTCCGGCCAAGGCATAATCTTCGTCAAAGCCGCGCTGTACTTCCGGGTCGGCTTCTTTATCCGATTGCATGGGAGCGCTGCGGTTTTGATGGGTCAACAGAACGATCAAATCGACATCATCCCGCAATTTGTCCACCAGTTTCTGAACGATGGGAACCGGATCACGGGCTTCCAGCTCTTTTACATTATCGGGAAGAATGGTGTTTTTGAAGGCCTCGAGACCCATTACGCCAATCACTCCAATGCGTACACCCTGTTTTTCCAGAATTGTGTAAGATTGCGCATAGTGAATATCTGTGTTTTTATAAAATATATTGGCGTTTAAAACGGGAAAACGGGCCCGCTGTTTCACATCCAGCAGCTTTTGCCAGCCGTATTCAAATTCATGATTGCCCAGGGCCATGGCCTCGTATCCCATTGCGTTGTACAAGTCGAAGGGCAGCGCACCGCGGGTGGCTTTAGATAAAGCGCCGGTGAAAATATCGCCGGAATCAAATAAAAAGGTGAGGTTCTCTTTCTTGCGCATTTGTTTGATTAAAGCGGCTAAATGCGGGATACCGCCGATGTGGTTTATATTATTGTCCCAATAGGCGTCAATCGGATCATAAACACTCTCGATATCGTTGGTATATAAAAGGGTTACTTCACGGACGGATGGCGGCTTACTTTCGGGACGCAAAGGATCATCGGCAATGCTTTTTTTGATGTCGCGGATTGACCTTTCCAAACGGGCAACGACGTCCGGATGCTGCCGGCTCACCTCCTTTACTTCATAGGGATCTTCTTTAAGATTATAAAGCAGACTTCTGTTAAGGGATTCATCCGAAATCAACTTCCAATCGCCGTCGCGCACAGCGTACACATAGCCTTCGGGGTCGTCGGCCGGGCGGGTTTCGAAGGCCCAAAAAAGCGGTTTGTCTCTTTCAATTTTTTGATTGTCAAAAAGCGGCGAAAAATCGATTCCGTCAATTTCCCGGTCATCGGGGATGGGAATATCGAGGATTCCGCAGACCGTCGGCAATAAATCGTAGCCGTGCAGCGGTTCATCCGACACACTACCCGCTTTAATCTTTCCGGGAAAACGGATGATACAGGGGACACGGATGCCACCTTCGTACAGGTCGGCTTTCCGACCTCTTAATCCACCGGTGCTGCCATACATATTTACTTCCCACCAGTATCTCCACTGGTTGGTAACCGGGCCATTATCACTCAGGAAAATAACCAGTGTATTGTCCCGTAAATCCATCCGTTCCAACTTGTCGAGCAGTCGTCCGATTTGATAATCCATATATGTGACATTGGCGTAGTACTCTCCGGGACTGCGGTCTTCCAATTTGCTAATATCTATCTTGCCGTGAGTGAAGGCGCTGTACATCCGGTTAAAAGAATCCGGGCTGGCTATTTGAGAGTGCGGTTCCACCATGGGCACATACAAAAAGAACGGTTTGCTTTTATCGCGCTGTTCTAAATAGTCGATGGATTTATCAATAACCAGTTGTGCCGTAAAGCCCTCTGTATTGCCTAACGGTTTTCCATCTTCAAAAAAATTTGTCGGATTTTTATGGTTGGGTATGGCAAAGGCATGAAGGGCGAGCCATTTATCAAAGCCGTGATCCTGAGGCTGCGGATGGTCGGTTTGACCGAGACCGCCATTGAGATGCCACTTACCGGCCATAAAGGTCTGATAACCTTCCTTTTTGAGAAGCGTGGCAAGAGTGATTTCCTGTTCATGTAAATAAATATCTTCCCCTTCCGGTATCCAGCTTTTGATGCCGCTTCGGTATGGCGTTCGTCCTGTAAGAATGCCGGCCCGGGAAGGGGAACACAATGGGGAAGGACTGTAGAAATTGGTAAAACGCATTCCTTCGCCGGCTAAACGGTCCAGGTTGGGTGTCGATATATATGGATTGCCGTAACACGCTAAGTCTCCATAACCGAGGTCGTCAACCAGTATCAAAAGGATATTAAGTTTGGAAGACTGGGCGTAAGCGGCTGCGCTGTACATCAAAAGAAAAATGAAGAAGATAGAACGCAAAAAATAATTCTGTATTGAAAACTGTTTGTTATCCGGAGTCATTTGCCGCTCCTTTATGTAAGAAACAAAGATACCTTCGTTTAAACTGTTTACGCGCCGGCGTTCTCCCTCAAACCGAATTTTTCCAGCTTGTAATACAAAGTGCTGGTTCGGATACCCAAAATCTTTGCCGCCCGGTTTTTTACGCCGTCGGCTTCTTTGAGCGCCTGCAGCAACAGATGGCGTTCAAAGGCGTACAAAGCCTCTTCCAGCGGCAACGATTCAAAACCGCGGGTGATTTCGGTCGGTGTGTTCAGGAACCGGGCAATCAGGACGGCCGGGATATCGTCGCTATCGGAAATGATATGCAACCGCTCGATCAAATTTTCCAGTTCGCGGATATTGCCCGGCCAGCTATACTCCTGCAACAGCCGCATACCTTCATCGTCTATGTGTTTTTCCTGTCCGCGTTTTTGGTTGAACCGTTTCAGAAAATGCCGCACCAGTGCGGGAATGTCGTCCCGGCGCTGACGCAAAGAGGGCAAACGGATGGGAATGACGCTGAGACGATAGTATAAATCTTCGCGAAAGATGCCCCGGTTAAGCAGGGCTTTCAGATCGCGGTTGGTGGCCGCAACCAGCCGCACATCCACTTTGAGCGTCTGTTCGCCGCCCACCCGTTCAAATTCCTGATCCTGCAGGACGCGCAGCAATTTGACCTGCATGGCCTGGGAAATATCACCGATTTCATCGAGGAATAACGTGCCGCCGTCGGCCAGTTCAAAGCGTCCTTTTTTCTGCCTCAGGGCACCGGTGAAGGCGCCTTTCTCGTGACCAAACAGCTCACTTTCCAGCAGATTATCGTTTAGAGCGCCGCAGTTTACCTTGATAAACGGGCCCCCGCTGCGCGGACTGTTACGGTGGATAGCCCGGGCCACCAATTCTTTGCCGGTGCCGCTTTCGCCTTCGATCAACACGGCGCTGTCTTCCCGCGCCACCTGACGAATCAGGGTAAAAATTTCCTGCATTGCCGGAGAAGAACCGACCATTTCAGCATATCCCTGAGCCGTTTCTTCCGCAAGATATTCATTTTCGGCCCGCAGACGATCGATCAGTTTTTCCTTTTCCAACCGTTCAACAATTTGTCGGACACGCAGGCGCAGTTCTTCGGGCGAGAACGGTTTGGTCAAAAAATCGGCAGCGCCCAGACGCATGGCTTTTACGGCGTCCTGCACCGTGCCGTAAGCGGAAATAAGCAGCACCTCGGTTTGCGGACGAATGGATTTTACCTTTTCCAGCACCTGCAAACCGTTCATCCCCTCCATACGCAGGTCGGTAATTACCAGTGCCGGATGATGGGTTTTAATATACTCCACGGCCGCTGCTCCCTCGGCAAAATCGGCGGTGTCGTATCCTTCACGGCGCAGACTTTCGCTCATCCCCAGCCGCATGGTGTCGTTATCTTCGATTATAATAATTTCCATTTAACCCTATTTTAAGTAAAATAAACAGAACCACGAAGAACATCTAAAGTACATAGGTAATTTTTGATTTACTACACATCCGTCCTAAATAGATAGAAAAGGTTACGTAAAATATAAGTATTTACGAGTTTCCCCCTATTAAGGCTTGTACGCAGTGGCGTGGGGACTATGGGGGTGTTTTGCGCAAAACATAAAGACAATCTATTAGACGATTTTACAACCCCCTAACCCCCTTTTTTAAGGGGGAATTTTACGTTTCAGACTATTATATATCGTAATTTAAGTAGCTGCTTATCATTTAAGACAGCTATGAATTTACTAAATATTAATATTTTATTTTCTCTGTGTCCTCTGTGATCTCTGTGTTATTATTAATAAGTTAGGATTTTTTTATATTTTCTTTTGTTTTATTGCTGCCACAAGCGTATCCGGGCCGCTTACTTTTTCCACATGGCAGCGGCAATCGTCCGTTGTGAAGTAGAACTGCCCGGAAGCGGACAGGGTGTCATTCTCCGCCTCAAAAATAACCGGTTCGCCGCCTTCCTGCAAACTGCGTATGTAAGCATCGGTCATCACTACGTACATTCCGGGATCGCCGTAAGACCAGTTCTGCTCAATATCAAATTCCCGGCCGCTTTGCGGATTATAAATGTTTATGCGCAAAGAATCCAGCGGCTGTTTGTGTTGATCGACTACGGTAACGGTGTAAACTCTGAATTCCTGCGAACAGATGCAATCTTTTAAATCCGAAAAAGCGTCGCAGGAAAAAAGAAAGGCGAATATGATTACAGCGGCAAACCATGTTTTTCCACTTAATGTTTTTGAACGATTTGAAGCCATATCATAGACCTTTCCGAATGATAAAAAATCCCTTTACTTAATTTCAATTCTTACGTTGTCAAGATAATACTCATAATACGCCACCCGCGATTCCATCGGTTCCGTTGTAGAACAACTCGTACATCCGTGTCCATTGTCCGGTTCATAATATTCATCTATTGCTTTCAATCTGTTTGGGTCAATAAAGTAAGGCGGACTGTAAATAACCGGTTTGTCGGGCCGGACAACGCCCGCTTTTAGCGAATCGAACAGCAGGTAATCGCTAACCACTATGGAAAAATACCCAGCGGTATCGGTTAAAGCAACCGGTTGTTCCGTGCCCGTTTGAATGCCTTTAATCGCCTGATACGCGGGCATATATTCGGCCTGCATGCCGTATAGCTGGACGGCAAAATTTTCCTTGTTGACAAGGCTGTCTACTTTAACAAAACCGCTGACATAGTATTTATAGTATGGCCGCGGCGGCAAGCTGGAAAAAGAGATATTCAACGCGAAAAAAAACAGCGCTAAAAGCGTGAATGACTTTGGCATACAATTTCCTTTATTTGGCGGCAACGTCGTACGAAACAAGTTCCAAATTCTCATAATAATCAAAATACCCCAACTCATCGCCCGTTTGAGTTGTCAGGATACCATTTAAGGCCTGAATCCGGCGTTTGAGCAGCCCTTTTTTCGAAATATATTCGAATAGAGCAAGGTCCTCATCCGGTGTATCTTTTCCGTCAAAATAATATAGCCAGCGGATGGTAAAGGCTTCAAAATCACCGGCCGGCAGGTTAATCGGTCCGTAATCAGTGATATATTTTTCTATGCGAAAAGAATCATTAGCCAAATCCCAGCGCTTCCCGATGAATAGCGGATAACTCAAAATCGGTCTGGGCGGGTCGTAAAAGATAAGGGAATCGCTGCGCATTGATAAGACGTCAGGATAATAACCGGATAGCGCGTCGCTTAGGTTTTGCAGGCTGGCGTAAGTTCGTCCCTTAAAGCGAAACTGTAAGCGATTGGTTTTGGGCAAACCGGGTACAAAATGTGCCGGAAGATAGGCAACCTGAAATAAGCCGCTGGCATCCTGTTGATAAAAATTGATGGAAAACAGGGAATCATTTCTTTGGGATGTTTTGGCTATGATCGGGACAGCGCTTAAATTATTTTTCAGGGTAACCAAGTCTCCAACTGTGACCTCGATATAAAAGGTATCTGCCATCATAAACTGTTCTTTAAGAGAATCCGGCCGGATGTTAGTAATCTGAATGGTTCGACGGTACTCCCAGTGATTGCCAGCATTTAGCGGATAACTGAAATCGGTTGGCGGGGCAGGGCCATTGGTGCAGGCGATTATAAAGATTGCAATAAACAATGTCAGAGCTTTCATAAATGGTTGTTCCTCAAATTAAGTAAGAATTTGCAGCTTAAATATGGTTCTTTGTGCTTTGTCAGTAACCAGCTCCAGCCGGGCGTCGTTTTCTTCGGCCAATTTACGGCTGATGGCCAGCCCCAGTCCCGCGCCGTCCTTTTTTGTGGTAAAAAAGGGCTGGAAAATATCTTCTCTGTTTTTGATACCGATACCCCGGCCGTTATCCTGAACATAAATACCGTCCGCTTCGGAGGCAATGATAATTTGTCCCCCCTCGGGCACGGCGTCGATGCTGTTGGAAAGCAGATTGACAATGATTTGTAACAGATGCTGGCGATCGAACAGCAGAGTGGATTGGTTGATGCGTTTTTCCAAATAAATATTTTTCCTTTGCAGCGAAGAGCGCAGAGTTTGTTCGGCTTCATTCAACAAATCGGCTATATTGACTTCGGTCGGATTGGCCGGCATGGGACGACTGTATTGCAGATAGTCGGTGATCTGCGTTTTTAACCCCTGTACTTCTTCCTGTATTTTTTGAATGTATGAACGTTGTTCTTCGCTTAAGCGATTATCTTCCAGAAGCAGGCCGGCCAGCAGCTCGATACCGCCCAAGGGGTTGCGGATTTCGTGGGCAATTTGCGCCAGCATTTCTTCCTTTTCCTTCTGTTTCTGATGCAGACTTTTCTGCATTCTTACCAGCGCCTGCGCGAGTACAGCCAGTTCACCGTGGATATCCCGCGGCGCCTGTTCGTAAAACTGCCCCTGTCCGATGCTTTTGCTAAAACCAACCAGCTTTTCGATGGGTCGTGATAGCGCGCCGGAGAGCAGCCAGGCAGCCAATAGTACAAAAACAAAACCGATAAAACCGATTCCGAGAAAAGTGTAAGTCAGCTCGTCCAGTTTAGCCAGCCGACGGGCGTTTTCCCGAATACCCAGATACCAGTCGTCGTTGAAGCGGTAGAAACCCCACAGGTACCAGCGGTCGTCCAATCCTTTGAAGGGCAGGGAAGCGGCGGTCTCGCCCGGTTGTATGGATCGAATCTCACGGCGGTTAATTTTCAATTGCTCGGTGCCGATGCCGGCTTTTGCAGCGTAAATACGCGTATAATCGCTGTTGAAAATAAAAATGTTGCTGAGTTCCTGTTCCTTCTGCTTTTTTTTGAGTTTTTTTTCGATGTAACGGTACGCCCGGCTTACCGTAGCAGCCTGGATATAATTGAAATAATCGGTTTTAAAATCGGCCGCCAGCAGGGCGCACACCTGGCGAACCTGGTCTCGCAGTTGAGCCTGATAAATATCCTTTCCGGTTACATAGGCTATGCGGGCCAGGGCCGCCACCAGCACCAGGGTAAAAATACCGAAAATGAGTATGATACGGGCGCGGATGGTAATATTGAAAAAATATTTTATTAGCCTGGTATTCAGTTCTCGAAGTCCTGTCGAATGCAATGTATAAACCGTTTAGTGCTTTGCCACAGTCAAAGTTAATGGACCATGGGTGTATTCAATTTTTTGTAACGAAATTATAACGGTATCCGGAACAACATAGGTAAATTTAAACTTTTCCCATGTTCTTGATGTTACGGTACCGCAAATTGCCCTTGCCCGTAGTAACAATATTCTGTTCTGATACTTCGTATCGAGATAAATACCCTCTTCCTTGATCGACCACCCCTCAATCGTTACCGAAAGATTTCTATTAACATCAGATTCGGTTCTTAAGGATATAAAACTATGCTCGGAATCCAGACCCAATTCCTGGTAGCTGTTTGAAAAAGGGGCATATACAGCCACGGGTTCCGTTTGCGTTTTACAGTTTGTTAGAAACAGTAAAAGGGAAAGATAAATAAACGTTTTTACCATAAAATATACTTTTTTAGTTCCACTCCGGCTTAACCATCTTACCTATAAATAAAATCGTTCCGCTGTGTTTCTCCCGAATGATGAAGATGAAAGGACGATTGAAAGTTACGTAAAAATCCACATCTTCGCCAACGGAAGTACGGCTAAATTCCACAACAGTGACCGCAGCGGCTTCCGTGCCTTCCTCATCCGTTTTAACGAAGGTCTTGTGCAAAGCACGGGTAATAAATATTTGTTCGTCGGGATTGATTCGGCTGAAATCGGCATCAAGCGAAAACGCCACTGCCATGCCCATGGAACCTAAAATTTCTTTTAAACCGGTAAAATATTCCATAGTAAACTTGGGAAGCGCCACCGTCCCCTTTTTGGTTTGCATGCTTTGCAGGTATTGGTTCCATTCGTCTTGCTGTAAATTTGTAATTAAATCATCCAACGCATAATCGTTTGCAGGAAGAAGCGCAGTCATGGAAAAGCTGCCGTTGCCGTAGGGCAGGTCAACCACCTGTACCTGCTCGTCCTGGTAATACCCGAGCTCGGCGGTTATTTTCATCATGGAACAGGTGATCGATCGTGCCGGCGTGATATAAAAGGGCTGCTCGGCTGTGTACTTTTTGTCAAACTGATATTGCCAGAGCGCTTTAAAGTAGATGGCATTGATCAGGTAAAGCACGGCCTCTTTCGGAATAACGTCGAGTATTTGCGTAATTTTATGATGCGTTTTTTGCGTTACCCAACCGTTAATGATATCAACGGCCGAAGGCAGTGAAAAATCCAAAGCCTCTACATCGGCCTGAAAATATTTTTGGTTGTTCTCGATAAAAGACGGCAGCACGGAAAAATCCTGCCGGTACCAGATGGAATTGGCGTTTTCGAAAATCACCTGCGGATCGATGGAAACGAGCAATTGAATCAGGCTGCGATAATTTTTATTGATTTGTTCCCGGGTCAATCCGTCCAATTCCAGCGTATTACGGATAGCCTCGTACGTTTCACCTTCCGCACCGTTGAGAGCCATGCCAAAGGCCATCGATACACTCAAAGGAGAAATGAACAAATTAGTATCCGGCTGCGCTTCGCTTATGGCTGCAAACAACTTTAAACCAAAATCCCGGCCGGATTGCACGAGTTGTTCTTCTGCAAGGGTAAGCGGACGAACATAATTTACCTCTTCTAAGGGCGATAAATCCCTTTTACAGCTTATTAGCAGGCCAACCAGAACGAGCATAAAGGTTAAAATTGATTTTTTCATCTCGTATTGCCTCCTCTTTAATTTTTTAAAATTTCAAAGCAAATAGCATTTGTTTGCGGCAATTTGAATTCAATAAATAAATTCGAATGTCGAACCTTCAAATCATAAAAACCGGCTTTGAGTTGGACTAAATTACTCGAATTCTTCCTCTTACGCTGTTTGGTCCTGTCCGGATATTTTCTAATGTTTCAACTTTTTCTACCCGTCATGTATCGCATATTGCGCTTCGAACAAGAATCATGTCATCATTATAATTTTATGGAACAGCGATAAAAGTTCCCCAACTGATGACGCCGGGAAAACCTGAGTAAATCCATTTACCTTTATAAATACCATTTTTTATTTTGCCGCTTAAAGTCACATTATTATCCACCCAGTTGGGATTCAGATTGATCCAAATATTCGAGTCTTCTCTATTGCCCCTCAGTTTTCCTGCACCGATTTGCGGGCCAGTCGTGGCGCCGCCGGCGATTTTATATAAATGCCAATGACCGCTTATGGAACCGGAAGGTTCAATTTCCAGCCAAAGGAAACCGGTTACTATTTTTGTACCTGCGGAATCGTAGGCTGTGTATGCATACACGCCATTGTTTAGGGAGCCAACGCCGGTTTTATCACAAAACGTCAAAAATGTCAGGATGAAAACGATAAATACGCAATTTTTCAACATATACTCCTTTTTTAAGAAATTACTTACAAACTCAATTCAAAGGCCAGCCACCATTCGGCCACATGCAGGTCGGGTTCTGCTTCCGGGTCCACCAACATACGCACTTTAAAATGCTCCGAGACATCGACATCCAACCCGCAGAGCACCTGCACGTAATTTTCACTAAATGTACGATCGGGTTCGCGATAGCGTTCACCAAAATAGGTTTCCTCATCCACTGTGCCGTTATGTTCCTTACGTCTTACCGTAAAATACGCCGTCGTCTGATCCTCTATGCGCCACAACCGCCATATTTTATTGGCGCTCAACATAAGGTGCCAGTTTTCGCCCAGCTTGAACCGCAGCATAACGGGGATTTGCACGGTTTGCCGCCAGGCGGTGTATATCCATTCCAACTCTTTGTCTTCGTAGAGGCGGTATCGATTAGTGTAAATGTGGGTCTTATCCTGTTCGTAATTATGAAAGTAATGATAATAGTAGGAACGGTTATTCACCAGAGCCGGTTCCCGGCTGATAATTTCCATCCGGGAACGTTTAAAGTACAGGCCGAGATAAATCTGCGTGCGGGCGGTTTCATTGAGCAGCAGAGAAAGTTGTGCTTCGTGCTCGTAACGCTTTTTTTTGCCGCTTCCTTTACGCTGATCATCGACTACCGACCAGGACAGGTATTGGGAATCATACCAGGCGTTATTGGAGTGGCTGGCATAGCGCGAGGTATCAAAAATAACCGAGCTGTTAGTCAGTTCGATCTGCGTTTGGCGGTAAGTATAATACCCGCGCAGGCGTCGCTGGGGAGCCAGATTCAGTGTAAAATGAAGAGTACCGTGCCAAACCTGACCGTCGTGCCGCCAATTTTGATTCTCCCGATTGCGACGGTACGAAAAATACCAGTTGTCCGGTTCGCTGCCCGGCCGGTTGTCGTACAGGGAAGAATCCCCTAAAGCATAGCGCTGCTTTACTTTACCTTTCAGATAGCCCAAAGAAACGCCGGCTTCGCCTATCTCTTCTCTGCGGTAAAGTAGCCCTGCACTAATATCGCTGTGTCCGTAATCCTGGTATTTTTCCCGATAGGAGCGATTGTATTGAAGGGTTTGTTCCTCGCTGGTACTGTAGGGCGGATTATAAAACCGGCCATACACGCCTTCTCGACGGTTCAGAACCCAGTTGGCGCCCACGCCTGCTTGCCAGCGGGATGATAATGCCCAGGATAAAAAAGCCGAGGCCCGCTGCCCGAAATCGATCATTTCGTCATCGCCACCCCGGCGATCAACGACCGGTACATCGGCACTAACCATTGCCCGGCCGGCATAATCATATCCATAGCGGGCATTGTATATCCAGGCGGGTGTTTGAAAATAAGGTCCCACACGATAAAGCACCTGCCAGGTAGCGCTCAGTTGAACCGATTTACCAAACGGGTACAATAGCAAACCGAGCGAAAAAATGGGTTGAGGCTGAGTTACAACCGTACTATACCAGCGGGGATCGATCACAACGGCAGCGCGGTCATAACTATTGTAAAGGAAAGGACGATAGCCGCCGTAGGGTACGATCTCTTCCCGATCGCCGCGGAAATCAAGATATACAAAGGTGTTGCGGGAACTATCGGGACGCAGTGCCGCCGGATTAAGACGCAGATTAAGGAAGGGGTTATCCAGCAAACCGGCCGCAGCCTGACCAAAATCTTTTAAATTATAGGGATTGAGATAGTAACTGCGGAAAAAATAATCGGCCGGTTCAAAACTTTTTTCCACCACCCGTTCTCCCCGGTATTGGGCAAACAGTAGCAACGGCAGAAAAAGCATAAGCCAGGTCTTTTTACTCATTCTACGCTCCTTATAAATTATGGATTGGCAGGAAGAAAGCAAACGGTTTGATAAATAATGATCAAAAAATATGCCGTTTAATTAAAAGGATGAAAACCGGCCAAAAGAGCTGCAAAATGCGGTAAAAAAAGTTCAATAATAAAAAGTAGAGCGGATTATTGATTCGGATTTTTGAATGATTGTCGGAAATTTGATAATAAAATGAAAACAACCATTTTGGAATTATGGCTTTTTCAATATATTCAGGTAAACCGTATCCGTTACTGCCGAGCCAAACACGCCGATGCCGTCGCCTTCGATATCGAATAAAGGTTGATGCAGATTGCCGTCAGGTTCCTGTACCCGTTTATGGGTATTGTAAAAATGGTAAAAATTCCGATCTCCGGCATACAAGACAAGCCGATATCGTCCGTAAAACCAAATCATATACCAGTTTACTTCGATCACCGAAAGATCGCCCTGTCGGTTTTCCGGTCTCGTCCATTTGGCCCGGTACTGAAAATCTTCGATGTTTGCCCCTCTTTCCATGGCCTTACGAATGTCCGTTCCCACTGGGTTCTCATAAATAAAACTTTCCACGCTGGCGTCCAGTCCGGCTACAGAGAGCAAATAAAAGGCGGCGTCGGGCGACTGGCGGTAAGCCACGCGCGGCGAGATCAGGTTGCCGTTCCCGTCTTTTTGCCGGTAGTACAGGTCGCCGTAAACCGAATGGGCCAGGTCAATTTGCAGACCCGGGCCGGGTACGGTAGTGGTTGACGCTGCGCTCAAGGCCTGCCCGTCGATAGTGGCATTGACCTGTAAACGATAGCTTTGTTCGTAAGCAATGCGCCAATTGCTCTCAGGAGATTCGAAAAAACCAAACGCGCCGTTAAATACGAGCGGATGCACACTGCCGTCGCTCAAATCGGTGATGGATACATCGGCGTCGGCCAGGGCTATCTTTTCTTTGTCGATGGTCGCGCCTACCGGAAAGTTGCGGGTGATAAAAATACGCGTCGGGCGCTTATCCGGATACAGGTATCCGTTAATGACAATTTTGGGCTCGTAGGTGCTCTCGTCAATTTCCACCGAGGTTTTCCCGCAAGCGAAGAGAAGGCTTAATGCTAATGTGAATAATACATATTGTATGGTTTTACTTTGTACCATCGTTTTTCTCATGTTTATTAGTTCTGTTTTCTTTTTTTCATCCTTCGACTTGCCGGTTACAGCGTCACCCTGAGTCCATCGAAGGGCGACGCGTCCCCGGCTGTGTGATGACAAAACAGCGTCATGGTGAGCCCCTGTAGTGATCCCTTCGACTTCGCTCGGGAATCACCTGTCGAACAATCTCGCACCAAAACGCGGGATAAGCCGATACTTGATGGACACATGTCATCCTTCGACTTGCCCGCCTGAGGCGGGCGGGGCTCAGGATGACAAAACAGCGTCATGGTGAGCTATGTCGAACCATGACGCGGCATGAAACGGTATCAGAATAGCCTCTTGTCATCCTTCGATCCCGACAAGTCGGGACAGGCAAGGTTCCGGGCGCGTTAACGAATCGCCTTTCCTGTATATCAAAACTCAAACTTCACCCCCAATGTAGGTAAAATAGGAAACATATCGAAGGTATCCACTGTTTGGATAATTTTATCTTCCTGCTCTTCATTCTTGTATTGAATAAACCAGACATTTTCCCGGTTGCCGATATTGATGATTTGCAAATAGGGCGTCATCATCCATTTGCGAAAGCGCATTTCGTAGCTGAGGCTAATATCCAGCCGGATATACGCCGGCAGCCGGAAATTATTGATCGAAGTGGGGTAGAGGAATATCTGGTTGTAATCCTGATCCGGGACGCTGTTGCCCACATAGGTGGAACTGGTTAAAGTTATGGGTTGGCCGGAAGTATAAACAAAATTGACGCCGGCCAGCCAACGACTGCTGTCGGTATAGGAAACCGCCCGGCCTGCAATCTCCCTTCCCAGGTTTTTAACATCGATGTTTAACACCGCGTTTACAACATGGGTACGGTCATGGCGCGGCTCGAAAGGCTTCTCCTGATTGATCCCGTCCACTGTATATTCCGTCCTGGCCAGACTGTAAGCCAGCCAGCCGGTTACCGACCCGTACCGCTTGCGCAGCATAATTTCCAGCCCAGCCGAATATCCATCTCCCCGGTCAAATAATCCCTTTGTTTCCGTGTAAACAGGTCGCCCTGTGGCATCATAGGAACTGGGTTCAAAATCAAGGAAATAATTTTTTAGTGCGTATAAATTGGAATACGTTTTATAGTAAGTTTCTATTTCAAATTCGATATTTTGGGCCACTTCCTGCTGAAAGCCGATAATGTAGTGCACGGCTCTGGAGTGGTCATAGTTTTGATCGGAGGTGGTCCAGATATCGGCAATAAAGGGGCGGGGAATCTTATGCAAATACTGATAATAGATACCGGTGGAAGCCTTTAAGTTCATGGACTTACTAAGGCGGTATTTGAGCGAGAAACGCGGCGCCCAATCGTTGAACGGACGATCCGCCTGAAAGTGGTTATAGCGCAGTCCGCCCTCCACCAGCCAGCGCGAAGTGGGCCGGTATTGCAACGCGGTATAAGCCGATAAATAGCTTCGTTTACGATTTAGATCCAAAATGCCGCCGGGCGAATCCGACTGCATTACGGTACTCAGATTTTTTTGCTCAAAACCAAACCTTGCCTGCAAGGTGTTCGATAGAGCGTATTCCAATTGTCCTTTGAAACTGATATCCGAAAGGTCGTTTTCTTCCTGCAGGCCGATTTCCGTCACGTCAAATTGCGAATTAAAAAAACTGGCTGTTACCCAAAAATTAGAAAACAGATGCGGGCTGAATACATGCGTCCAACGCATACTGGCCGTCAAATTACCCCAATCATAGTGAATGGACGGCGCGTCCTCGGCTTCCTGGCTAAAAGCATAGTCGAGAAAATCGTTACCCTTATAAAAGCTGACGGATAATTTATTAGCGGGATTAATATCAAAAAATGCTTTAATATGTCCGTCATAAAAATAGTAATCCGGCAGATCATCATAAAACAATTTCACGGTTTCGCCCACATAAGTGCGGCGCAGCGAAGTTGAAAGGGAACCGAATTGCCCCAGGGGTATTTGCAGGGTGGTTTTTGCCGAAAGCAGACTGATTTCTGCCGTTCCTTCAAATGAATTTCGGTTACCGTCCAGATTGGTTACATTGAGCACGGAGGATAACCGCCCGCCGTAATCGGCGCCAAACCCGCCTTTGGAAATTTCGATATCTTTGATGGCGTCCGTGTTGAAAGTGGAAAACAGACCGAAGGCATGCTCCGGGTTGTACACATCGGCGCCGTCAATTAAATACAAATTCTGATCGGATGTCCCGCCGCGCACATAAATTTCCGATGAAAAGTCCGAGATGGGCAGAATACCGGGCAGGCTTTGCAGGGTGCGCATTAAATCGGCTTCGGCTACGGCAGGCAGGTGGCGGATTTCCATGGGGGAAATGTTGATTTGCGATATAGGTTCGCGGAACATTTTGACTGCCGTGCTTACCGAATCTGCTGTAATAACGATGGCTTCGCTCTGCATCACAACGGGTTTTAAGCGGATATTTAGTACAAGGGCCTGGCCGGGTTGAAGTTTAATTTTTTTGCTAAAATCGGCATAGCCGATATAGTTACAGTGTAGTAATACCTCACCGGCAGGAATATCGGTTACCGAGTAAAACCCGGATTTATTGCTTACGGCGCCGTGTTCACTGTCCTGCAGGTAGACGTTAGCGCCGATTAATGTTTCGCCATTGGTCGCATCAATAACAAATCCGCTGATGCTGGCATCCTGTCCATGTGATGCCGCCAAATAAATAGATAGAACAGTAAAAATGAATATTACTTTGTTCAATATCGTTCCTTTTTCTTTTGAGGCTTGGGCTGTCCGGGTTTTCTTTTGGTAATCATCCAGGGTGGTTTTCTGCGTAACATGCGCTCCAGACGCCGATACTGTTTTTCGTTGAGTAAAGGTTTTGCACTTTGTAAAAGTGAATCGCTTCTGGACTTTATCTGTTCACGGAATTGCCGGCTCAGTTCCTGCACATCGCTATGGAACTGTTTTAAAAGTTGGCGCAGTTCTTTCCTGTGGGGCGGCGCCGGGCGGATAGCGCGCTCCATCCTGTCAATAAAACGATTTTGCTGGCGCAGTGTTTCAATGCGTTTGTTTGTGACGTATTTTTGCACTTGTATAGCGCCGACAGCGCCGATGATTATTCCGGATATCAATGTGGCAGTAAATAATATTGTTGTTTTTGTTTTAATATTCATTGTTCACCCTCCACGGTCAGATATTGAGCGGGATCAAAAACTTCTTCAAGGGATGTTTGATGGAGGCCCAAAACGGTTTCCCAGGTGATAACGTCTGCACGGCTTAAATTATACGTGACAATTCCGGTGAGCAAAACGGCAGCGGCGATAGCCGTAGGCCGTACAAAACGCGAAAAAATATGCAGGAAAATTTCTTCTTTATCCGGTACATTATCTTTTTCCAAAGCCGTCATCACTTTGCCTGCAAAATCCTTTCCAAAGGATGTATCCGGTAGATTTTTAATTCTTTCCCGCATGAAGCGCAGCCGCTCCTGCTCCTGCCGTAATTCGGATGAAACTGATAACGCTTTCTGTAAACGGGTCATTTCATCGGCGCTTAACGTTTCGTCAAAAGAACGATACAATAAATCCAATGTCTCTTTATCCATTATTCACCTCCAAAAGGGGTGTTAATATTTGGCGCAGCTTTTTCTGGGCCCGGTTCAACCTTGATAAAACCGTACCCAGTGGTATGTTGAGGATTTCAGCCGTTTCTTTGGTGGAATAACCGTCGATAAGCCGCAAAACAATGACGGCCCGCTGGTCTTCATCCAGTTGGGTAATGGCCCGGCGGATAAGCCGGATTTCCTCACTGTGCTCATTCTCTTCTGCAGCGGGAATCCCTGATAGTTGATTATCGTTGTTTTCCCGGAACAGTTCTTTCTGTTTTTTACGGCGCTGCAGAGCGTTAAGGGAAAGATTGATGGCAATCCGCGTCAGATAGGTAGCTACGGCCGAATCATGCCTGAAACGAGGCAGGGCGCGATAAAAGCGGATAAAAACCTCCTGTGCCACATCTTCCGCTTCGGCTGTTTTGCCCAGCATACCAATGACTGTTGCCGCTACCTGCCCTTCGTAACGACGGATAAGTTCGGCATATACCGGCGTATTGCCCGCTAAAACCTCTGCAATAATTTGCCGATCGGTCAAAAACGGTCCTTCCGTGTTTTCTATATTAGACCTGTGCAGCCCTCGTCTTATTCCCACCTTTTAATAAAGGTTATAACTAAATAAAGAGAATTGCAAATTATGGGAAGAAAAACAGATCACACCAAAAATAATTGGTATGGTTACGATAATAGCATGTTCAACCGTAGTTGTTAAACGGGCTGATATTTTCATTCGTCCCTTCGGGACTTCTATTTAATAATGGGAATCTTCGTTTCCCACAAATGAATTTGGGGGCTATGTGCATTACGTCCCTCACGGGACGTTTTCAGCGATTGATGTCTTCAGCTATTGCCAAACGGATTAATGGGTTGTTGTAATAATGGTCTAACGGAGATCATTTTTAAAATGAAAATCCCAAATTAAACATAAAACATGGGATAAGGTGCGGACAAAAAGAATCGCGGAGCGATGTTATGCTTTTAGCCCGCATTTTCAAATGCGGGTGTTTGTTGATACCCCCAAAAAAACGATTGTCCCGTACGGGACAAGTGAATTGTCAATGCTATTTATTGCTTCCGGTAACAAGCCATTTAATAAACAAAAACATGACCAGCAGGATACTGGCGAAAACCAGGCTCCATTTAATCGGAGTAAAAATAGCGGCCGCTTTTGCCATCGCCAAAACGGGCCGGTCAATTCCGGTAAGCAGAACAGCCAGCGACACGTTTTCCAAAAGATCGAACAAAGCCGCAGCAAAGGGCAGCAGACGAAGATAGTTCCACCTGCTTTCAGCAGCAATAAGCGGTTGCAACAATCGGGTTATCAACGCTGCCAAAAGCAGGGAATAGGTCACCGGATAGAGTACATCAATAAAAAACGCACTTAAGAAGTATGCCGAGCGTTCCGCCGGTGTGAAACTCTGCAAAAGTTGAACAACCTGTTCGCCGGTGTAATAGAATTTGGCATCCGGCATCTTTTGGGCATCTATACCGGCCAACGGGAAAATTACTGTGGGAAAAATAACGGTGATAATAAATAAGATTACAAGATGTTGTTTGGTTGACAAACGGTCTAATACATTGAAAATACGCATATTTTTAGCTTCTTTTTATGGGTGATGGGATGTATAATTTACCAAAGCAGCTTTTTAACCGTTAAGGATAAAATAAAAAATATAACTTGTTAGGGCAAATACTCAATTGATTACCGTATATTACCGTATTTTGAATTTTATGCTGGGATTGGATGTAAGATGTTCTCTCGAAATTGCTTCCACGATAATTAATTCCATTAAAAGGATGGTTTCGACCGGCAAAATGTATGGCGGAAAAACCTGCCTTATTTTTGCAAGGTAAATCCATTCTATCGTTGAATGACGCCGGATAGTTTACTGATCCAAATAAAATTCTCTGTATTTAAATTGATTCAAATTTTAGATTGATGTATTTTACACTTTTCTATTACAGAACGGATTATATCATTAAGTAAATCAGAAATACCAGCATTATGTTAAAAAATGGCATCATCCCCAAAAACGAACCGGATATCCGCGTGGGCATCGTCCTGCCGGAAGACCACTTTACGGAAATTGAATTCGTTACGCCTGTAAAACCGGGCTATCGTGTACAGGGCGAGAAACAAAATGAGGCGCTTAAAACCGAAACGGCTTATCAGGTTCGGCTGGATAATGGAAAAACCGCTTTATATGAAAATGATACTCTGTTACTCACCGCCGACATGCTGCGCATTGTCCCGCAAGAAACACAGCCTTCCATTTCACCTCGACAGGGCTTACGCTTAAAACGGGTGATCAGCGGTCGGGATTTCCATTGGAAGAAATATATCGACGTCACTCTGTCCGGAACGCTGGAATTTGCCGCCTATGAGAACCAACTTATCGTTACCAACGAATTGCCCATCGAGCATTATTTGATGTGCGTGGCCACCTCGGAAATGGGCGCCGAATGCCCGGAGGCCCTTATCGAGGCGCAAACCATCGCCGCCCGTTCATGGATGCTGGCCAATGTGGAACAAAAACATATTCACCTGGGCATGGACGTCTGCAATGACGACTGCTGCCAGCGCTATCAGGGTACAACCTTTTTGACCGAACAATCGATTAAAGGCGCCCTGCAAACCTACGGGCAAACCTTGCTGTATGGCGACCAAATTTGCGACGCCCGCTATTCCAAAAGCTGCGGCGGGGTGATGGAATCCTTTTCCACAATATGGGAAGGTGCGGATCTGCCCTATCTGCAGGTGATTGCCGATGCCAAAAAGGAATTGCCCGAGTGGCGCAAACCGCTTTCGGATGAAGCGAACTTTCGACAGTGGGTAAACAGCGTACCGGCTTCTTTCTGCAGCCCGCATTTTATCCCGGAAGAGCAGTTAATCCGCTACCTGGGCAGCGTGGATGAGGAAGGGCAATATTTCCGCTGGCAGGAGACTATCGGGCAAAGCGATCTGACGGCGCATTTGAATCGGCTGCATGGGTTAAAAGCCAAAGCCGTACGGCAGATGAATATTCTGGAACGGGGCGGTTCCGGTCGCATTATTACCATGCATGTGGAACTCATTGGCCCGGATGATGAAATTTTACAACTGGAATTAAAAAAAGATTTTATAATCCGCCAGTCCCTGTATCCAAAATTTTTATACAGCTCAGCCTTTGTTGTTGAGTATGAACCATCCGATGCTGAAATACCAGAGCGTTTCCGCTTCAGAGGCGTAGGGTGGGGGCATGGTGTGGGCTTTTGCCAGATCGGAGCTTTGGGCATGGCTCTTGCCGGTTATTCGGCCCGGGATATAGTAGCGCATTATTTCCCGGGAAGTAAATTGGAAAAGATTTACTGAGGAAATGAAATGATGAATTATTGAATTGTTGAACCCTTATTGCAGAGGAGTGATGGAGCGTGGGATCAGTATATTTAGATTGAGCAGTACGCCGTCTCTAAACTTCTTTATCGCTTCCAGACCATCAATTCAACAATTCATTTATTCAATAAACATACTAAGTTGCATACTATATTTCCCCTTAAAAAAGGGGATTAAGGGGTTGTATCTCACTTCAAGTTTACGATTACATTATGTTTGGAAGACAACCCCTTGGCCCTTTTGCTAAGGGATAACTCATTTATCACCTGTTTGCGGAGTGTCCATGAGTAACAAAGAAAGATCCCCCTGGTTCTGGGTTCCCTCTCTGTATTACGCCGAAGGTATTCCCTATGTAATCGTAATGATGGTTTCTGTGGTAATGTATAAACGTCTGGGCATATCCAATACCGATATCGCTTTGTACACCAGTTGGTTGTATCTGCCCTGGGTTATCAAACCGTTGTGGAGTCCGTTGGTGGACATCCTGCGCACCAAGCGCTTTTGGATTGTAACCATGCAGTTGATCATCGGCGCCGGGCTGGCCGGTATCGCTTTGACGATTCCTCTGCCCAACTTTTTTAAATATACATTAGCCTTTTTCTGGCTGCTGGCTTTCAGTTCGGCTACCCATGATATTGCCGCCGACGGATTCTATATGTTGGGACTCGATGACCATAATCAAGCCTGGTTTGTGGGAATTCGGGCTACCTTCTACCGTTTTGCCATGATTACCGGTCAGGGATTATTGATTATTCTGGCCGGTTTCATAGAAAGCCACAGCGGTTTGCCTACGGTTGATATTACCGCCGAAAGTCGTCCGACTATGGAACAGCAGCGGTTTGTTCATCCGGACTCTGTCCGCTTTCCCGAAGTAGCCGGCGAAACACGCATTATTACTGTCCCGAAAAAAATAACCATACCTGCCCGTCCGCGCAGTAAAAAGGAAGTGGATTCCCTGCTTGCTTTTGTGAAAGAATGGAATATCCAACACGGATTTGCCCGTGATGAAGCGGCCGAGCAGCAGCAGGCAGCAGCGGCCAATGGAGAGGAACCATCCTGGTGGCATGAAACGGTGGTGCAGCCGTTGGAAGAATATTTGCGCCGGCATTTCGGCAAAGAGACAGCCGTTGCCGGCGGCGATTATACAGGCAATATCGGTATCGTTTATTTTCGTCTTTCCTCCGCCCCGGGTGATGAAGCGCCGGTGGTCATCAATTTCGGCCGCTCATCCGGCGATAAAAGTATTTTTATGCAGGAAGAACCGGCGCTGGGCAGTCGTCTGGAATTTGACAATCACAACTGGAACATCCCGGCATTGGCCGTCATCCATCTCGATCCTAAGCTGCGCATAGAATCCGAGGCGACCTTTAGCGCGCAGGCCGGTAATATTCCTTTAGCCTGGTCGATTACCTTTTTTGTGCTGGCCGCCCTGTTTATCGCCTTTTTTCTTTATCATAAATTCATTTTGCCTTATCCGCCGGCCGATAAAGCCGCGCCCGTGCAAAGCGCGGGGGATTTTTTCAAGGAATTTGTCAACACCTTTGCCCTCTTTTTCAAGAAGAAACGTATCTGGGCCATTCTGCTTTTCCTACTGCTGTTTCGTTTGGCTGAGTCGCAGTTGAGCAAACTGGCGCCGCCCTTTCTGCTGGACAAACAGGAAATGGGCGGTCTGGCTCTCACTACCGGAGAAGTGGGATTTATTTACGGCACCGTCGGTTTGCTTTTCCTCTCTTTGGGAGGCATCCTGGGCGGTTTTCTGGCCGCGCGGCACGGTCTTAAGTTCTGGTTATGGCCCATGGCTATCGCCATCAATTTGCCGGATGTGGTGTATGTGTATCTTTCCTATACGCTTCCCGACAACCTGTTCATCATTAATGTATGTGTGGCCATCGAGCAGTTCGGCTATGGATTCGGCTTTACGGCCTATATGTTATATATGATTTACGCTTCGGAGGGTGAGCATAAAACAGCGCATTTTGCCATCACCACCGGTTTTATGGCCCTGGGCATGATGATACCCGGCATGTTCAGCGGCTGGCTGCAGGAAATCATCGGCTACCAGCATTTTTTCATCGAAGTGATGATTGCCACCATTCCCAGTTTCCTGGTATTATTCTTTATTCCTTTGGATAAAGACTTTGGTAAGAAAAAAAGCGGCTAACGGCCTAATAGCCTGTTTTGCGTAACATGCTTTGCGAAATGGGATTCCGAACCAGGTTCAGAATCCCATAAGCAAAGCGCTTTTCCGTCTTTGCGGGATCAGCATTCCGATTCAGACCGGATACACTCCGGAGTGATCGGATTCGCTTTTTATACCGGACTTAACAATCCCGGGATAGACAAATAGCGTTCACCCGTATCATAGTTGAGCGTTAACACTTTTTTAGAGGATTCCGTCTCCCTTAATTTCTTAGCTACGGCGGCCAAGGAAGCTCCCGAACTGATACCACCCAAAATGCCTTCCTTTTGGGCGGCCAGCCGTACATACCGGAACGCCTCATCCTTTCCTATTTTGATGATCCCGTCCAATAGTTCTGTTTTCATAATAGAAGGAATAAAGCCTGCTCCAATACCCTGAATGGGATGAGGCCCCGGCTTACCACCGCTTAATACCGGCGAAAGTTCCGGCTCAACCGCAAATATTTTGAGCGCAGGCCATTCTTGTTTCAGTATTTCTGCCAGCGCCGTAATATGTCCGCCGGTTCCAACTCCGGTGATTATCCAATCCAGACCGTTGGGAAAATCGTTTAAGATTTCCCGGGCGGTTGTCTTTTTATGTGCTTCCACATTGGCCGAATTATCAAATTGCATGGGCATCCAACTGTTCTTAAGAGAAGATGCCAATTCGTGTGCGCGTTCGATAGCTCCTTTCATGCCCAGCTCGGCCGGCGTTAATTCGAATTCGGCCCCGTAAGAAATCATAAGGCGACGCCGTTCCACTGACATGGATTCCGGCATGACCAGAATAAGCCGATATCCTTTTACCGCTGCCACCATTGCCAATCCCACTCCCGTATTTCCCGAAGTGGGTTCGATAATTACGCTGTCTTTGTTTAAAAGGCCTTTTTGTTCGGTGTCTTCTATCATGGCAAGGGCGATGCGGTCTTTAATGCTGCCGCCGGGATTGGATCGTTCCAGCTTTACCCAAATCTCGTGTTTGGCGTCAAAAAGTCGGTTAATGCGTACATGGGGCGTGTTACCTATCTGTTCAAGTATATTTGTAATGTTCATGATTATTCTCCTATTGTTAAATATGAAACATGAGTGTGTGGTCTGTAGTCATTTTTGATTGAATACGGATCTCCGATGTATTGTAAACAACGGAATGAGGGGGCACAGACTGAGTTAACCAGACATTGCCGCCGATAACGCTATCGTGCCCAATCACCGTCTCACCGCCTAAAATGGTCGCACTGGAGTAGATAATTACATTATCTTCAATGGTCGGATGCCTTTTCTTGTCGGCCAAAACCTTAGAAACGCTCAGAGCGCCTAAGGTTACGCCCTGATATATTTTTACATTGCTGCCGATTACTGTGGTTTCGCCTATAACAATTCCCGTAGCATGATCTATAAAAAAGGACGGCCCGATTTCCGCGCCGGGATGGATATCGACACCGGTCTTGATATGGGCATACTCTGTAATCAGGCGGGGAAAAACAGGAACCTTGGCCCGATAAAAGATGTGAGCGACACGGTAAGCATAAATGGCGTAAAATCCAGGATAAGCGGAAATTACTTCATCCAGGCTTTCTGCCGCCGGATCCCCTTTAAAAATTGCCTCTGCATCTTTCCACAACAATGTGTACACATAGGGAAGTTTGGCGAAAAAATCCAAAACTAACTGGCCGCCGCTCAACCCCCGAGAAGCAACAAGCGGTTCCACAATATCCGTTAAAAGACGCTCTATGGTGGACAATTCATTTTGTATCTCCGAAAGATTTTTACATTTTTCATGTTTACCGAAATGCGGGAAAAGCAGCGCCAGAAGTTCTTCCAGAAAATGCTCTACTTCTGCTTTAAGCGGAATGTTATTTTGATACATGGCATGTTTTTCAAGTATTAATTCGCTGAAACGGTTATATATAGTCATCCTTAATACCTCAATAA
>DRQG01000091.1 GCA_011369465.1 Caldithrix abyssi
GCACCATAATCATTTCATCATCCCGATGCGAAAACGGCAGAGATCGCAGATAGTTTTTATTATCATCTTTTAGGGTTTTAATAGTCCAGCGGGTTGAAATTTTAGCAAACTCGTTAAAATATTCGATATTTGCCAACCCAATTGCGGCATAGTCGTGATTACCCATCAAAACAACATTGCAACGATCGCGTACAATTTCCACACATTCGTTTGGATTTGGGCCATATCCCACAACATCGCCAAGACACACCAACTGATCCACATCATCTTTATCTATATGCTCAAGAGCCGTAGTCAGGGCTTCCAGATTTCCGTGTACATCCGATATAAAGGCAATTTTCATAGGGTTTTTAAAATAAAGTAAATATTAATCCGCTGTGCTGTTCCGTTGGTGCTGTGTCAGAGAATTTTTGAAACCAGACCTCGTCCCGATTTTCTGGCGCGAATATCCTTACGGCGTTTTTTAATCACATTGTCTAACAGACCGTTTATAAACCGCTTACTGTTGTCCGTTCCGTACAATTTACTCAGCTCCACCATTTCGTTAATGGTAACTTCCGGCGGAATATCCTCAAAATGCATAAATTCGGTGAGGGCGATCCGTAAAAGCAGCCTGTCGATAAGCGCCACACGATTAATTTCCCAGTTTACCAGGAATTCTTTGATATCCTCATCCAGTTGCTGCCGGTTATTCCACGTTGTTTCGATAAGACGCCTGGCAAAATCGGTAGCGTATTTTCTTCGTTTTCCGTCCAGATGTTCGATGGATTCCTGCACAGATGTGGGGTTGAATTCCAGCGCATACAACATCTGGAGCGCCAGTTCCCTCTCTTTTCGTCGATTCATAATTTATTCGTAAGTATAAAACCCTTTTTTGGTCTTTCTGCCCAAATGCCCGGCGGCAACCATTTTTTTAAGAAGAGGGCAGGGACGATATTTGGGATCTCCCAAACCGTCATAGAGCACTTCCATTATATTGAGGCAGACATCCAGGCCGATAAAATCCGCCAGAGTTAACGGACCCATCGGATGATTCATTCCCAGCTTCATTACTGTATCAATCGCTTCCGGTTGAGCAACGCCTTCCATCAAACAGTACACCGCCTCATTGATCATCGGCATCAAAATCCGGTTGGAGATAAATCCCGGATAGTCGTTTACTTCCACAGGCGTTTTATTCAGCTCTTTGGTAAGGTTTTCAATTTGTTGATAGGTTTCGTCCGAGGTGGCCAGCCCACGGATGATCTCGACCAGTTTCATAACCGGCACCGGGTTCATAAAATGCATTCCGATCACTTTATCCGGACGTTTGGTTACCGCAGCAATTTCCGTAATGGAAATAGATGATGTATTGGAGGCCAGGATTGTATCCGGATCGCATACGGAATCCAGCTCGGTAAATATTTTGTTTTTCAAATCTTGATTTTCCGAAACAGCTTCAACAACCAGCCGCACATCGGCGGCATCTTTTAAGTTGACGGAAGTTTTTATACGGGCTAACGTAGCTTTTACATCCTGTTCGGTAATGATTTCCTTTTTAAGTTGTCTGCTCAGATTTTTTTCGATGGTCGCCACAGCTTTGTTCAATACGTCTTCACTGATGTCAATAAGCGTTACCTGGTATCCGTTTTGAGCGAAAACATGGGCGATACCGTTTCCCATGGTTCCCCCGCCGATAACCGCAATTTTCTTTTTGTCCATCTATCCTCCTAAACCGATTCTACAATCAGCGTCGAAGCTTCACCGCCGCCGATACATAAAGAAGCCAATCCCTTTTTGGCTTTGTTTTTGCGCATGGCATACAATAGGGTGGTCAAGATGCGCGCCCCGCTGGCGCCAATCGGATGGCCCAGAGCCACCGCCCCGCCATGAATATTCACTTTGTCCATCGGCAAGTTTAACAGGCGATTGTTAATTAATGAAACAACGGCGAAGGCTTCATTTATTTCAAATAAATCAATTTCATCTACCGTTAATCCGGCTTTTTTAAGCGCTTTATTGATGGCGTCTGCCGGCGCTGTGGTAAAATATTCCGGGGCTTTGGCGGCAGAAGCCTGAGCAACGATGCGTACCATTGGCTTAAGGCCCAGCTTATCGGCAACTTCTTTTGCCATCACCAAAACCGCAGCCGCTCCGTCGTTGATGGAGGAAGCATTGGCGGCAGTAACGGTTCCGTCTTTTTTAAATGCCGGTCGCAAGGCCGGTATTTTTTCAAAACGCACTTTTCCCGGTTCCTCGTCATCTATAAACAAAATGGGATCGCCTTTACGCTGAGGAATTTCCACCGGTACGATTTCTTCTTTGAACAACCCGTTTTTTTGAGCATCCAAAGCCCGTGTGTAACTTTGAACGGCAAACTCGTCCTGAGCTTCTCGCGGAATGTTGCACTCTTCCGCGCACAGTTCGGCAGCGTCGCCCATGTGGAAATCATTGTACACATCCCATAAACCGTCTTTTATCATCCCGTCGATGAGCGTTGCGTTGCCCATTTTGTACCCGAAACGCGCCCGGTCCAGATAGTACGGCGTTTGACTCATGTTTTCCATTCCGCCGGCTACGATTACGTCCGCATCGCCAACCATAATGGCCTGTGCCGCCAGCATAACCGATTTGAGCCCGGAACCGCATACTTTGTTGATGGTCATACACTGGACAGACTTATCGAGCCCAGCGCCCAAAGCGGCCTGCCGGGCCGGTGCCTGTCCTTCATTGGCAGGCAGCACATTGCCCATGATTACCTCGTCAACGATATTAGGATCGATTCCTGCCCTTTCGATTGCCGCTTTGATAGCGATACTTCCCAAACGCGTAGCCGGAATATCTTTTAAAGCGCCGTTAAAACTGCCAATAGGCGTTCTGGCAGCAGATACGATCACAACTTCACGAATTTCAGCCATTTTAATTTCCTTTTTTATCTTTTAAAACGAATTGGAAAATGTACTTATTTTTTATGATCTTTTCAAGGCAGTATCCGATTCCTCAGCAGCTTCATCTTTATCCGTGTAGTTATCATACGCATCTATAATATCCCGAACCAGTTGATGACGCACGACATCCTGTTTGGATAACTTTATTATGGCAATACCGCTAATATTCGCCAATATACGGATGCTGGTAATAAGGCCGGAGTTTTTTTGGTTGGGCAAATCGATTTGAGTAACATCGCCGGTAATTACCGCTTTGGCGTTTTGGCCAAGACGGGTCAGAAACATTTTCATCTGCATAAAAGTTGAGTTTTGAGCCTCGTCAAGAATAACAAAGGCATTGTTCAGTGTACGGCCGCGCATAAAGGCCAAGGGAATAATTTCCACCACTTCCTGATCCAAAGATTTTCTCAATTGATCGCGGGGCAGCATATCTTCCAGAGCGTCGTACAAGGGTTTGAGATAGGGGTCTATCTTTTCCTTGAAGTCGCCGGGTAAATATCCAAGACTTTCCCCGGCCTCTACCGCCGGACGGGCCAGGATGATCTTCCGTATCTTTTGTTCCTTTAACGCAGCCACGGCCATGGCCACGGCCAGATAAGTTTTACCCGTACCGGCAGGACCTACAGCAAAAACGATATCATTTTTACGGATGGCTTCCACCAACTTTTCCTGACCTTTGGTTCGGGCTTTAACATAGCCGTGAGGCGCGGTTAACAAAACCCCTTCTGCCTGGGCCCTGGCTGTTTCGGCCGTGGTGTAATTATCCTCGTTTAACCGGGAAATCTGGATAGCGGTGAGGATATCTTTGTGGGTGATTTTATTATTGCGTTCAAAGGTGTGTACCAGATCATTAAAAATAGTCATTGCCGTTCGCACCCCGGACTGTTCACCCAATATTTTTATTGTGTGCCCGCGGGCAATTAAACGGACGCCGATTCGTTCTTCGATGAAACGAATATTCTCGTCCTGTCCGCCGTAAAGCGCCATTAAATTTATTTGATCCGGTACCGTATAAACTTGTTCTATGATCTCTTCCATTTTTCCAAAAAATAAAAAAAGCTTCTGATCGGTTCGGCAATCAGAAGCTTTTTAAATGATTTATGTTATAAGCGTACTAACGGACAACTTTCAAAACCTGGTACGGATAAATCATATTTGGATCGGCAATAACGTCTTTATTGGCATCGTAGAGTTGCTGCCATTTAAAAGGACTGCCATAAACACTGGAGGCGATTTTAGATAAAAATTCACCCTTTTGTACCCAGTATTCATTAGGACCGGCTTCACGCGGAATATTGAATACCTGATTCGGATAGATCAGATCGGGATTTTTGATTTGATCACGATTGGCCGTGTAAATGCGCATCCAGGCATAAGCGTCATTATAAATATCTTCTTTGGATGCTATTTTCCACAGATAATCACCGCGCATTACAGTATATGTAGGAGGCACAGCCGGTTTGCCTTTTTCTTTGGCATTGGTAATCAAATTCTGGATGGCAGTAATTTGAGCGGCGTTGTCGCTCATCACGCCAAAGGGATTTTGTTTCATTTCATCCAATTGCGCCTGCAATTGATCCAGTTCATCACTTCTGCGGTAAATTTCTTCGGGACTCATACTCAAAATGCCCTGAGCCTGATTTTTCATCGCGCTCAGATCGCTTACGTATTTGTCATAGTCGGCGCGGGTAGTGCCGGTAGCCTGGAAGATTTCTTCCCAAGTGGCATCAATTTCCGACTGAGTTTGATCCAGTTCGCTTTTGAGTGCGTCGATCTTGGCATTTTCGTCATTGATGTTTGATTCCGCTTGCTGCAATTTTTGCTGCCATTCCGCCAACAGAGCATTATATTCTTCCTGCTCCATTTCTTCGTAGTTATACGAATACTGGGCAAATACATTGCTGAAGGCCAAAATGGAGACAAGCAGAACTGCAATGGTCAATATTCTTTTCATTATCTATTTCTCCTGTTTTTTTGAATACTAACGGTTTTTACTCAGATTCGGTTGTTTTCATTTCGGCAACTCTTTTGAGCACCTTATCCCGATCTGATTTCAGTTTTGCCAGTTCATCCTTTTTGGTCTTTAAATCGCTTTCCAATTTTGAACGTTCTGCCTGTTTATCTGCAAACGTCTTTTCAGCCGCCAGAGCAGCCGCTTTTGTCTCTTCGAGCTGCTTAATTTCTTCTTCGCTGGCTTTCCAACCGCAACTGGTAATAGATAGCGCGAAAAGAAATGCAATTATTAAATTTACAATCTTCGTAAATTTGCTCATAGACTTGCCTCCTGGGTTTATAGTTCATCTTTGAAAAAGAAACCTAATAAAAATATAGATTTGTGTCAAGATTATTTTAATTTATGTGACCTTTCGCAAGGTAGTTAAAAAACCCGGATTCTAAGTTCATTTAATTGCTCCTCTGATACTTCCGATGGCGCATTGTCCATAAGCGACAGTGCCGAGGTCGTCTTCGGAAAAGCAATTACGTCCCGGATGGATTCGCTTCCTGTCAAAATCATCAATAATCGATCCAGCCCAAAGGCAATGCCGCCATGAGGAGGCGCCCCATACTCCAGTGCCTTCATAAGAAAACCAAATTTGGATTCGGCTTCTTCGTCGCTGATTTTAAGCGCTTTGAACAGCTTTTTCTGCAATTCCCTGTTGTGGATACGGATGCTGCCTCCGGCAATTTCACTACCGTTTAGTACCAAATCGTACGCACGGGCAGTTACGTTTTCCGGTTCGCTGTCCAGCAAATCAATCTGTTCCGGCTTTGGGCTGGTAAAAGGATGATGCCGGGCCACATACCGATTCTCTTCCTCGCTGAATTCGAGTAACGGAAAATCAACAATCCAGACAAAGCGATACGCTTCTCTATCAATCAATTCAAGTTCTTCAGCCAGTTCCAGGCGCAGTTGTCCCAAAACGGGAAATGTAATCTGATACGTATCGGCGACAATCAATATCAGGTCGTCTTCTTTGAGAGCAAGTTGTTCTGTGAGCTGCTTCTTTTCCTCATCGGAAATAAATTTGGCTATCCCGGCAGCGAATTCCTTATTTTGGTATTTAAAATAGGCCAGTCCTTTGGCTCCCAGCTCTTTTGAACGTTCCACAAGCCGGTCGATCCGGTTTCGTTTTAAAAGCGCTCCCTGCGGCACAACAAGGGCGGCGATGTTGCCCTGCGCTTCCAGCACCGATTTGAAAACATTAAATTCTGTATTTTCGAAAATTGAATTCAGTTGTGTAATTTTCATCTCAAACCGTAAATCCGGCTTGTCCGTACCGTACTGCTCGTAAGCATCCTTATATTTCATTCGGGGAAAAGGCAGCGGTATGTTTATATCCATAATTTCGGAAAACACTTTGGCAGTCAGTTGACTTGCCGTATCGATCACATCATCCTCATTTACGAACGACATTTCCATATCGATCTGAGTAAACTCCGGCTGACGGTCTTTGCGTAAATCTTCATCACGGAAGCATTTTACGATTTGGAAATAGCGGTCAAAACCGGCTACCATAAGCAATTGTTTGTAGGTTTGCGGCGATTGGGGCAAGGCATAAAATCGACCCGGATAATTCCTGCTTGGTACCAAAAAATCTCTTGCGCCTTCCGGAGTGCTTTTCATTAAAACCGGCGTCTCTATTTCAACGAAATCGTTTTCGCTGAGATGATTCCGAATAATTCGATACGCTTTACTGCGGGTAATCAATTTATTCTGTAATTTTGGTCTGCGCAGATCCAGATATCGATAGGTGAGTCGTAATTCCTCATTCACTTCCAGGTTATCTTCAATTTCAAAAGGAGTTGTTTTGGCCGGGTTAAAGATTTCCAATTCAGATACATATATTTCTATTTCGCCGGTGGCCATCTGCGGATTAATTGCGTCTTCCGGCCTGAGCGCCACCTGACCTTTAACGCCAATCACGAATTCGGAACGCAAACTCTTTGCCTGCTCGTACACAAATTTATTGATTTCGGGATTAAAAACTACCTGAGTGATGCCGTACCGATCTCGTAAATCAATGAAAATAACGCCGCCGTGATCACGGCGCTTATTCACCCACCCGTTAAGAACAACTGTTTTGCCTTTGTGACTTTTGTTTAATTCACCGCATGTATGCGTTCGTTTAAGCATAGATATCTCTCCTGAAATTGGCGCAAAGATAAGCAGAGCAATAATAATATACAAATAAAAAAAGCCGCACCAGGTGCGGCTTTTTCGGAAGCAGAAAAACTTTAACTGGTGAACACAAATTTTTGACGGAATGTGGCGTTTCCTTCCTTCTTATCGATTTTCTGGAAGCGCCAGCGTCGGATAATTCTGGAAATACAAGATTCCACTTTTTTATTGCGCAGAGTGGACTTAACAATTCGGACCTGACGAACTCTTCCATCCGGAGCAATGGTAAACTGAACGGATATACTGCCCTTCAGATTCGGATTAATCCGCGCCTCTTTACGATAACAGTTTTCGATAGCATCTTTGTGCTTATTGACTACCCTTCCGATGGCATCGGCAGATCGGGCTGTGGATTTGGAAGCTTTGCCCGTAACGGAGCCTTTTTCAATTTTAATGGCAAAAGAACCCTGTCGTTTGATAGAAACCGATCCGCTTGCACCCACGCCGCCTTCAATCAGATTATCAATACCGGCGCTACCCGGTCCTGTACCCCCCGAAGAACGGGCTCCCAGCTGCGAACGCCGTGAAGAAGACGAAGCAGTTGCCAAACCACCAACTCCCTGTAATACTTCATCCAAATTACCCACACCGGCTCCGGCGCCTGCATCGCCGAGAACGTCATATACGGCATCGCCTGTACCGCCTCCACCACCGGCAGAGAGCTCTGCCAGTACACCTGTACCGGCAACAGCCTGTTGCATTGCGGCACGTTGCTGGCCTCTTTGCCGGGCTGCCGCTCGTCTGGCTGCCCGTCTTTCCGCAGCCGAGGGACCGGTTGCTTCCGCTCTGCGGCCTTCATCTCTTTTGGCGCGTTCATCAATTTCCGGTTCGGGCTCTTCTCCGATTCCACCGGCGCCTTCATCCTGCACTGTGGGAATATCTTCTACGAATTCAGCTTCATAAAAACGCTGCAAGTATTTTTTCTTTACCTGCTCGGCGAGATATTCTTCGGAGTATTCAATATTAGCTATATAAATAATAACCCCATAAACGATGGCCAACGAAGAAAGCATGATGATGTAAAAACGCTTATCCAGGCTTTCCCATAGATTTCTTTCGAACTCTTTGGGAAAAGATGTTATGCGAAATCCTCGAGCGGGTTTCTGAGCATGTTGTGCGTTTGCCATTGGTTTATACTCTTTCTTTCTTATTGATTTATTCTCGTCTTAACCCTTTTTTATGGTTACTAACCTCATTTTATAAAACTCGGTTCTACTACAGGTAAACATTACTTTAAACAGTATTTCGAAGGGTAGGTTCTCATCACCTTGAATATTTACTTCGTGAGTAAATTCTTTGCCTACTTCTATTTCCAGGTCTTTTTCCTGTTGTGCATATTCTGCCAGTTTGGCTGCAAGCGGAGAAATAATCATCTGGTCTTTCGGTATCTCATTTAATGCGGGGACAACCACCTGATCATTAACAAGAATCATTGTTTTGGAAACGGTAACATTGAGTTCTTTTTTAGGTTTTTCACCTTGCTGAGATACAGGTAGCCGTAATTCCTCGGAGGGCGTAACCAGAGCTCCTTCGGTAGAGAAGGATTTAAGAAGGAACAAGAGAATGATGGTCATCATATCCATCATGGAGTTCATATTCAATGTACCTTCTTCCTTGGTTAGGTTTTTCTTCGATTTTGATGGTTGAAATGCCATTAGAGTATTACTCCTGTTACTTCAAATTGTTATTGTAAAATACTGCCGAAATTTATCTGCGGAAAAAGGGCTACAATGTCTCCGTTTTCATCTTCATAGGTCTGAACATAATCCATCACCGTAATAATGGTTTGATATTCAATATCGGCGGATGCGGTTAGCACAACGCGATCTTCGTCCTTAAATCCTTTTCCCTTAATCTTCTTCTTGATTTCGATGAGCTTCTTCTTAAGTAACTCAAAATCGTATTTTCCTTCTGCAGTAAGCGGAACAGTTGGTCCCTCGCCCTGCTCTCCCTCCAGCAAAGCCTGCGCATTACCTATGGTAATTCCGTCATGTGCAATGGCGATTTTGAGGCCCAGTTTCATTTCCTTCTCTTTGGCCTGATCCTGATTTTCGCCTTCACCTGCTCCGCCGGACGGTCCTTTAGCGGGTGGCGCATTGATTTCCACAACGCCAAGTTTTACCCACTCTGCACTGGCGATAAGCAAAGGAATCAGCACAACCATAAGATTCATTACCGGACGAATATCCAATTCGATATCGAGAAATTCGCCCTTCCCACGCATTGATGGTTTATAAGCCATAACTCAATTCCTCGATAGGATTATCTGTTGCCGGTTATTAAGTTGATTAACTTAACCAAATGTTCATCCAGTTCGTCTATAATTTTGTTGGTACGATTGGAAATGTAGGTATAGGCAATCAGAGTAGGAATAGCAACCATCAAACCGAAAATCGTTGTATTCATAGCCGTAGAGATACCACGGGCCAGCAAACGACTTTTATCCGCTTCGGAAACACCGGCGCTACCAACAGCGGCAAAGGATAAGATCAGACCGTAAATCGTTCCCATAAGACCGGTCAGGGTGGCTACATTGGCCAGCATAGAAAGATAATTGGTACGCTCTCTCAATTTAGGAATAACTTCCAGGGTGCCTTCATCCACAGCGTTCTGGATGGCCCGGAAATCCAGCGTATCGCTCTCATTGGCCCGTTTTAAACCGCGCAATACTACAAAAGGCAGCGCTTTTTGCTTGCCCTGTTCGCAAAGGGCAATGGCACGATCCATATTTCCGCCGGCAACCAATTTACGGACTTCAGCCATAAATTTATCGGCATTTACATTGGAACGAATAACAATGTAGTAAATTCTTTCGATGGCTATGGCCGCAGCAAGCGCTCCGAACAAAGCGATTGCGTACATAAAAAACGAACCGTCAACCGACCAGCCAAATGCTTCACCAAATTGTGATAAGAACATGAACGAAACCCTCCATTCTAAATGGTTATCTTGCTTTCTTTAACAGTCTATTTATGTCGATTCGATCGGACAACTGTTCTACATCTCTTCGATCGAATTTCAATTGCTCTCCCTGCCCTACAATTTCTCTAAAAAATGATTTTTCGAGATGAACCTCGTCAAATTCCGGCTCTAATCGATCACTGAATAAGGTAACCTGAGGCGCTTCCACTTTGACCTTGATTTCGCTTACCCCCAGTTCAATGATCTGATTTTCATCCGCCGGCGCCGCTGTGGTATCGGCTTGCTGGGCATACATTGTGGCGGAGAAGGATAAAACAAATACCACAATAAACGACAACTTTTTTATTGTTAACATTATTTCTGCTCCGCTGATAATTTGGGAATTAATCGATTTTTATTCAAAATATTGATTCTTCGGAGTAATTGAGGATCGACATATAACTTTTCTACTTTAGCTTTTTCTGCCGCCGCTTTTGTTATATCCAAAGGCAATATTTCTATGAAGGCATAAAATTTCAAGCCTTCTCTTGTATGGTCTTTGTCTTCCACATCCACAGCAAATACATTTTTACCGGGTTCCAGAAAATCCTGAAATGTGTAATAATCGATCGTGTCCAAAACGGCGTAATCGTTCAATTCATCATCCAGCAGATATTCTCCGTTTAAATAAACCCGAAAATCGTTATCTGCAGTTATATAGATGATGCCGGATACGGGTGTGCCTTCGATTTCAATCGTTTTGCGGAAAAAGACGATGCTATCGGCATCGCTATACGCCAATTGCATCACCGGTTCCGGTTGTTGATTTATACCGGAAGTATCTGCCACCATTTGCAATGAATCCGCCATGGTGGTATCCGTAATTCCCACGGACAACGTGTCGAGGGTTGTATCCTGCGGA
>DRQG01000092.1 GCA_011369465.1 Caldithrix abyssi
GATGAATCGAATTATTGAAAAACGAGCTGATAGAAATACTGCAACTTTTGTTGGAATTGTATATATCTGTGCCTGGTGTCAGCGAGTAAAAAATCCGGATATGGAAGCACATCAAAAAGAAGCCTGGCATACAAAAAATGAGGACTGTTGTGAGCATGGCGTTCATGTCAGCCACGGTATATGTCCGGATTGTAGAGACCGCATGATGCCGCGGCGTAAGAATTAACAGATGAGCACCTCTCACAACGGAAACTCACAGCATGTAATATAAATATTTACAACAAATCTTAGCCTAACTCCGGTTTATTTTGGACAGCAATGCGGGAAAATATAAATTGAATATAGTCCCGGAGTTCGGTTCGGATTGAAAATTGATGAATCCGTTATTTAGTTGAATTAAATAATAGGTAATTCTCAAACCCAGGCCGTTGCCATTCTCTTTGGAAGTAATACCTGACTTAAATAGATTTTTCTGAAGCTCGAGCGGAATGCCACATCCTTCATCGCGAATGGAAACCTGCACATATTTTCCGAGTTGATAGCCATTGGGAAGTTCCTTATCCATGATGACATTATTAAGCTGTATGGAGAGATGGCCACCGTTAGGCATAGCTTCCATGGCATTTTTTACCAAATTCTGTATAATGCGTTTGAAATGGACACAGAATATTTGGAAAGGCTCAACATCAGAATCATAGGATATATCCCAGGTGATATCCGTATTTACACCTATCATAACTTCAATCGTTTGTTTTATCAGCTCGGAAATCGACTGAATGCTGTTACATCTTTTCGTATCCGATTCCCCTTTCAACAAAAGGCTGTTCAGTTCTTTCAGCATTTGGGAAGCTTCGAGTGCTTTAAATAAATATTGCTGATCGTTTTTACTTAACTCGTCGTTTGTCAGGATAATATCCAGGTATCCCATAATAACCGATAGCATATTATTAATGTCATGAGCAATTCCCTGGGTTGTAATTTGATGATGGGATGTAGTGTCTGTTGTATGCTGCTTATTTTTTTTAAGTGCCGGGATAAGATACTTCCCGTTGTATGAATGAATAGCATTGCTTTCTTGTTCATAAAACATGTTTTGTTTTATCTGGTTATAAATATCCCAGTATTCCTCATAGAAATCCATTTGAATTACCTTCCTTAGATTTTTCCTTTTTCATTTTCCGAAGATACAGATTAGACAAGTACCGTGCCAAAAAAGAGGATTTATGTAACTCGATAAAAAATAATGTGCTAAATAAACTAACTGCTATACTTCGGTGTGAAGCATTTTTGAAAATTGGGGGATTTCCACCACAGGGTTATTGAAAAAACCCAGTGGATGAGTAAAACATCCACTGGCTAAATGTTAAAACAAAATGGAAAACAGAAAAGGTGTGCGAACCCTCTTTCAGATTTTTATAAAAATTTTCTTTTTGTATAAAAGCCACATAGCCAGGTAGGTTAAAGCAATAAAACAAAGCGCATAGGCCAGCGAAGCGTTATACGGGCTGAGCCATGACGTAAAAAGGTTTTTATAAATAATGGTTTTCAGCGTAACGGCTTTACCGGACTGATCGGTAAATTTTATGATATACAGCAGCCGGCCCACAATGCCCGAAAGGACAAAGACGGTTATGGCATTTGCTCCGTACACCACAAACGGTTTGGTGAACCATTGAATTTTGCGAACGTCAATCAGATAGTAAAAAGTTCCCAAAACAATGAGCGCCAGACCGGACATTAATACCACGTAGGAACTGGTCCAAATTTGTTTATTTACAGGCATCCAGTAGTGCCAGATGCTGCCCAGCAGAAAAAGCGCGTTACCGGAGATAAGCATATAAATGGATTTATCTTTGGCGTCCCGCTTGCTTTTTAAGAAGGAACCGGTCAGCACACCGATGAGGGTGGTGGCAATGGCCGGCAGGGTACTCAAAATGCCCTCGGGGTCCCAGGGCGCGCTGGATTTCCAGACATGGCTACCCAGGAGTATACTGTCTATATAATTAGATAAATTAGCGCCGCGGGCATAGGAGCCGGCGCCCACTCCGGGAACAGGAATCCACTCCATCAATGCCCAGTAACCCAACAGCAGAACGAAAACCCAGCCGATTTGCCCCTTCTTTTTAAAGTGCAGGAAAATAACGGAACTGAAAAAATAACATACAGCTATGCGTTGCAGTACACCGGGTATGCGCAGCGTTGAAAGATCATAATAAGGAAAACCGTTGAGAAACAGACCCAACAAAAAGAGAATTAAGGTGCGCCGTACAATCTTTTTATAAATAACTGCCAAAGAGACGCCTTTTTCCATTTGGCGTCCCAAAGCATAAACTATGGCTACACCTACGATGAATAAAAAGAAAGGAAAAATCAAATCGGTAAAGGTCCAGCCATGCCATTCGGCATGGAGCAACGGTGGGTATACCGTACTCCACGAACCCGGATTGTTTACCAAAATCATTGCCGCAATGGTCGCCCCGCGGAATACATCCAGAGAAATCAGCCGCTGTTTCAGAAAATCATTCGTTTGCATAATATCCTCTATTTGAAAAGATCCATTATCTTTTTACCCACGTCTTTGCCCAGCTTATTTTTTTGCTCATCAATCTTCTTTTCGATCTCTTTAAGTTGTAGATTGATTTGCCTGTTTTGATCCTCTAAAAGCTGTTCATACTCGGCAATTTTCGCCCGGATTTCTTTTTCATTTTTATCTGCCAGCTTTAAGGCATCATTTTTGTATTTGCCGACTTCTTTATCAATCCGATCTTTCAACTGTTTTTTTGCCGCTTCCAATTCACGGCTGACGGTGCCTTTTAGGCGGTCGGCCAGTATTTTGTCCAGCGAGGATTGCACGGAAAAACGCAAGTGGCTGCTATCGGCAAAAATATTCACGGCAAAGTCCAGAGAGCGGATTCCGCTCAATGCTTCCTGCAATATTTGCTCTAATTTTTTTTTGGGTTTTGATGACGAGAAGTCGAATTGAACATCCCGGGCTGTAAATTTTACCTTTGCGGAAAGTTGCGCCCCCGTTAAATCCAGCCTGGAATCCAGTGTTCCGTATCCTTTGCGAATTGTGTTGGGCAATAAAGGGGATTCGCTCAAACGGGTGCCGGCAAGTGAAAAACCGGCGTATTGCAGACGAAATTTTTCCTGCGGAATCTCTTTACGATAATCCAGTACGCCGTTGAGGTTAAAATGTATGCTCTTTTCCTTTCCGCCCTTTATGGTAAGGGAGGTGGGTTGGCCAATAATAGTTTGATTGGAAGTAATGTTTACTATTTCTCCCTGCAGAGGAAGACCGTCGTTGGTTTGGCCGGAAATAAGAATTTGTTTAATCCAAAAATCGGGCCGGGCATTTTCTTCGTAAAAGCGAATATCCTGTCCCTTCAACCGCGGCGGTTTTTCTTTTTTAGGTTGACCGGATTGCAGCAGGGCGGCATAGTGGCGAACAGTACCCACATAGGATAGATACTGCGAAACACGGTTGACTATCTGACGTCCGAACAACATACCGGCTATGTTTTGCAGGGAAAAATCCGGCAGTTTGGCCAAGGACATGGCGCGGGCATAATCTTCGGCAATCCAGTCATCTATTTGAGTAAGCTGCCGGCCTGTTTGTTCCAGCTCTTTAGTAAAAGCTGATTTGGATGCATTGATTTGACGGTTGATTTTATCGAGCGTGGTCTTTATTTCGTTAACCCGAACAATGGTCTTTTGTACCTGATCCAGAGTTTTAATCCGATCCGGTTTAATCGCTTTGGCCTGATTTTCTATTTTTTTCAGGTCTTTATCAAAAGTGAGGTCGGAAAGTCTGGTTTGCCATTCCTTATAGGTATTGTTCAATTCTTTTTGCAGGGCTTTTATGCGTTCCGGCGATTTTAAGTCCAAAACCCGCATAAGGCTGTCCACATTCAACCCCTGCTTAAAGTCCAAAGAGGTTACGGGTAGTTCCGGGGCAACCTCTTTGTTAAGCTTTTCAACGGTGGTTGAAATGAAATCATCAATATAGCCGGGTTCCTCCGGCGGAGGCTCCGGCAGCTTACCGTCGGTTTCGCGCGGCGTCCCGGTGCGCAGATTTTCGATACGGAAATCTTCTATGATAATTTTTTTGGAAAGCAGCGGCCAAAATTCCATATCGAAACGGCAAACGCCGGTTTCTAACATGTTTTGCATGGTTTTTTGCGGGTCAGTTACCTGCAGGCGCTCCCAGGATACCAGAACCTGAGTAAAAGAAAAATTAAGTCCGTCGATTTCCACTTTCGCGCCAATGATGGATTCACCCAAATTTTCCAGCCTGGACTCCAACCAGCGGTCGGTTAAAAAATAGCTGAGTAGAAAAAACAGCCCGACCAGAATAAGTAAGGATAGCACACCTTTTTTACGCACCATTTATTCTCCTAACTCTTTTATCTTTTCATACCAACCATACAATTTGGACCCTTTTACCATTTGAACAATCTTGAGTTTTTGTAATTTAGGATCCCATTTTTCGCGGTAAATTATTACAAATGAGCGCATGCCCCAAAAAGCGAAAGGTAATAAAACCAGGGCGCTTACCAGACTGCCCATAACTACCGTATTATTAAAGCGGCTTAAAGCAATGACCGGCGTATTGTACAAGGTTGTCCAAAAGGGCTTTAACGCAGGAATGTTGACAAGCAGAAAATATCCCAGATTATGAAAAAGCGGATCAAGCAGATAGGCAAAACCGCTGAACAGGACAAAGCTGAAAATGGCGGCACTCAGATTAACATTAAACACAACAAGCAGCAAGAGTACAATAAAATTGTGCAATGTCCACAATGGAGTGAGTCCCATTATCATGCCTAATGCAAAACCGGCGGCAATTTGGCCGGGGGTGGCGCCGGAACGCAAAATTTTGATCAATTTGGCAAGAAACTTAAGTATCAGCATACGCTCAATTCCTCAAAGTATATGAAATGGAAAAGATACGGGTAAAAGGATAACGCCAATTTAAGAAGACTTCTTACCTAATTCAAAGAATTGACGAAACAAATACCCGGGGTTACCTTATAAAAAGGCAAAAAACTTCTGAATATGGGATTCGTTTATTCTTATCCGCCCGAAGGGCGGGGGGAATAACATAAACGACAACTTGTTAACCGCTGGGTGGAACAGCTTCATTCCGATCTCGCCAGGCCGGGCCGGAATGAGCATGTTACTTTAGAGCTTGCAATTTTACATACTTTCTTATATCGGGATATAAAAAATGACATATTCATAACCTTTAAAGCGACTCAGAATGAATGAAGCGGTAAAATATTACTGAGTTGCACAAGCGCCCGATTTTTTCTTATATTAAACACTTAACTTCACATCTTTTAATATTTCAAAGTTGGATTTAGAATCACTAACTCATTGGATATATATAAGCACGAGCGTATTGTTTGTATAAATAATGAAATAATTCAATTATTAAAATGGTATGATTAGACAAGATACTGGAGAATAATCTATGTCATCAAAAGAAAACCTGGGATCAAACGGTATTGCTCAAATCCGGGATCTCATTGTCGGCGAAGATATGGCCAAAGTGAACGATCAGATTCGGGATATCCATAAACAACTGGATAGTTTACATAAGCAACTGGCCGCGCAACAGGAGCAAACACAAAAAACTCTGGCCGAATTGCAGCAGGGACAGACCGAAAGCCTGAAATCCACGGAGCAAAGTTTACAGACACAAATAAAAACCATTATAGAACGCCTGGAACAACTGGAAACCGTTAAAGTTGACCGGGAAACCCTGGGGGAATATCTGATTGAAACCGGGCGGCGTATAAAAGAAAATCTAAGTTAAATTGCCTGAAACGGAACAGCATGAAGAGTGATTCCCATTCCGCGGATGAAGCCTTTAACAGATTAAAATCCATTTTACTGGAACCCGACCAGCAGAGGATTAGCCGCCTGGAAAAAGAGCTGGATAAACTGCGCGGCGACTTTGAAAACAAAGAGAAATTGCTGGAGGCTTTAAAGCCGGTTATCAGTGAAGCGTTGAGCGATCAGATAGCCCGTTCCAAAGAGGATATGGCCCGGGTTTTGGCGCCTGTAATCGGATCGGCCATCAAAAAGCAAATTTCCGAAGCAAAAGATGAGGTGGTAGATGCGCTTTATCCGGTTATAGGGGCAACCATCCGCAAATCCGTTACCGAAGCCATGAAGAATTTGGTTCGGTTAGTCAATGAAAAAATTGATAAAGCGCTCTCCTTTCAACTGCTTTTTAACAAACTGCGGGCCAGGATAAGCGGAGTACCTGAGGCCGAGTTGTTGTTAAAAGAAGCTTTACCCTGTGCAGTACACGAAATTTTTTTAATCCATCGCGACACCGGCCTGCTTATCGAGCATGTTTCGGGCACACAACCGCTGGCCTCCGACGATCAGGATATCATTGCCAGTATGCTTACTGCCATACGGGATTTTGCGGCAGCCGCTTTCCGTACCGAAAGGGAAGAGCAGGTAAACGAAATACAATACAACGATTTTCAGATCATTTTGGAGAGCGGAAGGAAATTTTATCTGGCCGTTGTGGTTTCGGGCGTACCCGGTAATCAATTTTACGCCGTCCTGAACGAAACAACCCAAAAAATACAGAAGCGGTTTGGACGGCTGCTGCGCGAGTTTGAAGGGAACACGGAGGCTTTCGCGGATTGCCGGCCGCTCATGCAGAGAATGATCAGCTCCTTCGATTCTTCCGTAAATACGCAGGAAGAGGAACGTAAACCGCTGGGCTGGCTGTACCTGATCGTTGCCGCTGTTCTGTTTGCCCTGCTGTATTTCGGGGTTTTTTATGAACCCTTGCCGCCACCAGCCCCAACGCCGTCCGGTCAAATGCTCACCCGCCAGCCAAAGGTGGATTTTAAGCGCTTTATTACAGCCGTTAATAAAAAAGCGGGAACCGGTTTTACGACTAAATCCGCTCCTTTTAAGCTGATTGATGAAGCAGGTGTGCTGATTATCCGCGGTAAAGTGGCCTCGGAAAATTTGCGCCGGCAGGTGAGCGCAGTTGCAGCGGAAGTTACCGGGTACCCTGTTATTATCAACGAACTATTGGTAGAAAACAGGACGTCTGCCGCCGGAGTGTTACGCGGGAAAATACAATCGACCGTACTCTATTTTAAACAGGGCACCTATCAAATAAATGCCGAACAAAAAACGCAGCTCGATTCGGTGGCGTTGTGGCTAAAACAGATACCATTTAAACGGCTTCTGATCCTGGGCCACTCAGACAATACAGGGAGCGCAAAAGCCAACATACGTGTTTCACGCCAGCGGGCCGGAGCGGTTTATTCCTACTTATCGGCTAAAAGTGTTCCGCAGAGTAAGCTGCAAATCGTTGCAATGGGCAGTAAACATCCCATTGCGGATAACGCCAGCCGGGCAGGCCGGGCAAAAAACCGCCGTGTTGAATTGCGCATTGAGGATTAACAAATGAATCCGCCAAAACTTAAAAAGAAAATTTGTCTTCTCGGTTCCTTTGGAGTCGGTAAAACAAGTCTGGTACAACGCTTTGTGTACAACCGCTTCAGTGAAGACTATCTTTCCACTATCGGTGTGCGCGTTGCCCAAAAAGATGTATCCACGGCGGATAAGCATCCAACTCTGCGTATGCTCATCTGGGATATCGAAGGCATCGAAGCAGGTAATCCGGTTGTAAAAAATTATTACACCGGCGCCGCTGCAGCCATCGTAGTGGGTGATGTTACCCGGCCTGATACCTTCAGCCAAATTCCTCGTTTGATACAGCGCTTCTCTGCCATCAACCCTCAGGCGGTTTTTGTATTAGCAGCAAACAAAAGCGATCTGTTACCCGATCTGCAAAGTACGGAAAAAGCGATGAAAAGTATCGCCGGAGAAATCGGGAGCGATTTTTACCTTACCAGCGCCAAAGACGGCTCAAACGTACAGGAAATATTCAATTACCTTTATGATAAGCTGATCGAGAACGTATAAATGGACAAACTTATTCTCGATAAAATATTTCAGGCTGCGGATTTGGCCTTTGCGGTTTTTGATAACGAATTTAATTTAATTGAAGCCAACCGCCGTTTTCGTCTTTTTTTCCCGGAAGCGAACCATAGAAGCGGGCAAACATTAGCCGATATCGTGCCGGAATCGGTAGGGTTGGAACCCGCCTTAGAGGAAGCCTTCCTTTCAGGAAAGAAAAAAATAGTTCTGCCCTTTGTCAACCGGAATATTAGCCCCAAAACCACCGTCTATTTTACCTTCGTTTTTTTTGTTGCCAAACGTCCGGACAAGCGATTGTATTGTGTTATCCGTAATGTAACCCGTGAGGCGGAGCTGGAACAGGCGCTGGTGCAAAAAGAACGGGAATTGGTTGTCCTGCAAACACTTCTGGACGGTTTTAGCCCTACCGGACGTCACAGTTTGCTGGGCAATTCGCCGTCCATAAAAAAAATTCGCCAAACCATCGAAAAAGTTGCCCGTATCCCTACTACGACCATTCTCTTGCAGGGTGAAAGCGGTACGGGTAAAAACCTGGTAGCCCGTTCCATCCATACGTTGGCCGCTCAGAAAGAGGCGCCATTTGTGGAAATAAACTGCGCCGCCATTCCCGAAACTTTACTGGAAAGTGAACTGTTCGGTTATGAACGGGGCGCTTTTACCAACGCATTTACCAGCCGTAAAGGGCTTATCGAAACAGCGGATGGCGGAACACTGTTCCTGGATGAAATCGGTGAATTACCGCTCAAAATACAGGCCAAACTTCTTTCTTTTATGGAAACGCGTCGTTTCCGCAGACTGGGAAGCAACCAGGAAAAGGAAGTACGCTTGCGCTTAATTGCCGCTACAAACCGTGATTTACGGAAAATGGTGGACGAAGGAAAATTCCGTGAAGATTTATTATTCCGACTGTTTATTGTATCCGTCGATTTGCCTCCGCTGCGCGAATTGGATAATGATATTGTACTGATAGCAAGGCACTTTGTCGAGATATACAACCGGCGCTTTAAAAAGAAAGTAAAAGGATTTACGGCGGCGGCCGAAAACAAATTACTCCGCCATAACTGGCCGGGTAACGTGCGGGAATTGAGCAATGTTATTGAACGCGCTATGATTTTCAGCGAAGGTAAATATCTGGATGAAGAAGATTTGCTGATCACCCAAAAGCCACCGGTAAAAAAAGAAACCCAATGGCAACTGCCGCCGCAAGGCCTTTCCCTGGAAGAACTGGAACGCAATCTGATTTTTTCGGCAATGGAACAAGCGGATGGCAACAAAAGTAAAGCAGCGCGCTTGTTGGGGCTTAGCCGGGATGCCTTGCGTTACCGTCTGGAAAAATATACCGGGAGATAGTTCTATTTTCAATCCTACCAATAAAGTTTGACTATAATTTAAGTGATTTGACGCACACACCGGGTGAAATAACATATATCTGAAATTCTGTATTTTTTTTCACGTTTGCATATAATTTGCAACCCCTTTAAAAACAGTGTATTATGTCTGTACAAAATATATTATAAAGTGTTGGCACGTTCTTTGACAATACATTAAGCCTCTTTCCAACGTCAACTCATCATAAACAAAAGGAGGCAAGATGTCCAAATCAATCTTAATTTATGCGTCTGTTTTACTACTGACGGCGGCTCTCTTTGCCGATGAAACAGCCGGCAAGTTTGGAGTTGGTCTCAAAGGCGGTATCACCCAATACATGGGCGATATCGACGGTGCCAAAACCGGTGTAACTTATGGAGTAACCGTGCACTGGTGGTTCAGCGACTATATGGCTTTAGGCTTCGAGTACAACAAGCCGACCATTTCAGCAGAAAAAGGACAGGACTATTTTAAAAATGAAATGACGGCGATCGGTTTAAGCCTGCGTTTTAAACTGCTGCCGTCTTCATCTCTCAACCCGTATTTAACAGCCGGTTTATTGGGCTTCGAAAACCGGCCAAAGGATAAAAACGGTAATCTTTTGCCCGAGGCTGCTGCCGGCCATTATCAAAAACAGGATGTTGCCATCCCTTTAGGTGTGGGTCTGGAATATTTTGTTAGCGAAATGTTTTCCCTTAATGCCGAAGCCGTGTATAATTTTACCAGAACGGACTGGCTGGATGACATTAACCGCGGCGATAACAGCGACGGCTGGCTGGCCGCCACTTTGGGCTTGAATATAAGTTTGGGAGAGCCAAAGGATACCGATCACGATGGTATTCCCGACAGCCAGGATGCGGACCCCCTGCATGCGGAAGACAAAGACGGCTTTCAGGATCAGGACGGCGCACCGGATTTGGATAACGATCAGGACGGTGTACCCGACGTACAGGACCTGGCGCCTATGGATCCCGAAGACCCGGACGGCTATAAAGATGAAGACGGTCGTCCCGATCCCGATAATGACGGCGACGGTATCCCGGATGTAAAAGACGCCGCGCCCAATCAAGCGGAGGATATGGACGGATTCGAAGATGCCGACGGTAAACCGGATCCTGATAATGATGCCGATGGTATTCTTGATGTAAACGACAAATGTCCCGACAAGCCGGAGACGAAAAACGGTTTTGACGATGAAGACGGCTGCCCCGATACCAAACCCGAAGTGGCCGTGCAAAAAGGTCAGGCAATTGTGCTGCCCGGCATTCAGTTTAAAACCGGAAGCGCCACTTTAACGGCCTCGTCCAAAACCATTCTGGATAAGGTAGTACGAACTCTCAAAGAGAATCCTGAGATCGAGATTGAGGTGCGCGGTTATACGGATAATACCGGTAAATATGAAAATAATGTAAAGCTTTCTCAACGCCGTGCGGATTCTGTTAAAAAATATCTGGTTGAAAGCGGAGTGGAGAGCGACCGCATTAAAACAGCCGGCTTCGGACCGGATAGTCCCATCGCTCCGAACGACACCAAAGAGGGCCGTGCCAAAAACCGCCGCATTGAGTTCTATAGGATTAAATAGCTTGAGATATTCGGGCGGCGGGTTTTTCCGCCGCCTTTTTCAGGGGAGATAGTTTAATTATGATTCATGCGGATATTATAAACGATTTATTGAAATGCATAGAAAAAGCGGATTATCAGTTTAGTATTTTTCCCTGTTGTGAGAATAAAGTCGAGCAGGAAACGTGCTTATCCGACGGCAGCCAGCCGTTAAAACTGAATCGTCGTCAGATTATCCGGATAAAAACTATTATCAAGAAAACCGCCAAAAGGGAAAAATATGATTTGGAGAAAATATTTCTCAAATTATGGTGGAGCCGGCAGTTGGTTCTAAACCGCATCGCCGCCCATTTAATGCCCGAGGTGTATTCTGAGAACACTACGACAGATATAGAAAATATTAAAACATTACTCTGGAGGATTGATAACCGCATCGTCTGCAATGAATTAAGTTTTTCATTATCAAAACTAGTACCCCATCAGGTAGAAATATGGAAAGAAACTTTTAAAGAATGGGCCGTAAGCGATTTTAAATGGAACCGACTCATCGGGATACTTCTAATAACGAGAACGGCTAAGATGCTTACTCTGCAAATTCCTGAACTTTTAAAAATTGTTGCTTTATATATGCAAGAAACAAATACGGATATTCAAGAAGAAGTAAGCGTCTCTTTGAGACTTATGGCCGAACAGTGGGATTTGCCGGTGATACATTTTATAGACAAATATCAATATTCACAAAATCCAAACACTAAACAAATTCTAAAAAAATGTAATTTGTAGTTGCGGTAGGTATCATATAATTTTAGATTTATAACTTCATAGTTCACGCCGGTTTAGAATGTGATTTCCAAAGGCGGATAACTTATCAGACCAGGCTTTAAATCTAATACCAATACCTATCAGGCATCCAATTAATATAACAAAGGGATACAAAATGGAACAAGTGCAGGTATATACCGATTTAGCGATCAAAATGATCATGCAATATGCGCCCAGTTTTTTACTGGCTCTGCTTACTCTGGTTATCGGTTTGTGGATCATCAAATTTGTAGTTAAGGGCGCCAACAAAGCGCTGGAACGCAGCAAAGTGGATATTTCTTTACAGAAATTTTTAGCTAGCCTGATTAGCATAATCTTAAAAGTGCTTTTATTGATCAGTGTAGCTTCCATGGTGGGAATTGAAACCACGTCATTTGTCGCAATTATGGGTGCTGCCGGTTTGGCTGTCGGCCTGGCTTTACAGGGCAGTTTGGCCAATTTTGCCGGCGGCGTACTCATCCTGCTGTTCAAACCTTTTAAAGTTGGTGACTTTATCGAAGCGCAAGGGTACATGGGTACGGTTAAGGAAATTCAAATATTCAACACCGTTCTCAACACACCGGATAACAAGGTGGTTATCATTCCCAATGGCGGGCTTTCTTCCGGCAGCATCACCAATTTTTCCAAAGAACCCCAACGCCGCGTGGATATGGTGTTTGGTATCGGATATGACGATGACCTGAAAAAAGCCAAAGAAACACTCACGCGTCTTGCCCGCGAAGACCAGCGCATCCTTCAGGACCCCGAGCCAACCATTGCCGTTTCCGAATTGGCTGATAGCTCGGTGAACTTCGTAATGCGGGTGTGGGTGAATGCAGCAGACTATTGGGGCGTTTATTTTGATATGCACGAAAAAGTCAAATTAACCTTTGATGCAGAAAATATTTCCATTCCTTATCCGCAGCAGGATGTGCACCTTATTCAAAACAATTAGTAGATGCTGAAAAAGATTTAGAACAAACAACCTAACTCAACCTAATATATTAAAAGGAGGTTTTTATGTCTATGATGAAGGAATTTAAAGAATTTGCCATGCGCGGAAATGTAGTAGATATGGCAATCGGTATCGTCATTGGAGGAGCGTTCGGGAAAATAGTAAGCTCTTTTGTAAAAGATGTTCTTATGCCGCCAATTGGCGTTTTGTTAGGCGGTGTTGATTTTAGCAACCTGGCGATTACTATTCGGGAAGCCGTCGGTGATACACCGGCTGTTTTGCTGAAATACGGCATTTTTATCAATACGGTAATTGATTTCATTATCATTGCATTTGCAATTTTTATGGTTGTAAAGGGAATGAATAAAATGAAGAAAAAAGAAGAACCGGCGCCTCCGGCGGAACCGACGACAAAAAACTGTCCTTACTGTTTAACAGAAATTCCTATTAAGGCTACCCGCTGTCCGCATTGTACATCACAATTACAGTAAAATTGAAAATCTCTATCCTGAGAACGGGATGGCAGTCTTTTACCGTCCCGTCCTTTATATTTTAGAATAGGGAGTTACTCCGTCGGAAAATAATCGGGTAATCTGTTTTTTGGGCCTGGTTATGGCTAAAAATAGTTCGGTTATCAATTTAATTTGCAAGGAAGGTTTTGAATGCAAATAACTTTTAAATTACGATATTTTAATACGGTTTTAATATTGTCAGTGGTCGCATTATTAGCATTCTCCTGCACCCAGATGCAGCAGCTGCTTAAAGCAGTGGATATTAAGAATCCGCAGGCCAAAATAAGCAATGTGAAAATTACCGACTTGTCCATCGAGAAGGCCGACCTTGTTTTCGATATTGCCGTTTCCAACCCCAACAGAGTCGGCATAACTCTGGCCGGCTTCGACTATGATCTGTTGCTTAACAATCAATCCTTTTTAAAAGGAAACCGGAATGAAACACTAAAGATAGCGGCGCAAGGGACATCCAGCGTACAGCTGCCCCTTAGTTTAAACTTTACGGATATTTATAAAACATACAAAGCCCTGGCCAAAGAAGACAATATTACGTATGCTCTAAAAACCGGTCTCAATTTTGATCTGCCTGTTTTGGGAAAAGTGCGGGTACCTGTAGAAACTAAAGGCTCTGTGCCCACAATCAAATTACCTGGGGTAAAACTACAGGCGCTTAAATTGAAGAATCTCGGATTTACCGGCGCCGATTTGCAGCTCGTTTTGCAGATAGACAATCCCAACGGTTTTGATGTAAACCTAAACCGCTTTAAATATGATTTTCGGGTTGCCGGGCAAAAATGGGTGCAAGGACAGATTAAGAAACCGACCTCTGTTCCGCAAAAAGGAAAGGCGACTTTATCCGTACCCATCGCGCTAAATTTTTTGGAAATCGGAAAATCAGCTCTTAATTTGATCAACAATGGAAATAAACTGAATTACCGCTTGTCCGGCGGGGCGGAAGTGGGATCCCCGCTGCCGATATTAAGAAATTTTCCTTTGGATTTTAATTATGAAGGAAAAATAGACCTCACTAAATAACATATCATCACAATTTACACGGCAAACAACTAAACTTAAAAACACTAATTTAAAGGAGGAAGAATGCGATTGACCAAGTTACTCATTTTCGTATTGTTTGCAGCAGGGTTTGTACTTGCCCAGGATAACAAAGATAAAAAAACCGAATTTGGCTGGAAGAAAGAGGCTGTTGGCATCCTCAACTTTTCGCAAACCCAGTTCGATAACTGGACGCGGGGCGGCGAAAATTCATGGCTCATCCAGGCCGATGTAAATGCTAAGTTTATTAAGGATATGCCCAATTATAACTGGAGCAGCAGCGCAAAGCTTTCTTACGGTATGACCCAGATCGGCGACGAGGCTTCCAAAAAAGCGGCGGATGAGATAAACCTGGAAACCGCTTACACATACAAAATTTCCGAATCCCTGAACCCTTACGCCTCGGCGACAATGCGCACGCAATTCACAACAGGTTATGATTATAGTATGGATCCGAAAGTAGCTATTTCCGCTTTTATGGATCCGGGGTTCTTTACCCAAAGTATCGGTTTTTCTTACACCAAAGGGGAGCTGCTGGTTACCCGGCTGGGTGCCGCTTCCAAACAAACCATAACCAGTAAGTATAACGGCTATGCCGATGATCCGGCTACAACGGAAATCGAGAAAACCAAAGTACAGTTCGGCGCAGAATCGAATACCGAATTGAAATGGAAGATTACCGAGACCATTCTGTTCAATTCCAAACTGCTGCTGTTTTCGGATTTTTCATCGTTGAATAAGGTGGATGTGGATTGGGATAATGTTTTTTCTGCAAAAATAGCCGAGTATATTGTAGTAAGTTATACATTTAATCTGTTCTACAATCATACATTCAGTAAAAAACGTCAAATCCGTCAGGTGCTGGCTGTTGGTTTGTCTTATTCTTTGTTTTAATTCCATATCTGTCCCCGGAGCTTTATACTTGTGCTAAAAATAATATTTTATTCGGCTGCGATTTACCTGCTTTACATGCTGGCGCTGTTTCTTTTGCAGCGCTGGCTTATTTTTCCCGGCCAGTTCATAAAAAATAAACCGGTATCGAAACAGTTTGCACCGGATATTCGGAAGATATGGCTGGAAACCGCTCAAAGCGGTAAGACAGAGGCCTGGTACCGCGAGCCCGCAAAGGTTGATTCCGCAGGATACCCGCTGGTGATATTTGCGCACGGCAATTACGAATTAATTGATGATAACATGCAGGAAATACTGTTTTTCAATCAGATGGGTTGTGCGGTGCTGGCTGTGGAATATCCGGGATACGGGCGCTCGCAGGGCAAACCGTCCAAACAAAGTATTATTGCCGTGTTCCTGGCGGCTCATGATTGGGTGCGGAATAATTGTCCCAAAGCGGATAAAATTATAGCCTACGGCCGATCCCTGGGCGGCGGCGCTGTTTGCGCTATGGCCGAACAGAAAGCGGTGGACGCTATCATTCTGCAATCCACTTTTTCCCGCTTGCGTGATTTCGCAAAAAATTATTTAGTGCCCGGTTTTCTGTTGAGGGATGATTTTGACAACCTGCGCGCTTTGAAAAACTATGCAGGCCCACTGCTCATTTTGCACGGTTACAACGACGAGGTGATTCCCTTTTACCACGGCAAGCGCCTGGCCGAATCTTTTCCGCAGGCTCGTTTTGTTGCCGGTGAATACGGCCATAACGATTTTCCCTTTGCTTTTGAAGATATTGAACATTTTCTAAAGGAAAATGGAATAATTACCCATCCGTAATTTGTTTATCCCTTTGTTGCTTTAAATGTGTGTAAATAGCAAAAGTATAATACTTGTGATTTCCAGCTTAAAGTGGATGTTTGTTGTATCGGGCGTACATTAGAAGCCATCCCATTGAACAGGTCTGTTGTGTATTTTAAACCGGGGTAATCTATGTTTATAGAATCCATCCGTATCGAATATCAGCGTTATAAAGAGTTGGGCGAGGGCACGTTTCGGCAAGTTCCGCCGGATCGTTTTTTTGAAAAACCGGGAGTAGAGAACAATTCATTATCGATATTAATTTCGCACATTTCCGGTAATCTGAAATCCCGTTTTACGGATTTTTTAACCAGCGATGGTGAAAAAGACTGGCGTAACAGGGATAAAGAATTCGAGCAGGAAAACCTTTCCAAAGAAAAACTTATGGAAATTTGGGAAGAAGGCTGGTCTGTTCTTTTCGCCACCCTACAATCGTTAAGCGATGAGGATATGGATAAAATCGTGCGTATTCGTGGTAAAGAGCTTACAGTTGTAAAAGCATTGCACCGTTCTCTGGCTCATACAGCTTACCACGTGGGACAGATCGTACAACTGGGTAAATATTTTGCAGGGGAACGGTGGCAAACTTTAAGTATAGCCAGAAACCAATCGGCGTCATATAACCAAAATCCGGATAAAGAACGGTAAACCTTTAAAACATATCCAGTTCCCTGATCTGCTCAATTTCTTGTTCGAACCGTTTTTGTGTTTTTTCCAATTTTTCTGCCAATACTTTTAGTTCTTCGGCCTCTTCCTGTAATTCTTGCGCTTTAGCCTCCAGCTTTTCGGCTTCTGCTTCCATTTCCCGTTCCAAATCTTCTTCATCGTAGTCTTCATCAAGCAGCTTCACAACTTTTACCATGGCCGATAGGCCCAATGCGGCGCCGCGTACACCGATTTTAGCTCCGCGCATACCGATGTAGGTAGCGGATTGAATCAGTTCCGTAAGCTGTTCGTAATAAGTTTTAACGATTTCCTGCTGTTCGTCCGTCAATTCCACTTCATCGCCGTTTACGTATAATTCGAATTCGGGCGTTATTTCCACAATCACGTCATCCCGGTCGCGCGGTGTGAGGATGATAACATCGTCTTCGATATCAATCTCAACCTTGTCAAACACCCCATTTAAATAAGATTTGGCATGTTTCTTATTGTAATCCACGGCCTGTGCCAGGGAGGTAAACAAGGCCAGCACAAGCAGGACAGGTAAGAATTTTTTCATGGGGACTCTCCTTCCTGTTATATTTTTGTTGCCAGAGTATGTTTACTCTCTAAAAGCTTTTGTAAATCTTCGCGGTTAAAGTCGAATTGCATCCTGATTTGTTTACCGTCGTTGTTCACCCGGATACTGTTCAGTATGTCAACAACGGTTCGATCTTCGCTTAAGGTTAATTTGGCGGCAGCCAACAATCCCTTAAAAGCGTCGTAAAAAAGTTCGCATTTTTCTTCATCATCGAAACGTCCCAGGCCGAAGAAACGCAAATGGTCGTCCGCTTTTATTGATAGGGCAATATTCTGCAAGCTGGAAAGCCCTTTTAATCGGGGATGATCGCTTTTTTGTTCCATTTTTTTTGTCCATTGGCCAACCCGGGCCAGTAACCAGGATTGATCTTTAAAAGGAAGCGTTTTTAACTGCTCTTGTATTTGCGGCGACAGGTCCGGCTGCGCCCCGCTACGCTTTTTTAAGTACACACGCACCCAATTTTCGCTGCCGGCAACCAGACTTTTATTGTTGATAAAGGCAAAAGCTTTGTTTTTTTGAAAGGAATAGAGAGTGAAGGGTCCGAAGTCAGTTTTCGTTATTTCATTCGGCCGGGATTTCTCTTCTATTTTTGCCAGTATTTTATCCTGTTGAAAATTCCCGTCAAGAACAAGCAACACGTTTAAACTGTCCTCTTCCTGCATATTGGCGGCAAAATAAAAACGATATAAATCTTTTTTCAGATCCAATCCCAATTCTTGCATGAGCGCGTTGTAATCCTCATCGTTATCAAGTTCGCGGTCGAGCGAATCGGTGATAAAATCGAAAAAGCGGCTCTTTTGCATGGACTGAATATCTGCAAAACCCAATACATCCGCATCCGCAGGCAACAGGGCGATTTGCTGCTGAACAGCCGGGTTAAGCTCGGTCGTTTCATCCTGCCGGCAGGCCCAGAAAGTCAGCAAAAAAACCGGGATAATTACATAGATAATGGTGCGCGGCATAATTCCTCCTAAAAATTTTTTTTCTGAAATATATAAGCCGTTACGGCCAGCATAAAAACAGCAAAAAGCATCGAAGACCACAACGGCATCCACGATTCCACCGGCTGATTGCTTACCAGCTTTTGCAAGATAACGCCCAATTCAGCCGTTTTGGGTAAAAAATAATACAAGCCGTCAAAAAAGTAACCATACACCGGGGAAGAGAGCAGAGCATAAATTTCATCCCTGGCCAGCAGCATAGGGCTGAAGAATAACACCAGATAGGTAATCATCAGCGACAGAGGGCCGCTGCGGCTGAGTACACTCAGGAAGGTCATCAGGGCAAACAGGGCCCCAAAAGTGAGTACGATGATAACGCCGGCCCATAAATATCCCCAGTTCCAGATTCCCGTTTTAATGGAAAGAATAGCGCCGGAAAAAATAACCAGATAAAAAATATTCAAGGCTACTATAACAATCGCTCCCAGATAACGTCCAAGAAGTATGTCCAACCGGCTGACCGGTTTGCTGATGAAAATATCGATGTAACCTTCCTGTAAAAGGGAAGGAACGAGACTGCTGGTAGCAAAAAGCGACATAAATATACCGCCGCTAAACAGCAAAATGGCAATGCCGCTTTCGATACCAAACAAAATTTTGGTTATTTCGGCGGCGGATTCTATATCCTGGCCAAACAGAGAGACGCTGGACTGCATCCCGTTCACGATATCCAGATTGAGCGCGAAAATAAGCAGCAGGCATATAAAAGTGGAAATACCCAGAAAAGCCATAAAGGTTTTTTTGGCCAGCGATTCCCGAAAGGTGAGCAGAATGATGCTCCATAATTTCATTGGCCGTCTCCCTCGTTTTCTTCGATAACATCGATGAAAAAATCTTCCAAGGAAATTTTATAGGGGACGATGGCCCGGATAAGCACTTTGGATGAGCGCAAACGGTCAATCAGTTCGTTAAGCTGTTCATCGTTCTTAACGGAAATCATAAACGCACCGTCGGTTTGTGATAACGTAACCGACATCTTTTGACAAATCGCTTCCAGCGTGTTCTTTTCCTGGGCAATCTTTAACTGATACTGCCGGTCAACGGCCAAAAATTCATGAACGGGTCCCTTTTTTAATAAACGGCCGTCCTTTAAAATGGCTATCTCATCCGAAATACGTTCCACTTCGGAAAGCAGGTGGGAGTTGAGAAAAATGGTTTTGCCCTGATCTCGTAACAATTGAAGTAAATCGCGTATTTCCCGGCGGCCTACCGGATCAATACCGTCCGTGGGCTCGTCCAGAAAAATAAGTTTTGGATCATTTATTAAGGCGTGGGCCAGCCCCAAACGCTGCTGCATTCCTTTGGAGAATTCCCGTACTTTATGATTTTTCCAATCGCTCAATTTGACCAGCTCCAGAAGTTCATCCATGCGTTTTTCCAGAGCACTGCCGGTCAAACCGCTCATTTTACCAAAGTAATACAGAACCCGCCCCGCGGTTAAAAAACCCGGAAAATGATGTTTCTCGGATAAATAACCTATATGGCGATGTACCTTATAGTCGGTGATCGGTTTACCGAGTATGCTGGCTTTTCCGCCGTTGGGGTGAATGATGCCCAAAACGATTTTGATGAAGGTCGTTTTCCCGGCGCCGTTTGGACCCAGCAGGCCGAAAATCTTACCCTGTTCCACGGTAAGGCTGAAGTTTTGCAGCGCTTTTACTTTTCCCCGCGAGTAAAACTTACTCAGATGCTGTGTTTCGATGGCAAACAAAAATGTTCCCTCGGATGAATATACAAAGTTAACTACGGTTTTCTTAACCGGAAAGTTTCGGTAACCAAAAGGATAACGGAAATCTGTATTGTTTTATTGGAAAATGAAATATCACTTTTTATATTACTCTGTGGTGTGTCCAAAACCGAGTTATACGGATAGCTGAAAAACAAAGCATTATTTCCAATGTAAGGGAGCCGCCCATGAGCCATCACTTAATCAGAAGAAAGACGGTTAGTTTGGTGATTTCTCTACTGTTACTTTTCGTAACAGTAAAAGCAAAAAATTTTTCGATGAATGCTTTTGAAAATAGTCAAGCCGATAATCTCTCCTCTACAGAGGGTTGGTCGGTTACGCGTAAGGCGCCCTATTTAATCTATGAAGGCAACCCTCAGGAAATGACCCTGCTGTGGCAACTAACGACTACCGGATCATGTGCACTGGATTGGGGAACTGATACCGCGTATGCCTTAGGTTCCGTGCAAACCGCAGAATATGGTGATGACCATCAGCACCGCTACACATTTACCGGGCTTCAACCGGCAACAAAATATTTTTACAAAGTAACGGCCGGCAGCGATATACATAAAGGTTCTTTTCGTTCAGCTCCGGCCGACACCGCAAGTAACTTAAAATTTTTAGTTTATGGTGATACCCGTTCCTATCCGCAAAAGCATGCCCTGGTGGCGGCTAAAATTTTGGAAACAATCCGGAACGATCAGGATTTCCAGACCATATTGTTATCGGTGGGAGATCTGGTTCACTACGGTGATCAGGAATCCTATTGGGACAATGAGTTTTTTAATCCCGACTATCCGGATATTTTAAATATGCTGGCGGCTTTACCCTACCAGTCTTGCAGAGGGAACCACGAACAGAGCGCGGTATTGTTTAAGAAGTACTTTCCGTATCCTTTTATTGGCGGGCGGTATTGGTCCTTTGATTACGGACCAGCTCATTTTGCGGTTGTAGATCAGTACACCGATTACAGCTCCGGTTCCGCTCAGTTAAACTGGTTGGAAAACGATCTGGCGACGACAACTAAACCGTGGAAGTTTTTACTTTTTCATGAACCGGGCTGGTCGGCCGGTGGGCATGAAAATGAAAAAGATGTTCAAAACTACATTCAACCTCTCTGCCTGCGTTACAATGTACCTGTTGTTTTAGCCGGGCATAATCATTATTACGCCAGAGCGGTGGTGGACGATATCCACCACATCACCACCGGGGGCGGCGGCGCCCCTATATATGCAGCCGATCCGGACTATCCCCATGTGGTTACCGTTGCGCAGGTACACCATTTCTGTAAAATTAATATTGAAAATGATTTGTTATACTTCACTGTTGAGGATATTAACAATAATCAGATTGATTATTTTGTTACCAATAAATATGGAATACTTCCTCACGATGTGACGGTTTCGAACGTATTTCTTCCAAAAGACCAGGATTCACTTCTGCTCCGTGTTCCGGTGAAAAATCCATTCGAACATACTATTGAGGTGAAGGCGCTGTTGATTGGGAAAAGTGGTTTATATGCGGATTCGCTCGTTCTGTACGATGATGGCAACCATGGGGATGATAGCCCGGGGGACGGCCTATGGGGTAACTACGCATCGGATATTCCGGTAGAGGACGAATTTACCGTAGCTATAGCCATAGCCGATATCGATTCGGGTATGTATTTTCAGTCACCCGACGAAGCCCGTTTTACAACAATCGGGCCGTTAGTATTAGACCACTACCGGATCACATCGCGCGATACAATTCCGCACGACGGTGATAAGCTCAAGTTTGAATTTTTCCTGCGCAATGACGGTTCCGCCACTGCCGCCGATAATATTACCAGTCAAATAGTTCCCCTGGACACCTTTTCGATTATAACC
>DRQG01000093.1 GCA_011369465.1 Caldithrix abyssi
AAACCCGCCATAGGAAGCGCCGGCTGCTCCCACACGTTCCCTGTCAATAAAATCATACGTGTTCAGCACATATTCAGTACCTTTTAAAATATCCTCGTACGGTGCGCCGCCCCAATCTTTGGATACGGCGTCGCAAAAATCCTGACCATACCCCTTGCTGCCGTGGAAATTGATCATAAACACCACATAACCGGGTGCGGCAAACATCTGGTAGTTCCAGCGGTAGTGGAAATCGTCTCCCCAGGCACCCTGTGGTCCGCCGTGGATCAACTCCACAGCCGGATATTTTTTATCGGGATCGAAAAAGGGCGGTTTGATGATAAAGCCCTGTACCCTATCCCCTTTGGCTCCGGTAAACCAGAATTCTTCCAACTTGGGTAATTCCAGCCGGCTCAACAATTCTTTATTGATAAAAGTCAATTGCCGTAATTTTTCGGTTTGCAAATCGTAAAGAAAAAGCTCGTTGGGCATAGCCGCCGTTTGAATGGTTAAAACCAGTTTGTTTTTACCGGCAAATCCGAAAGCGCCGATATAATGATGTTTTAAAACCGTCTCGATTTTGGCGCTTCGAACGTCCACTTTGTACAAATTGTAAAAACCCCGCTGCGGTGTTTTAAAATAAATCGTTTTGCTATCCGGATGCCAGACAAAATCATATACCGAAAGATTGAATTCCCCGGTCAGTTCCTTATGGGTTTTGTTTTTACGGTCGTAGAGCATCAGGCGCAGACGATCGGCTTCAAAGCCGGCGCGTTTCATGGAAGCGTAGGCGATGTAGCGGCCGTCCGGCGAATAGGCCGGGTGATTATCATTACCCTTCCCTTCCGTTAAACGGGTTATTTTATCGTCGGCCGGTGTAACAATGAACAGATCGTTGTTGGTGCTGGCCGCTACAATAGGATCGGTATTGCGCACAAAACACACTTCTTTGCCGTCCGGAGAAAAGGTATAATCGCTGCCGCTGCCCAGGCTGATCGGCGGTGTATCGTAAGCGCCGGGCGTAAGGTCGCGAATATTCCCGCCATCCGCATCGGCCATAAAAACGTGGCTGTACTTGCCGTCGCGCCAGCTGTTCCAATGACGGTACAATAAACGGTCAATCAGGCGCGCTTTGACCGGGCTGTTCTGCGCCTCTTCCATCTTTTGTTTATAGCAATCCTCCGTCTGGCAGTCGGGATATACGTGGGAGACAAACAGCATGCGCTTGCCGTCCTTGCTGAATACCGCACCGCCGGCGCCGGGGGCAAAATCGGTTACCTGCACCGCTTTACCACCGTCCACGGCTTGTTTCCAGATTTGCCCGCTGCGGTTAAAATAAAGCCAACGGCCGTCCGGCGCCCAAACCGGTCCGCTGCTGGATTTTTCCGCAGTGGTGAATTGTTTTAGTTCATTATTATCCAGATTAAATATCCAAATATCCGTTTTAAAATCGTTTTGCTCAATATTGGGTACGGTGATCGAAAAGGCAACTTCTCCCCCATCCGGGCTTACCGCTATGCCGCCCATACGCTTCATAGAAAAAAAATCTTCAAAGGTAATGGCACGTTTTTCACCGGCTGTTAAGCTGTAAAACATTATTAAAATGGTAACAAAAGAAAGTACACGCACGAGTACGCCTCCCGTTCTTTTAAATTTTAAAGCCAACTATGTTACAAGAAATATAAGTTTTTTATATGTAATATCCAAAGGGAGGAACACTTGCCGGAACATCCGGGTAGAGGAGTAAATAAATACAGGGGCCTCCCTGCCCCTTTTTACGCTATAAAACCTGAAGGCGATATGCTTTAGAAGAACAGCACCTTGTCCTTTTCGGTTTTGGCAAAAATACCCAGGGCCGGATTTACGCCCAGCATATACGGGTCTTCCACATATAAGGCCAGTTGAAAATTCTGTTTCAGGTTCGGATCCACAATCTGCCGCGGCATGCTGGTTGCCCGTACCATATTGGGCATCTCGCGCACATCCATTTCATAGAGGCCGTTTGTGGTAGCCATTATGCTGCGGGTGTGATTAAAGGTGATGGAGTTGATCTGTTTGACGTCGTCATCCAGCGTGTTGAAGTGCAGTATTTCACCCCAGATATTGAATTGGTAAATCGTATTGTCCACCGTAACCAGGAAAGTATCTTCGGAGTTCGGCGCCTTGGCCAGCAAGCGGATTTTACCCAGTTTATTGACCGTTTCCATTAATTGCACCGGAAGTTTGCTATCTTCTTTTTCCAGAATTTCCGGACGCAGACGTCCGATCACTACTTTGTGATCTTCCGTAATACCGAGCAAACGATTTCCTAAAATAATGATGTTTCGCAACCAGACTTTTTTCCCATCCAGCTCCACTTCATTTAACAAACGGTATTTTTTCTTATCCAGCGAAACGAGCATATTCCACCGTTTATCGCCATTGGCCGTATCCAGATAACGACGGGAACGGATATCCGGCGTAAGTGTTGTTTCTATGCCGCGGATAAGATCGTAGAAGATTTTATCGCGGCACATCGTATGTACTTTCTTTTCTTCGCCGGTTGCCAGAACGTGGAACAGATTTGGCCCAACCATCTGAATGGAACGGATGTGAACATCAGCCCGGGTTTCCAGGCCATCCACCATCTGGATTTCCCCTAAAACGGGTTGGGTAAAAAAAGTTTGACAAATAAAGCGGTTGTTTTTGTAATACAGAGCTATTCCCCGGGCAATTTCTTCAATTATTTCCGGGGTCAAATCATCCGGCACAACATTTGTTTGTACCGTTACGGCGCCAGGATCTTTTGTACGTATCATTTGGTCCTCCCCTTTAATTTAATGGTTAAACAATTACGCACTATTAAACATACATTTATGCGGATGGTGATGAGCCCAAAGTAAACATCTACCGCAATTATTCCGTATGTAACAGGTGCATTTAATCTTTTTTTTAAATCGAGAAACTAATCTGCAGGGATTGTTAATTTGTTTTAAATCAAAGGGGAATGAACGCTTTGTGAAGTTAAACCTGATTTTTCTGTCCGAATTCCAAAGTTCCGCCTCTGAAAAACCGGTTTATTATAAAGTTGAATTAAAAATGATGCTGAATTAATATTATTTAGAATGTACCTTCTGTTTATGTTCAAATTACCAGAAGAAACACCCCTTTTTTCCCTGCAAAATGGATGGATACTTAAAACGGATTGTCCTACCACATAGGCCCACCTCCTTTCTTTTATCAACCTAAACCGAGCGATTCTTGAACGTCATCGGGATTCTCCCGACTTATCAGGAAAAGTAATCTTTTGCGATATTGCTGCCTTAATGCATATTCCATAACAATAATCATTCGGCTCAGGATTCATTTTTTCCATGCAAAAAAATGAAAAGTATCATAGAGAAAACATCGCTAATTTATACAAAATTTTTGCCGCGATGTCAAGAATAAAATTTTCTTTTTAACCGAAAAAAAGTGGAAATTTTTTGTATAGTTTGCATTTGTCTGGAACGGTGGTATATTTGCTGTTAAATAATGACTTGATTTATCTTAAATCCGAGCATCTTATGTCAAAAACAATCTTTATGATTCACGGTATGTGGGGAGGGCCGTGGTACTGGCAAAATTTTATCTCTTCGTTCGAAAAAAGGGAATACCGCTGTGTGGCTACTACCTTGCGTCATCACAATGTCAGTCCGCAAGACCCGCCGCCCGAAGAATTAGGCACTACTTCCATTCTTGACTACGCTGCCGATCTCGAAAAAGAGATTAAAAACTTAGACGAGAAACCCATCATTATGGGACATTCCATGGGCGGACTTTTGGGCCAAATTCTGGCTAACCGTCAGTTAGCTCAAAAACTTGTGCTTCTGGCGCCGGCTTCCCCGGCAGGGATATTGGCGCTTAAACCATCGGTCATCAAAAGCTTTTCCGATGTATTGATGCGCCCGGGTTTTTGGAAAAATCCCCATCGTTTGTCTTTTGAGAAAGCCGTGTATTCCATGCTGCATCTCTTGCCGCACGCAGAACAAGAAGAGGTTTACAGCCGTTTTGTTTACGAATCCGGACGGGCTGCTTTCGAAATCGGCTTTTGGTTGTTCGACAAAAACAGGGCGACTGCGGTCATTGGACAACAGGTCAAATGCCCGGTGCTGGTGTTGGCCGGTTCTGAAGACCGTATTACGCCTGCCTCTGTAATCAAAAAGGTAGCCCAAAAATACGCACCGCGTTCCACCTACAAGGAATTTCCCGGCCATGCTCACTGGCTGCCCGACGAACCGGGCTGGGAGGATATTGCAGAGTATATTTTGAAGTGGTTGGAGGGAAATGGGTAGTTTGTTGCTTTCCATGCTACGGAGGGTTCTTCGCGAGAAAAGTTTTCAGTTGTCAGTTATCAGTTACTAAGTCATTGGGTTATTAAGTTATTAGGTTATTAGTTCCCAGTTTCTAATTTCCAATTTCCAGTTTCAAATTTCTATTTTCCAATCTCTCGTCACGCGTCACTTGTTACCTGTTACCTACCGTTTCTATACTAAGTACCGATTACTATGTACTTTGTACTCTTCCTCTGCCTAAGGCGGTCGCTACATTTTTTATTTGTCCTTTTGGATTTACAGACGAAACACATTCGGGCGGCTTTTTCGTGCTCCATAAAAAACACGCATTCATCTACCCCTTTTTATCTTTTATCATACCCAATTTGGTATTCATCGGTATTTTATTTTTTTGCCGGTTTATTTCTCTATGTTTTGAAGGAAAATGAACGAAGATAGGATTTAACCCAGAGGAAGAAAAGTTGTATGCGATTATGGTATTGGATTTTAATTTTATTTACCGCCGGAACCGCGTTGGGCGCTATACGGAATGGTCGGATTTCCGGTAAAATTAAAGACATTGCTACACATCAAGCGCTGGTTGGCGCTAATGTTGTTGTGGAAGGCACCGGTTTGGGCGCGGCCAGCGACTTCGAAGGAAATTACTTTATCTCCGGTTTGATGCCAGGCAGCTATAATGTATCTATCTATTACCTCGGTTACCAGACCGTGCTTAAATCCAACGTGGTTGTGAATCCCGATCAAACGACCGTCCTTTCTATCGGGATGGAAGCGGATGTATTGCAGAGTGAATCTATCGAAGTAACGGCCAGCTATTTTGAAAAACCGCATGACGCCGTTATGAGCGCCCGTTCGGTGGATATGGAAGAAATCCGGCGCAGCCCCGGCGCTTCGCTGGATATACAACGGGTTATGCAGGCCTTGCCCGCCGTAGTATCCGCATCGGACCAAAACAACGAAATCATCATCCGCGGGGGCAATCCGGGCGAAAACCTTTTTTTAATGGATGAAATTGAAATTCCTAATCCCAATCATTTTTCCGAGCAGGGCAAGGGCGGCGGTCCGATTAATATGATCAATACGCTCATGGTTCGAAATGTGGATTTTTACGCTGGCGCTTTTCCGGCGCAATACGGCGATAAGGCATCGTCGGTTATGAACATCGCTTTGCGTGAGGGGTCGCGGGAACGCTTTCGGGCTAAATTCGATTTAGGCATGGCCGGCGCCGGCATATTATTGGAAGGCCCTCTTTATCGCGATCGGGGGACCTACATTTTCTCGGCAAGAAAAAGTTATCTCGACCTTCTTACAGGATCGATTGGGCTATCTGCGGTTCCACGCTACCACAATCTTCAGGGAAAGCTGACCTACGACCTCTCGCCTGCTAACACTCTCATTATAAACGCCCTATATGGAGCGGACGCTATTAAAATAGAAAACGAAGGCAGTGGAGGGTATGCCCGCGGAGCGGAGAATGTGGATACCAACGGTAAACAGTACGTATTAGGCGCGGTTTTACGAACCACCTGGAACCCGAAAATGTATTCCAAAACAACCGTATCTCTTGTACACAGCGACTGGAATATCGATGTGTACCGCTTTAAGAACGGTGGAAAAGAAACCTATTTCGAAAACAAATCCAGCGAGGAAGAGATTACTCTGAAAAGCGATTTTAGCTATCAGATAAAGAAAAATAACCAGTTAAGTTTTGGCGCTTCATACAAAAGGGTGCGTTTTAATCCGCTTCTTACCTGGAAGGCCGATACGGTTTTTATTTACGATGTTTCGGGCGGCCGTCCCGATTCTGTTATAGGTATCAAACAAATTTATCCGGCCTGGCAAAAAAGCCGTAAAAACCATTCCTACAAGGTAGCGGCATACGCTCAAATTTCTACCTTGCTGCTTAATCGAATCCGCCTGAGCGCCGGGCTGCGCTACCAGTATTTTGACTATAACGATTATCGTTCGCTCAGTCCGCGGTTGGGCGTCTCTTATCTCTTCGGCCCCAAAACGACCCTCAGCCTTTCTTTCGGCAAACATTTCCAAACACCGCCGACCATCGACTTTGCCTGGAATGAAAAAAATCGCAGCCTGAGTAGTTATTCGGCAGAGCAGGTGGTTCTCGGTTTCGAAAAAATAATCGGCGAAGATATCAAATCAACCGTAGAAGTCTACTATAAAACATACATAAATCTGCCCGTTTTTAAGCGCCATACCACATCCGACCCCTTTGATTATTACGAAAACCAGATGTTGAACCTGGGCGAGGGCAAAACGTATGGCGTTGAGCTGTTCTTTCAGAAAAAACTCACGCGCAATTTTTCGACCATTGTAAGCTACTCCTATTCCCGTTCCCAGGCCAAAGATTTGCGTACCGACCAATGGTACGACTGGGATTACGACTACCGTCATGTGTTCACCTTTATCGGCGGATATAAAATCCGTTACTATCAAAAGGAGTGGTTTCAGGAAATGAAAAGAACCTGGTGGTACAAAGCCTTCGCTTTTTTGATTCCCGTGAATGATGAAATTGAATGGAGCCTTAAATATCGCTATTTGGGTGGCCGCCCCTATACGGAAAAAGTATATCATCCGGAATACAAACGCTGGCTGGTAGATGAGGGTTTGCCCTTTAACGGCACCCGCCTGCCTGAGTACAGCCGGTTCGATGTACGGTTAGACCGGCGTTTTTTCTTTGACAGTTGGAATTTGGTGAATTATTTTGATATATCGAATATTTTTAATCATAAAAATATTTGGGAATACCAGTACAATAACGAGGATGGAACAAAGGAAGCGGTTCTGCAATTTCAGCCTATGTTCGTGGGAGGTATCATAATTGAATTCTGATAACGGCAGTCGGGTTAACAAACAGGTTTTTACGCGCGGTTTTTTCTTACGGGTGTTTTTCTATAATTCAATGATTGCCCTTTTTCTTACAGTGGCGCATACCTTAATTGAAGACGGACACGTGTTGCAATCCTTTTTGATTAACATGCTGTTTTCCCATTTTATCGGCTGGAGCGTTAGCATACCCGTCCAATATATCGTCAACGGCAAAAGATATTTGGGTTGGGCGGTCAAAAGTATTTTGATATTTCTCAGTCTTCTTATTTTCGGTATGATTGGTTCACAGATTGCCTATTTTTTAATAAAATACATATTTTTTCCGGGTATCTTTTTTGTACAATGGTGGCAGTTGATGCTGGGTAATTTGGCCCTGGCTATCTTTTTTGGTTTATTAGGCTTATTTTATTTCAGTATGTATCATCGGCTGGAGCGCACCATCAGCGCTTTAAAAGAAAAAGAAATAGAACACGAGCGATTAAAACAACTGCAAAAGTCCGCCGAACTGGAATCCCTGCGCGCCAAGGTAGATCCGCATTTCCTGTTTAACACCTTAAATTCCATTGCCAGCCTTATTAAAATCGATACGGCGGCAGCGGAACAGATGGTAGAAAAACTGGCCGCGCTTTTTCGCTATACCTTGCAGTCCGGCGACCATCTTTTAGTACCTTTGGCCGAAGAAGCCGAAATCATAAAAAGCTACCTCTCTATCGAGATGTTACGCCTGGGCGACCGCCTGCGTTACGAAGTGGATATTAGCGAGGAAGCCGGAAAAACGCTTATTCCGCCTTTGCTCATTCAGCCGTTGGTGGAAAACGCCGTACGGCACGGAATCAGTCCGAAAGTCGGCGGCGGCCTGATAACCGTCCGCGGCCGGAAACAAGATGATACAATTATTTTGGAGGTATCCGATAATGGCGTAGGACTAAACGGGGATAAAGTAAAAAACGGCTTTGGATTGCGGTCTGTGCGGGATCGTTTGCGGTTGATTTACGGCAACAAGCATACACTCCGGATGCAGAACAAAAACGGTATCGTCATTACGATAATCATTCCTCAGAAACTATGACAAAACAATGGTATGCCAATGTCTAATTTAACTAAAACCTGGAAAACGATTATTATCGATGACGAAGCGCTAGCCCGCAAACGATTATCCGCTTTGCTTACAGACTTTCCGTATATTGAACTTATCGCAGAGGCGCGGGATGGATTTGAGGCCCTGGAAGTGATACATCAATTGCATCCCGAACTGATTTTCCTGGATATACAAATGCCCGGTCTGAGCGGTTTCGAAATGTTAGAACAGCTGTCCGAACATCCGCTGATTATTTTTACCACAGCCTTCGATCAGTACGCTTTGAAGGCCTTCGAAGAATACGCTATTGATTATCTGCTGAAACCAATCGAAAAAAAACGACTGGAAAGAGCGCTGAACAAATTGCATTATTTATCCGGCGCGGACAGGGAAGTTTGGCAGAGCCAATTAACCTCGCTGTTAGATTCTCTGCGTAAGCCTCGTGTGAATCGCTATCCTGTAAAGGTAGGCGACCGCGTTCTCTTTATAGATTACGATGATATCTATTATTTTCAGGCGACAGATAAAGTGGTTGTGTTACATACCTACGATAAAACGTATGTGTGCGGTGATTCGCTGAACGTATTGGCAGAAAAATTGCCCGGAGATATGTTTGTCCGGGCGCATCGTTCGATATTGGTAAATACGAAGCATGTAAAAGAAGCTCGACGCTGGTTTGCCGGAAAATATCGCTTGATTATGTCCGACAAAAATAGAAGCGAATTACCGCTATCCGGAAAACAGCGTAAATATTTTGGATTTTAGGGCCGGCATATCTTACAGCGGCTTGTCTGCTCCTTTTTCGATCATCTGCCGTACCTTTATTGTTACCGACCGAAAATCAATTTTCCCGCTGCCCATTTTAGGCAGTTCATCCAGCACAACGAAGGTTTTTGGTATGGCAATAGCCGGCAAATGGGACGACAGTTTTCTGGTAAGTTTTTCTCTGTCCACCTCGGCGGTAACCGCCGCGACGAGCCGGGCGCCTTTGCGGCGGTCCGGCACATCCACCACGCAGCATTCCACGCCGTCGGGCAAAAGTTTACTTAACTCGATTTCCGTGCGCACCAGGGAAATCATCTCGCCGCCGATTTTTACAAAGCGCTTCAATCGGCCGCGATGCCACAGGTAACCGTCTTCGTCCAGCACACCCATATCGCCCGTATCGTACCAGCCGTCGCGGATGCGCAGATAGGTATTTTCCAGATCGCCGTAATAGCCCTTCATCACCAGATCGCCTTTGACCATGATTTTGCCTTCTTTCCCCTGTGGTAGCTCTTCCCCGGTAGCCACATCGGTAATTTTAACCCGCACGCCCGGCAGAGGTTTGCCCACACTGCCCGGCCGATTTGCTTCCGGTGTGTTGGTGGCGATAACCGGGCTGGTTTCGGTGGTGCCGTATCCTTCCAGCAGTTCGATCTTGTGCTCTTTGCGATAAGCCTCGCGCAGCCAGTCCGGCGTTTTATCGGCGCCTACGACCATCAGTTGTACGCTGGCAAAATCACCGGGTTTGGCGGCGCGCAGATAATCGGCAAAAAAAGTAGGTGTACCGGCAATCAATGTGGCCTTTTCTTTGCGAATGCAGGCCGGGATTTTTTTAAATTCCAACGGATTGGCATAGGTTACTACCGGTGCGCCCAAAACCAGCGGCAGCCAAAAACCGGTTGTTAAACCGAAAACGTGAAAAATAGGCAGGGCGTTAAAGACAATATGATGTTCGTTTAGGCGGTAAACCTGTATGATATCCTTTAAATTAGAGCATAAATTTTTATGGCTCAGCATAACCGCTTTGGGATTGCTTTCACTGCCGCTGGTAAACAGAATGGCCGCCGTATCTTCCATTTTGGTTTCAGGAAGCCGTCGCAAAAGCCATTTTGCCGGTAAAAGCGACTGCAGCAGGGCGTTCAATTTTTCGAACGGTGAGATGGACTGGGCAAATTCTTCCAGCAGAATCATACCTTCCAATATTGGCGCGTTTACCTTTTCCAATAAGGCTTTTGAGGTAATGATCGTTTCAAACCCGATCATTTCTTTGGCGTATTGGCAATTTTGTTCGGCTCCGGTGGAATAATTCAGGATAACCGGCGTTTTTCCGGCCATCAGTATCCCCACAATCGTCAAATACGCCGCAGAGGAAGTGGGTACCATCACGCCGATGTATTGATCGCCATACGATTTGAAACGATTGGCGAAAATCAGGGCCGTTAACAGAGCTTTGGAATAGGTTATGCGCCTGGCGGCAGAACAATCTATGATGGCCATTCGGTTTTTATGTTCCCTGGCTTTGGTGATAAATTGTTCGTGGAGAATCATAGTTGTTCCTTTTGCATTGGCTGTCGGCTCTCAGCTATCGGCTATTGGCTTTTTGTTTTCAGTTGTCAGTTATCAGTTGTCAGTTTTCAGTTCCAAGTTCCAAGTTACTAATTTATTGAGTTAGCTATCAATTTAAAGTTTAAAGTTTAAAGTTAATTTTCTCTTTCCAACATAAAACAGCAAATTTCCAGTTCCCCCTGCCACGACGGGTTCTTCGCTACGCTACGAAAGTTCCAAATTTCAAATTTCCAGTTTCTATTTTCTAATTTCCAATTTCAAATATCGAATTACCCGACACTTGTAACTCCATACTAAGTACTAACTACTATGTACTAAGTACTCATCGCAAGATAAATCTTGCGTTACTTTGTGCCTTTGTCCCTTTGCCCCTTTGTGCCTATTTATTCGTAATTCGTAACTGAACAATTCGTAATTACTTTTCCTTTTCCAGCTTAATTTCCTTCTCATTCAACCGGTCATACACCTTAAACTCGCCTATTTTTAGCGACTCGTCCCGGTGCAGGCGTATTTTCATCCAGTATTTCCACATCAATTTCAGGCGGCGGTTGTAACGGCCCTGTTCCATGTAACGATAGACCTCGGGCGTAACGTGGATGGTGATGCGGCGGTCGCCACGGGTGGAGCGGTACCGTTGTATCCAACGCTCGATGGCCGAAACCGTGGTATTTAACGTGGGTACCAGCCCGCTGCCATTGCATACCGGACAGGTGTCGTTGATGGTGTGGATTACGCTGGGACGCACCCGCTGCCGGGTCATTTCGATTAACCCGAATCGGCTGATTTCTTCAATCTTGGTAATGGAACGGTCTTTGGCAAATTCCTTCTTGAGTTCCATAAACACTTTTTTCTTATTTTCATTATCCAGCATATCGATAAAATCGATCACGATCAAACCGCCCAGATCACGCAGACGGGCCTGCCGGGCAATTTCGCGTGCCGCTTCCAGATTGATTTTGAGCGAGTTGCTTTCATGGTCTTTACGACCGATAAACTTTCCGCTGTTCACATCGATGGAAACCAGCGCTTCCGTTTGTTCGATGATCAGGTAACCGCCGTTTTTCAGCCATACCTTGCTCTCGCCCATCCGTTCGATCTCTTTTTCGATATTGAAATGATCGAAGATGGGTTCTTTGCTTTTGTAGTAATGAATTTTATGGCTAAGCTGGGGAGCGACTTCCTTTATATAGGTATTTAGTTCACGCATCAGTTTTCGGGAATCGATAAGCACGCGGTTCACATCCGACGTAAACAGATCACGGATAATGCTGGAGGCCATAGCCATATCCTTATAGATCAGCGCCGGCGCTTCCAGCGACTTAATGCGTTTTTCAATTTTGCGCCAGGTAGTGATTAAATTATTTAAATCTTTGCGGATGCTTTTTTCCTTTTTCCCTTCAGCCACCGTACGGATGATGACGCCAAAATTTTCCGGCAATACCTGTTTGGCCAGGTCTTTCAAACGGCGCCGTTCCTTTGGGTTGCTGATCTTACGCGATACGCCGATATGCTTTTGATTGGGCATCAAAACCACAAAACGACCCGGCAGAGAGATGTCCGTAGTTACCCGGCACCCTTTGGTGCTGATCGGCTCCTTGATAATCTGCACCAAAATGTCCTGATTCTTTTTCATGTTTTTGGCCACATCAAAGGCGGATCGGCTTTTTTTGGGCCGGACATCCTCTTCCTCTTCTTCCTCAAAATCGACAAAATAATCCTGATACGATTCCGACACGTCGGAAAAATGCAAAAAGGCGTTTTGTTCCATACCAATATCGATAAAAGCCGCCTGCATCCCGGGCAAAACCCGGCTTACCTTTCCTTTGTAAATATCACCCACCATGCGTTCGTACTCGGGACGCTCCACAAAGAGTTCCACCAATTTGGAATCTTCCAGAATAGCAATGCGGGTCTCTTCATTGGTTGCGTTAATAACAATTTCTTTGTTCATAATGTGTTCAGTTCCTCTGTTAGAAATTTGACAAAGGAAAGATGTAGAGGTCCGTTTTTTCGAATGATCGATTGAACATTATCGGATGTTCCCTATGACGTCGCTCAGGATTCGGAGGCTGAGCGTTCGACTGATTCCGCCCAAGCGGAACGAAGTCTTGTCGAAGCCGGTACGCGTCCCCTTCGATCCCGACCGGTCGGGACAGGCATGGCTCAGGGAACGGCGGCTGAGCTCCGTCAAAGCCTTTGTGTTCCCTTCGACAGGCTCAGGGAACGGAGGCTGAGCTTTGCCTGTCCCGATGTATCGGGATCGAAGCCGGATCTCGTATCCTGAAATGTCCAAATAATGCAGGCAATTGAGGATTAAGAAAGAATTTCGAACGGTGTTATCTCCCGCCTGTTGCGGCGGATCGTCTGATTTCGACGATGGACACGTACCGGCCAAATGCGCGGGTTCGTATCCTTAAAAAGCTGCTCAATAATTTCACCGATGCGTACGGTACGATTTTCGATAGAACGTGTTTTGATTTGCAGATAACGCCCGCGTCGTGAAATCGATTCGATATAGGGACGGATGTCCACGGTTTTTATTTTTCCCTTTACTCGGCGACTCACCTCAATACGTTCGGAACGTAATAGTTCTTGCAGAGCCCTGTCAAACGATGGATCGTCGAGGCCTTTTTCGCCCAGGTCAACCTCATACAAAAATGCGTTGATTAAGGATACCAACGAATCACCAGGATGTTTCGTTTTTTGTACCCGGACAATGCGCAGACCTTCCGGTAATGCCGGATTGAGATCGTCTTGCAGGTTGCCTGTATAGGCGCGGCTGATTTCCAGGTCCACATATTCCGCGCTGCTGGTGTAGCCCAGCGAAAGCGGCGGTCCAAAAGACATTTTGGGATGAGGATGAAACCCCTGGCTATACATCAACGGTATCTGCCGGCGGCGACAGGCGCGATGAAAATTGCGCACGATATCCAAATGGGATAAAAACCGGCCCAACCCCTCTTTGGCATACTGGATGCGATACCAAACGGATTCCGGGCGTTCCGGTTCAGTAACCGCCGGAGGCGTTTTCGGGGCGGATTTTATGCCGGTTTCGATTTTTTCGGGCACTAATTCCGGCTTATTTATTGTGTAACAATCGGTTAGTTCGCGAAAACCGCCCTTGCGCTGAATGCCGCAGGCAAAACAGGCGCCGTCCTTACAATCGATAATCGTTTTTTCCTGATATGCGTTCCGGCGTTCTCTTAATAAATAATTCTTGCTTATGCCTTTATCAATATGATCCCAGGGCAGCGGCCTTTCTGTTGATAACGTGTTGGCGTATTTCTCTAACGAAAGCGCGGCCCGCTCAAATGCCGTTTTCCATATATTTATATCGAACATATCGCTCCAACCGTCGAATTTGGCGCCTTTTTGCCAGGCCGTATAGATGGCCTCAGACATCCGACGGTCGCCGCGTCCCAGAACGCATTCAATTAATGATACATCCGGATCGCGCCAGCTAAACTTTACGGCGCGTATCCGGGAAAACCGTTCTTTTAATAAATTGATCTTTTCTAAGAAATCCTCTCTGCTATCCTGCCGTTCCCATTGAAAGGGTGTATGTGCTTTAGGCGAAAACGGTGATACCGACACGTTAAAACGGATCTTCCCGTATTGCCTGCTCATTTTCACCACATTTTCCACCAGAACGGCGATTGCCTCTACATCCTCCTTTGTTTCTGTTGGTAAACCTATCATAAAATAAAATTTGAGCAGCTTCCAGCCGTTACGCAAAGCAATTTCTACCGAGCGGTATAAATCGGCCTCGGTGATATTTTTATTGATCACTCTGCGCAGGCGTTCGCTGCCGGCTTCCGGGGCAAAGGTGAAGCCCGATTTGCGCACGGAAGCCACAAACTCCGCAATTTCTTCGCTAAAGCTGTCCAGCCGCATGGACGGCAGGGAAACATTTATCTGAGCCGGATTGAGCGCCTGCCGCTCCTTACGCATCAATTCGTCCAACTGCGAATAGTCGGAGATGGACAACGACAGGAACGATACTTCCTCATAGCCGCTCGATTCCACGCTGCGCCGAATCTGTTCCACTACATCATCCGCAGCGCGTTCGCGGGTTGGGCGGTAAATCATACCTGCATTGCAGTAACGGCAGCCTTCCGTACAGCCGCGCATAACTTCCACGGCCAAACGGTTGTGCGTTACTTCGATGAGGGGAACCAGCGGCTTTTCCGGATAATACTCCGGCTTCAGTTCGGGCAAAATACGGGTGAGTATGCGCTCGGGAGCGCCTTCCTCAAGACGTTTAATTCCGCTGTACTCGCCCTGCTCATCATAAAGGGGCGCATACAAAGACGGAACGTACACGCCGCGTATTTGCGCCAAATCGCGCAGGATTTCCTGGCGCGATTTACCGGCGGTTCTGCCCCGCTCAACCACTTTGCAGATTTCGACAAACCCTTCTTCGCCATCGCCGATCAAAAAGGCGTCAAAAAAATCGGCCATGGGTTCGGGGTTGCAACTGCACGGCCCGCCGCCCAGCACAATCGGTTGTTCATCACTACGCTCTGCCGACCTAACAGGCACTCCGGCCATATCCAGCATATTCAAAATATTCGTATAGGTCAGTTCGTACTGGAGTGTAAAACCGATGATGTCAAATTCGGCCAACGGTGTGAAGGTTTCCAGACTGTACAGCGGCACACGATGTTCCCGCAGCTTTGCTTCCATATCCGGCCATGGCGCATATACCCGCTCTGCGTATATGCGGGACTCTTTATTCAGTACATGATACAGAATCTCGAAACCCACATAAGACATGGCCAGCTCATACACTTCGGGAAAAGCCAAAGCGACCCGCACCGATATATCCTGCGGATTTTTATGAACGACATTTAATTCGTTCCCGATATAACGGCCGGGTTTGTTTACATACGGTAGTATATAATTGACGAGTGTATCTTCTATATGCAATGTATTTGTTTTCATTTAATCGACTCCCCCCATGCTTACCCGTTACCATATTTAGAAAGGTAAACACACGGCAGGAAAATTTATTAAATAAGGGGCACTAAAGCAAACAAAGAAAAAAAGTGACAAGTGAAAAGAAATTAGAAACTGGAAACTGGAAATTAGTAATTTGGAACTAATGGCTCAATAACTTAGAACTGAATACTGAATACTAAAAACTAACTGCCAATAGCCAACAGCTTGCAGCCTATAGCCGGAAGAAAAGAATTTCGAACACCGATTAACTTGTCCGCCTGTGGCGGGCGATTAATGATTTAAGAACTGAACACTGAGAACTGACCCTTCGACTTCGCTCAGGACAAGTAGCTGACAGCTGATAGCCAATGGCCGATAGCTACTTCCTACTTCCGCTCTATTATTTCCTCCAGGCGTTCGAGTAAGTGAGGAATGTTTTCATGTGAATCGGGAATGATGATGATGGCGTCATCACCGGCTACGGTACCGATAATGTGACTGTTACTCAATCTATCCAGATAAATGGCCACGCCCTGGGCACGGCCGGGCATGGTTTTAACCACTACCGTGGACTCATTGTGCAACACATTAATGATTTCCATTCCGATTATCTGACGGATGGCTTCGGAATTGTCTTCATGATGTAATACATATTTAAACCCGCCTCCATCCGGGACACGAACGATGCCCAGCTCATGCAGATCGCGGGACAGGGTTGCCTGGGTGGTATCGAAACCGTAAATGCGCAGCAAATCCAACAACTCTTCCTGGCTGGCCACCTTACGGGAAACGACGATTTCTTTTATCTTTGAATGACGGGCTTGTTTGTTCGGCATATTAATTCCTGTCTTTGTTTGCTGTTTCCATTTTATTTTTTCGATGTGAACAAAATGTTATTAAAATTTAATATTTTTTATAAATATTACAAGTAATTATTTCTTAAAATTACAGGCCGGCATATAGGGGTTCTTTCTGTCGGGAAAAGAAATATTTCGATGGCCCGAGTAGTTACATCAATGTATTGTCGGATGAATCACGTACGACAAACCGGGGGAGATAAATGAATAAACAAGATTTGCTCAATAAAGGATTCCAGCGATTTGCGGAACGCGAGTATGAACGCGCCATTGTCATTTTTCGTAAAGTGCTGGAAATAGATGAGAATTTTGAAGCCGCCTATAGCGCACTGTCCGAAGCCCTGAACCGGCTCGGTAAAATTGATGAAGCCATTCCCGTTGTAAAAAAATGGCTGCAGATCAATCCGAAAGATCCTATGGCCTACGCGGCATTATCACGATTGTATGTACAAAAGGGAATGATTGCGGAAGCCGAACGTGAAATGGCCATGTCCATGCAGCTCTCTGCCGATCCGGGCATGCGGTAGTTGATCCGTACCTGCAAAGTGTCGGGTATTTTCTCTGAAACAATCCCTCTTGTTTTGCTTCCTTCCTTTCCGTAAGTTTGCCGATATTTTTTTTATCACCTTTTATTTGAGGATTTTATGCAAAAATCATTTTCCGTTTTACTTGTTTTTCTTTTTATGGTTTCCTGCGCTCCCAAACTGGTTCAACAAGAAAAAAAAGAAGAAAAGCCGCAAGCGACCTCCGGTTCCCTACAGGCTTATGTGTTGCCCGAAACGGTTAATCTGCGTCAACAACCCCATACCAAATCGAAGGTGGTACAGCAAATGACCAGCGGCGAAACGGTTTTTGTTCTTAAAAATATAAACGGCTGGTATGCCGTGCAGACCGAAGACGGTCAAAAAGGATATATCCGCAGTGATTTGGTAGGACCGCGTTCACTGAGCCGGACGACCCTGGCCAGCGCTTTTGTGGACAGTCTGCTGCCAAATTTTGGCGCCGAAATGTTTTTTGATAAAAAAGACCTGTATAAAACGGTTTATCTTACCTTAAAACCCGAATATTACCAATCCAAGAATAAGGCCAAAAGCATGGCCCGGAAAATTGGCCTGGCTTATCAGCAAAACGTGTACCCCGGCGCTGTGGAACTGCGGGTATTGAAGCAGGACAGCAAAGAGTTGTACACAAAGATAAAATTGAAAAGCATCGGAATGGCAACCTTTTCTTTGCCTGTGTTCAAATTCGGGCGGCTTGCCCGGGTTGACAGCCACGGCTGGGAAACGGCCCTGTATCTCGCCGTGCCCGATTCAATACCCGACCAGGCTTTGTTGAAAGCCGGCCGCAATATTTCGGGACATTTTGGATATCCGGTAAGTAAAGTGGAAGTCTTCTTTATCAGCGATTCGCCGCAAGGACTGGCGCTGATCAGAAAGCTTCCGGATAAATCTAAAACCGTTAAAAACCTCTGCCGTCTTTACTATCTGGAAGATAAAGACGGCGAGGATTACAAATTTAATTTCTGTCCATCCCAAACACTTTAAACAAAAACGTATAAATATCCGCGGTTTCTTCGATGCGCTTGGTGGTCGGCTTACCCGCGCCGTGCCCGGCTTTGGTTTCCACACGCAGCAGAATCGGATTACTGCCCTTGTATTTGGCCTGCAAAGTAGCCACAAATTTTTTGGCATGCAGCGGCGCCACCCGGTCGTCCGTATCGGCCGTGGTGACCAGTGTGGGAGGATAGTCCACATTTTCCTTTACATTGTGCAAAGGCGAGTAGGCATATAAAAATTTAAAATCCTCGGCGCTGGCTTCGGCATTGCCGTATTCCGGAATCCAGAAATGGCCGACCGTAAATTTGTGATAGCGCAACATATCGATTACGGGAACCTGGGAAACCACGGCGCCGAATAAATCCGGACGCTGCAGCATACAGGCCGCCGTCAGCAGACCGCCGTTGCTTCCGCCGTTTATGGCCAGCTTTTTATTATTAGTATAGTTATTCGCGATCAGCCATTCCGCCGCGGCGATAAAATCATCGAAAACATTTTGCTTGTTGGCCAGCATTCCCGCTTTGTGCCATTCTTCGCCGTATTCGCTGCCCCCGCGCAGATTGGCTACCGCATACACCCCGCCCTTTTCCATCCAAAACAGGCGGCTAACCGAAAAACGCGGTCTGATGCTGATGTTAAAACCGCCGTAACCGTACAACAGAGTGGGATTGTTGCCGTCCAATTTCAAGTCTTTCTTATGGGTGATAAAAATGGGAATCCGCGTCCCGTCTTTGGACTGGCAAAAAACCTGTTTGGTCACATACGTATCGGGATTAAAATCGATTTTGGGCTGGCGGAAAACCTCCATTTGACCGTCATTAAAATCATACCGAAAAATAGTGGTCGGATAGAGAAAAGAGGTAAAGGTAATGAACATTTCGCTCTCGTCGCTTTTGCCGCTAAGACCGCCCACCGTACCGATAGCCGGCAGCTTAATCTCGCCCAGCGCTTGCCCTTTAAGGTCGAATACTTTCAGCAGATGGTGTACATCGTGCATATAGGCTGTCACCAACTTATGATCAATAACGGTAACAAAATCCAGCACATCATCGTTTTCGGGGATTATTTCCCGCCACTGCTTACGGGCCGGTTTGCGGATATCAATGGCTACGATTTTCCCTTTCGGCGCATCCAAATTGGTCTTAAAATAGAACACAGGGCCGTCATTATATATGAAGGAGTATTCCGCTTCCAGCTTATCGATCAGTTTGGTAAAAGGACGTTTGCTGTTAACTTTACGGTAATAGATCATATTTCGCGGATCGGTGCCGCTGTACACATGCAAAACAAGGTATGTACCGTCTTCGGTGATAAAGGGCCAAAAACCCAGCTCTTTGTTGCTGTCGTCTTTGTACACCAGTTTGTCCTGCGATTGAGGCGTCCCCAGTTTGTGCCAGTAAACGCGGTTAAACTTGTTTTCATCTTCTTTGGCCACCGTACCGGGTTTGGGAAAACGGTTATAGAAGAAGCCGGAGTTATCATGCTTCCAGGCGATGCCGGCAAATTTGCACCATTGGATTACTTCATCATAATCTTTGCCGCTATCGATATTACGGATATGATACTCCTGTTGATCACTGCCGCTACGGGATATGCCATACGCCAGAAGAGTACCGTCTTCGCTTAAAGCCAAACCGGAAAGCGCTACCGTACCGTCTTTACTGAAGGTGTTGGGATCAATCACCACGACCGGCTTGGCTTTTAATGAACTTTGCATATAGAATACGTTTTGATTTTGCAAGCCATCGTTTTTGCTGAAAAAATAGCGTTTGCCCTTTTTAAACGGCGCGGAATATTTTTCGTAATTCCATAACTGCGTCAGGCGTTCTTTGGTTTTTTCATATACGGGACTGCTGCGGATAAAGTCGAAAGTGATTTTATTTTCCGCCTCAACCCAGGCTTTGGTGTCTTCGGCATCGGCGTCTTCCAGCCAGCGATACGGATCGGCAACCTTAACGCCATGATAATCGTCCACCACATCTACTTTTTTGGCTGCCGGATAATCAAGGCGTTTTTGCCCGCAACTCCAAAGGACTAAAAGAACGGTAAGCAAAACAAATAAATTCAATTGCTTCATTTTGTAAACTCCTATTTTAAAGGAATAGCCTTTCTTCCCAGGTAAAAAATTGAGAAGTTTGTTTGACAAAGGATGTTCTTAGATTTTTGCAAATCTATTTTGTGTAACTGCAGTACGTGACCTAAAAATTCAACATCTGTAACAATTCATCCGGATTGTATATCTTTATTTGCGATGACCTGAAATCTTTAATATCCCGTGTAACAATGCCATCCAAACCCGCTTGCAGAGCCGACTCATTCAAAACGGCATCTTCAAAATCGGAAATTCCGGAAAGAAGAGCGGACTGTAAACAAAATTTATCCACTTTAGTAATCTTGAAAATTTTTAGTAAATTCTCTATCTGTTTAAAAGCAAAATTTTTCCCTTTGGCTTTTTGAGCCAAATAATAGATCGTCGTAACAGAAGTTGGACATAGATATCCTGCGATGTGCTTCCTTTCCACCTCGGCTAACAGCAAGGCGGCCGATTTATAAAAAGGGGGACGTAATAACATTACATCAAGTATAACATTCGTATCGAAGAGTATTTTCAAGAATACTTATCCTCAAGATATTTTTTATAGTCGGCTTCATCGATTTTTAAGTTCGCCATTGAGCCGTATATTGACTTAACGATAGGCGGCAGTTCTTCTTCCGTTTTATACTCTTCTTTTATGATGTGAGAGAAATATTCCGCGACCATTCTGGATAGCGATTTACCTCTTTTTCTGGCCAGTTTTTTAGCTTTGTTAATCAAGTCCTCTTCCAGACGAAGGGTTAGTTTACTTTGCATAGACGGTTACCTTTGTACGTATTTTTTATTCAAGTTAATACGTCAAATAAGAGAAAGCAATAGCAATTTGTTTAAAACCCCAACCGTCGCAGTTTAACCTCGCTGCGCCGCCAGTCTTCGTTTACTTTAACCCGCAGTTCCAGAAAAACCCGGCGCCCTAAAAATTCCTCGATCTCTTTGCGGGCGGCGGTGCCGATGGCTTTGATGGCCTCGCCTCCCTTACCGATCAGCATGCCTTTTTGTGATTTACGCTCCACATAGATGGTGGCCAGGATGTAGTCCGGTCGTTTTTCCCGCTCTTCAAAAATCTCAATTTCCACTTCTGTGGAGTAGGGAATCTCCTGATAAAAGCGTTCGAATATTTTTTCGCGAATAAATTCGGCCACAAAAAAGCGTTCGGGGTGATCGGTTATGACGTCCGGCGGATAGAAAGGATAGCCCAGCGGCAATCGTTTAACCATCTCTTCCTCCACCCGCTCGATACCGTCGGCTTGCAACGCGGAAATAGGGATAATGGTTTCAAAGGAATAAAAGTCATTGTATTTCTCGATAAGCGGCAATACGTCGCCTTTTGTAATCAAATCAATTTTATTGAGCAGCAGGATAACCGGCTTTTTAGAGGGATTAAGCTGGTTTAAATCCAAATCTATAGGGTGGCGTTTGGCGGCTGCATCCACGATGAGCAGAATCAGGTCGGCATCATTTAAGGCGCTGCGCACATACTCCATCATTTTTTTTTGCAGCGTGTAGCGCGGTCTTAATATGCCCGGCGTATCCACGAATACAATTTGATAGGTATCGCGGTTCAAAATGCCCAGCACGCGTCGGCGGGTTGTTTGCGGCTTTTTGGAAATGATGGACAGTTTGATATTGAGCAGGGCATTCAGCAAAGTGGATTTGCCCGCGTTGGGAAAGCCGATTATGGCCACATAGCCCGAGCGGTAATTTTCCGGCAGCGTTTCCATTAATGTATAACCTTTTCCAGTTCTTTCAGGTGATTTAATTTCAGGTTTAATTGTTCAAACTCGGTGGATTTGGCCATATCTTCTGTTTCAAACTCGCAGATCAAACCATTGCGGTTGAGGAAAAGATAAGCCAAACCGTCAAAAGCGTTGATAATATTACGAAACTCTTCGGATTGGATAAACGCTTTAACTTTCTTATCGGAAGCCGGACGGATTAAAAACTCTTTGCCCTGGTCATTCTGAACAATCGTAAAATCTTCGATCTGCCCGTCCTGCTGTTTTTTCAACCAGGTATTGGCGGCAATCGTACAGTTAAACGCGGACCGAATATTAAATGAAATATCAATATAGGTAATGCGCCGGCCTTGCAGTTTTTCGCTGCTGAAGTTAATCGTTATCTCGCTTCCATTAATTTTACCGTGAAAAACCGGCCGGGCCAAAAAGCTGCGCCGGATAACACGCCCCTCGTAGGCATCTTCCAAATCCAGCAGGTTGCGATGCACCACATCCCACAACGATTTACGGGAATAGACCAAAAAGCCCCATAAGAGAAAAAGGATTAAAAAAAACAGGAAAACGTAGGTCATTATTATATCCGATCAAAATCCTTATTTGTTGACAAACGCCGTAAACTTAACAAATACCGCTGCGGTAAGCTATTAAAAAATATTGGTGAAATAAAAGCAAGGTCAAAAAATTAAAAATTCTTCAATGTTCTTCTTTTATATGATCCATAAAATTCTTTGCCCGGTCTCCTCTGAGGTACTCGGCCAGACCCAGCAAGCCTTCTACCAGATATTTGCTGCGGTATCCCTTGATGGTTAGAAAATGGCGGGCCATAGAGGCACGATCATAATGAGGACAAACGGTAACAATAAGCTTGCTCAGGTCGATTTCGTTGAGTCGCTCCGGCAGTTCATTCAGCGGAATATTTTTAGCAAAACCAAATTGCCAGGCTCCAACCTCTTCCGGGAAACGAACATCGATAAGTTGGACACGACCTTTTTTGTACAGTTCCAAAAGAGTGGGAATATCAATTTTCATGTCCCTTCGTTCCCGGTAATCAAATGATTTCAAATAATCGGCAAAATCCATTTTTCGTTCCTTTATCGTGTCTTACTTTTAGCCGTTTTTTTATTCACTTGAGCTTTTTTCTGAAAATATTTCGTTTGCTGAAAATAAATTCCATAATCATAACAGCAACATAGAAAAATACGATCCACACAAGCGTGTTACGCGAGTGACTCCACAGATAAACCACCAATAAAACAATCGTTGTTAACATCAGGATCAATCCGAGCAGAATGAGTGCGAGTTTACTTTTCGTTTTTTTTCTCAAGCGTAAATTAGCGATCGAAACACCAACGGAAACCAGTAGAAAGGTCATGCTGGAAAAGGAAGCGATCATTTCCAGGCCGTTCACCAATGTAAACATAGAAGCCAGAACGGTTAATATGACTACGGCCAACCAGGGAACTTTTGTGCGGTTGCGCAGTGAGAAGGCGGCGGGCATTTTCTCTTGCGTGGCCATTTCGGCCATCATGCGGGAAGCGCCGAAAACCGTCCCGTTAATGGCGGATGATGTGGCCAGCAGTGCAGCCACAGCAATAAGGACTCTACCCGCATTGCCAAGAATCGGTTCCGCTGCCGCGGCCAGAGCATACTCTTTGGCGGCGTGAAAGGCCTGTGGGCTTAAATTGCCCACACCAACCACGGCAATAACCACATAAATAATCGAGGTAATAATAATGGAACCGTAAATACCGCGCGGAACATTTCTCTCGGGATTCTCGGTTTCGCAAACGGCGTTGGTTATGAGTTGAAAACCTTCATAAGCTACGAATATAAGAGCGCCGCCCAAAAAAATGGAAGATGCGCCTTTATTGACCAACGGAAGAATAAATTCGCCTTTAACAAAAAACAAACCGATAACAGCAAAAATGGTCAGCAGAATAATTTTAGTGTAAACAACAATATCTTCCGTTTCACCGCTGGCTTTCACGCCGTACAAATTCACCAGCATAAAAAACAACAATACACTCAATGAAAGAAACATACGGACAATCCCGGAACCGGCCTGTCCGAACAAATCGGCTCCATACGCGCCAAAAGTAAAAGCATACAAAGCCAGGGTACCAATATAGCCCACTATTATCGTCCAGCCGGCAATCCCGGCTACATTGGGCTGATTGGGGAAAGCGCGTTCCAGATAAGTAAAGCTGGCTCCGTCATTATGATAAGTAAGTGCCAGTTTGATATATGAATAACCTGCGGCCAGAGCGATAACACTGCCTACCCCAAAAGCGATTGGTGCGGCATGACCGCTTATATCCACGGCGAGCCCCAATACGGAAAATATCCCACCGCCGATCATGCCGCCCACCCCTATGGCAATCAGTTCCTTCAGACCGAATTTTTCTTTGTTATGCGTATTTTTAGACATCTGTATCCTCTTCTTTAATTTTATTTCAATTATTATGAACCGATTTTATCAGGCATTTATCTCCCATGCACCGAAGATCTGCGGCGAAATACCGGTATATTCTCCCATAAGATCATCAATATCGGGGGAATAATAAACCAATGGTTGAGTTTTATAATCATCCGGAAGTCTCGTACTAAAGCGTAATATACCGGCTTTTTCTAAAAGAATAAATAGCTCTCGCGAGGCCTGCTTGTCTATTTGATAGTAATCTTGCAAAAATTGACGTATTTCCTTCCGCCCCAGTCCGTACTCGGCACGGTATTCCCGGCTGAATTTTTTTAACAAAATTTCGCCTATTGCAGCTAAAGAGTGCCCGCCGGTAAGTTTTTTAGCCAAATCTTCGTTCAGATCATCAATAAGTAAACGTGTCTTGGCCATAATTTCATAAAATTTGTGGATGCGCTTTTCCAGTCGCTCTTTCTCCGCGGTCAGTCTCCCTAATTCCCGGGCTAAATTCAACTTCTCTTCTTCACTCAAACTGACAGGTCTTTTGGAAAATAACATTGTTAGTTGAATTTCGACTTCGTTAAACCATTTTTCAAAATCGGAAACACGTTGGGTAACATCCGCCGGATTAATAGCTTCTGCCCGGACAAAATTTTCCGCATCCTCAATAAGGTTTTCTATACGTCGCAAATACTCTCTCATCAATGCCTGTTCTTCCTCTAAACCTTTATATGCTTTTGACAACATCTCCGCCTCTTTCACGGTATGTAATTCCATTAATTGTTGGTCTTTTTCTTTAAACCAAGTGGCAAATTCATCAAAAAGTTTCATGATCTTGATCCCCATTTACTAAAATATGATTGGTTACTTACCTGTGATTATGCTGCGTCCGCCAATGAAAAAAGCGGAACAACTTATCGTCTCTCAAAATGTGTCTGTAAAAAATTACTTTAACAACATCATTAAACACGAACCA
>DRQG01000094.1 GCA_011369465.1 Caldithrix abyssi
CAGGCTTTCTTCAATGGTTTTCTTTAATTTGCTGATCAGGTCCGACATAGGAATCCCCAATACGTTAATAGTGCACTTTTGTGAGCCGTAAAATGGTAAAAAAATAATCTAAAATCAACTTTTTATGCAACGCAAATACCGAACGATTCCGAACGGAATAACAATTGTAAAATAGCCTTGTTTGTTTTCATTAATTTTGAAACCCCAGTCCGATTTCTTATATTTTTAAGGATTTGAAGGACATAACCTGCCAAGAAACGGGGATTTCATGAGTTCAAAAAAAACCGTCTTGATCATTGATGATGAGGAATCGATTCTTTTTTCGCTGCAGAGGGTGCTGGAGCTCTCCGGGGAATACGAAGTGGTTGCCTGCGATAGTGCAACCGTTGCGCTGGAAAAACTCAATGATTTTCTTCCCGATTTGATTATTTCCGATATTCACATGCCGGATATCGACGGCATCGAGTTTTGCAGTAAAATCCGTCAAGGTGAACTCACCAAAAACATTCCTTTCATTTTTCTTACGGCCAAAAAGGAAATGATGATAGAAGGCATTAAAGCCGGCGGTGATGATTTTATAATGAAGCCTTTTACATTTGATGAGGTGCTGGTTAAAATTGAAGCCATTTTCCGGCGTATCAAGAATACCAAAGAACAGGTCAGCCAGATTAAAGGCAAACTTAATGAAAACGGTCTGGATAAAATTATACAGATTTGTCACGAAAAAAGCATCAGCGGCGATTTGTTGCTGCAAAAAGCCGGAGAAATCGGCGAAATTAAGTTGGACCGCGGTGAAATTACTTCGGCAAAGTATAATAATTTAAAAGATGACAAAGCCCTGGATGTACTGAGGCAATGGAAGAACGGTATCTTTGTAATCCGCCCGGTGGGCATGAAACTGCGTCCGGAGTTTTTACTTTCAAGAACGGATGAGGACGCTTTGATCGATATGGACGGGCCGGTAGAGTTGGCGAAAGATACCTGGTGGGTCGGCTACCGCAATAAAAACACCATGCTTCAACTGAATGTTTATTTGAGGCGGTTCAGGGATAAAGGCCGGGTAATTAATTTTTTGGTTGACCCCGGCTCACCCATCGACTTTCCGATAGTATCACGGAAAATTGCCAAGATCATCAGCAACATTGCCAATATAAATTTATACAGTTTAAATCATCAGGATCCGGACGTTTGTATGAGCGCAGTGTTTATCCGCAATGCAAACCCCAAAGCAATCTGTATGACCACCGAGGAAAACTGGCGACTGATTACCCATTATGAAATCAATCCGCAAAGCGTCAAAATCATCAACACCTTAAAAGACTGGCAGGTCAAATTGGCTACGGGACATCGGCTTAAATTTTTACCGTCACCATTTTGTCATGCCAAAGGTTCTTTTATGATTTACGATCTGGAAACCCGCATCTTATATACCGGCGACCTGTTTGGGGGCATCAGTGAATCCGACCGGCTCTTTGTCCTTTTTGCCGAAGAAGAGGATTGGGACGGTATCCGTGCTTTTCATCAGATTTATATGCCCGCAAATTCGGCTTTACGCCACGCTATAGAACAAATTCGCAACCTCGATCCGCCGCCGCTGATGATTGCCCCGCAGCATGGAGCCATCTTGCGCGGTGAACTGATGGATCGGTTTTTGGAACGGATCTATCATTTGGACGTAGGCGCCGATTTGCTCAATATGGCCGAAACAGACGATCTGCTTTTATCCTATCGGGACGCCTGTAACGAATTGCTGGAATTCAGCTCGTCCCTGATCAATATGACCAAAATTAATCAGCGTATCAAAATGCACCCCTACATTTTGCCCCTGTGCGAATTTAAAGATGGACGGGTAAAAACCATTTTCAGCAAACCAAGCCGGGTGTACGAACAAATTACCATGGCCCTCATAACCGATGAAAACGTACATACCGTTAACCAGATCAAAACCTTCGCCCTTAAAATTTCACAATCAAAGGGTTTGCCTCCGCCCCTGCTCGACTGGGACAGCGACCAAACCCTGAGCGATGTGCCTGAGCAATTGTTTGATCAATGAATTGATTACCCCCGCTTTGAAAATGAACCTGGCATTTCTTACTTCCTATCCGCTGGATGTCCGTGTCGGGTCGGGCGTTATACAAACCCTGGTTGGATGGAAACGGGCCCTGCGGGATATTAACATAAGCGCTACACTCATCACCTCACGGATTTCCGCCGGAAGTATGCTCGCCCTGGCCAACGGCCGATTACAATTTAACCGGGAATTAAGTCGAAGGCATTTCGATTCATTCGATGCGCTGATCGGCAGCGATTTTGACGGATATGCACTTCCTTTGGAAAAAACGCCCCCGTATTTTGTTTTCAACGGGGGGCTGCTGGCGGACATTGTTGGGTTTGAGCACGGTCGTTCGGCCAAAATACTGCGGCATCTTGCCTGCCGCGAACAACAAAATTTGCAAAAGGCTCTGACTGTATTCGTGCCATCCCGGTATTCTGCCCGGCGGTTGCACCAATTGTATGGTATATCCCGGTCGAAAATACGTATCCTTCCTCTCGGCATTGACTATCCGAAATGGAAGCAAATGCTGGACCGTTCGGAGACGATGCCAACCGGAAAGAAAAATATCCTGTGTGTTGCCCGGCAATATCCCCGTAAAGGGATTTCCGATTTGATCAAAGCCTTTAAAATTCTTCTTGATACACTGCCCCATTGTCGTTTGCAGCTTGCCGGAAGCGGTCCTCAAATGCAGGCCAACCGCCGATTGGCTGCCAAACTGGGGATAAGCGGCTCCGTAATTTTCCATGGCGATATAACCGACCGTACCAAATTAGCCGCATTATATAAAAACAGCGATGTGTTTTGTTTACCCAGCTACCACGAAACCTTTGGGCTGGTTTATCTTGAAGCCATGGCTTCGGGCCTGCCTGTTGTGGCCTATCGTATAACGGCGGTACCCGAAGTGGTACATCCGGAAGCGGGAATGCTGGTTCCACCCGGGGATATCAATCAACTGACCGAAAAACTGTATTTCTTACTGAATCATCCTCAACTCCGGCAAAATCTTGGCCGGGCCGGAGAAACTTTCGCCCAAAAAATGAGCTGGACAGCTTCCGCAAAAAAAATGATACAATATATACAGGACATCATTAACCCTGTTTAAATAACTATAAAGCCGACCAAGGGATTCACTTCGTTAATTTTCTTTTCTATCCTCTTGTTCAAATATTCAATTCGGTTTAAATTGTGTTTTTTGTTATCCTGCTGCTTAAAGGAATAATTTGATCGTAATTATGTTGTAGCTATGGAAAGAGTGGCCACAATGAAATCCGCAGGGATCGAACCGGCAAGCGTTCAAAAAGCAGGTTCAGTTACACGGTTACATAGGATTTGCGTAATATGAAAAATATCACTATATCCAAAAAATTTGAATTTTCCGCCAGCCATCGCTATTGGCGGGACGAATGGTGCGAAGAGGAAAACCGGCGCTATTTCGGAAATTCGACCGGTCCTTACGGGCATGGACACAACTATGAATTGCACGTTACCGTCCTTGGCAATATTGATCCCAAAACCGGTATGATTATCAACTTGACCGAGCTGAAAAAATATGTTAACGATGTGCTGGAATCGTTTGACCATAAATTTTTAAACCTCGATACGCCATATTTCAAAGACAAGCAGCCAACAACGGAAAATCTGGCTTTGGTGCTTTTTGATTTAATCGCTAAAAAACTAAAAACGCTTCAGGGTATTGCGTTGTATAAACTGCGCCTCTATGAAAAACGCGATTTATATGTGGATGTTTGGCAGGACAAGTCATGAGCCTCAGAACCGTTTTAACCCGCGTGTACACGTTCAGCGCCGCGCATCGTCTGCATTCCCGGCACCTGGACGAGGGCGCCAATCGGCAGGTTTATGATAAATGCAACAACCTGTACGGACACGGTCATGATTACACTTTGGAGGTCAGTGTCGCCGGCAACCCGCATCCCTTAACCGGATTTGTGCTGCCTCTGCGTGATCTGGACCAGGCCGTACATAAAATACTTGCCCGGCTGGATTACCGCTATCTGGATAAAGAAGTGGAGTATTTCACCTCCGTTATTTCCACCGGGGAAAATATTATAGGTTATTTATGGGATGAACTTCAGAGACAGTTGCCCCCCAATATGTTGTACCATTTAAAGTTATGGGAAACGAATAACAACTATTTTGAAATAGGAAAGGAGCTGTAACAGTGAAAGGAATGGAAGCAGCCGTGCGTACCATTTTAGAGGAAATTGGCGAAGACCCCGACCGCCAGGGACTGCAAAAAACCCCGTTTCGCGTGGCCAAGATGTACCGCGAAGTTACCAAAGGCTACCACGCCGATCCGGCAAAGATCATTAACGGTGCCATTTACGACGTGGCCTACGACGAAATGGTAGTGGTGGCCAACATCGAATACTACAGTTTGTGCGAACACCACATGCTGCCCTTTTTTGGGGTGGTGCACGTGGGCTATATTCCCAACGGGAAGGTAGTGGGTCTGAGCAAAATACCCCGTATGGTGGAAATGTTCGCCCGTCGTTTGCAAATTCAGGAACAGATGACCGTGGATATCGCTCATCTGCTTAACAACTGTTTGCAACCGGACGGCGTGGGCGTTATTGTGGAAGGACAGCACATGTGTATGATGATGCGCGGTGTGCAAAAGGATCAGGCGCGCATGGTTACCTCGGCTATGCTGGGCTCTTTTAAGGAAGACGAAAAAACCCGGGCAGAATTCCTGAATTTGATAAAAAAAGGCGGCAGTATTTTTGACTAGTTATTATGAGCTGTTTGTTGTTTGATATTTGGAATCTACTGACTCTATTTTAGTCGTTAATGCGGAAAATAATTTTTATATTGTGTTTATAAAAAAAATACTTTAGTTTTATAATACTGCTTAGGTTTTATCTTTAAACTTTCCTTATTCATTCTAAAACATCCAAAATTGGGAGGTGTGTTATGTCCAGAGGAACTGTTAATAAAGTAATCATCGTCGGCCGGCTCGGTAAGGATCCGGACATGCGTTATACGCCCAGCGGAACCGCCGTTGCCAATTTTTCCGTTGCCACCAATCATGCCACAAAAGATCAGGACGGTAACTGGAACGAACAAACCGAATGGCATAACGTGTCTACATTTGGCCGGTCTGCGGAATTTGCCGGCGAATATCTTAAAAAAGGCAAATTGGTTTATGTGGAAGGCCGTTTACAAACCCGCAACTGGGAGGACCAGAACGGAGTAAAACACTATCGCACAGACATTATCGCCTCTGACATACAACTGCTGGGCTCACGCACCGAAGGTGAAAGTGCCGGCGAAGCGGCACCTCCGGCAGAAAAGCCCGCCGAAGCAGCTCCCGCAGAGGCACCGGCAGAAAATACAGAGGAAGCGGACGATTTACCGTTTTAAGGTTGTTTCTATCCTTAAGATCAACCCGACCCGTCGCATTACCGCCAAATCCTTTTGGTTTATGTCTAAATTCATTGTAAATTAACGCGCGTTTTATTTAATTGGGTGATTATGGCAGAATACGATACCAACAAATTGGTGGAAGCGGCGAAAAACGCCCGTAAGTTTTCCAAGGCACACTACTCAAATTTTAGAGTGGGAGCGGCGCTGGTGACCAAAAACGGTGAAATCATAACCGGTGCGAACGTGGAAAGCAGTTCTTACAGCCTTACCATTTGCGCCGAGCGCGTTGCTTTGACCAAGGCGCTTACCGAGGGGAAAGAATCATTCAGCGCTATTGCCATCTCCGCAAATGACGGTGATTTTTGCCCGCCATGCGGCGCCTGCAGACAACTTCTGTTTGACTACGCCCCGAATATTGACGTCATCCTGACCAACGGCCAAGAAAATAAAACATATAAATTAAAAGATTTGCTTCCTGTAGCATTCGAGGAGTCTAAACTGAGTAAGCGATGAAAAAAGGAATTCTTATCGGTATAGCTGGCGCGTCCGGTTCCGGAAAAACACTGGTTTCCAAAACCATCATGGAAAAACTGGGCTCGGAAAAAGTGGTGATGATACAGGAAGACTCTTACTATAAAGACCTGTCCGATATCCCTTTTGACGAGCGCACCGGTAAGAATTTTGACCATCCCGATGCCTTTGACCACGGTTTACTGATCGATCACATGGCCCGGCTTTTGGACGGTCATGCTATTTCGCATCCGATTTACGATTATAAAACGCACAGCCGATTAAAAGAAACCCGCACCGTAGGCCCGCACACCATAATCATTCTGGAAGGCATCCTTATCCTTAGCGAGCCGCGGCTACGCGATTTGATGGATATAAAAGTATTTATCGACACTGCGCCGGATATTTGTTTCATCCGCCGGTTAAAGCGGGATATCGAAGAGCGCGGCCGTTCCGTGGATTCCGTTATCAATCAATATATGGAAACTGTCCGGCCGATGTATTTTCAATTCATCGAGCCGGCCAAACGCCACGCCGATATAATCATACCACGGGGCGGAAAAAACCTGGTTGCCATCGATATTCTGACGGCTAAAATCAATGCCCTGCTCTCTCAGCAGGCTTTTTAATCCAACTTTTTAATAGGGATAACACATTCACAATGATGCACGTTGTTAAACAACATACGGGCTGGATAGAAGTTATTTGCGGAAGTATGTTCAGCGGCAAAACCGAAGAACTGATCCGGCGGCTACGCCGCGCCCTTATTGCCCGCCAGCGCGTGGCTATTTTTAAACCCAAACTGGACAACCGTTACAGTAAAGAGGAACTGGTTTCCCACAGTCAGCAGAAAATAGAATCCATTCCCATCGAACATCCGGAAGAAATTTTAAAACACGCCCTCGAGGCGCAGGTGGTGGGCATTGACGAGGCTCAGTTTTTTGACGATTCTATTGTCGGTATTTGCCAAACCCTGGCCAATATGGGTAAACGCGTCATTGTAGCCGGGTTGGATCAGGATTATCGCGGCAAGCCCTTCGGCCCTATGCCGCAGCTGCTGGCCATTGCCGAATATATCGATAAAACGCACGCTATTTGTGTAATCTGCGGTAATCCCGCCAACTACACCTATCGTAAAACAGCGGATAAAGATACGGTTGTTGTGGGCGCCGCCGATGTGTACGAAGCGCGCTGCCGTAATTGTTTTGTACCGCCCCGCGAAGATGAACAAAAGGAGCAGAAAAAAGGATGACTGATATTTTATTCGGAATTTTAGGTTTGGCTGTTCTGATCGGAATCGCCTTTTTGTTTTCCAACAACAAGAAAAAAATCAAATGGCAACAGGTGGGTTTGGGTATCGGTTTGCAGATTTTGTTTGCCATGTTTGTTATTTTAACGCCCTGGGGCGCCAGCGTATTTAACGCCATCGGCAATTTTTTTGTTAAAATCATCTCTTTTACCAACGAAGGTTCCAAATTTGTTTTTGGCGGACTGGCAGAACAGAAAAATTTCGGTTTCATTTTCGCTTTTCAGATTTTACCCACCATCATTTTCTTTTCTTCGCTGATGTCGGTATTGTACCATTTAGGAATTATGCAAAAGATTGTACAGGGCATGGCCTGGGTGATGGCTAAGCTGTTAAAAATCAGCGGTGCGGAGTCGATCAGCGTGGCCGCCAACGTCTTTATCGGCCAGACCGAAGCCCCGTTGGTGGTGCGGCCCTACGTGGAAAGTATGACCAAATCCGAATTACTCACCTTAATGATCGGCGGGATGGCTACCATCGCCGGCGGCGTACTGGCCGCTTATGTGGGTCTGCTGGGCGGCAGCGATCCCGCTCAGCAATTGTTCTATGCCAAACATTTGCTCTCCGCCAGCATTATGGCCGCTCCGGCTACCATCGTCATCGCCAAAATTCTTGTTCCCGAAACGGAAAAATCGCTCACCATGGGCGAAGTTAAAGTACCTATCGAAAGAACTTCGGCCAATGTGATAGAGGCGGCCGCCACCGGAGCGGCAGACGGTTTGAAACTGGCTCTGAATGTGGCTGGTATGCTGCTGGCTTTTATTGCATTGATTGCCATGACCAATTGGATTATTACCGGCCTGGCTACCGATATGGCCGGACTAACCACCGCGTCGGGTGATCCCATTACGCTGGAACTGATTCTTGGTTACCTGCTCAGCCCTATCGCCTGGATTATCGGCGTGCCCTGGCACGACGCCGTGCAGGTTGGTTCGCTGATCGGGCAGAAGGTTGTTCTCAACGAATTTATCGCCTATCTTAAACTGTCGCAGTTGATTCCCACCGGCGTGATGGGTGAGAAAGCCGTTATCATTTCCACTTATGCTTTGTGCGGATTTGCCAATTTTTCGTCCATTGCCATACAGATTGGAGGCATCGGCGGGATTGCGCCCACACGGCGCAGCGATTTGGCCCGGTTTGGGCTGCGGGCCGTATTGGGCGGCTCGCTGGCTACTTTTATGACAGCCACCATTGCCGGTGTGCTGATTGCTTTACTATAAAATTGTAACTTTTTACCGATATGAAGACTTTTCTGAAATGGCTGGCCGGTGTGCTGGCCGTATTTGTTTTATTGGTTGTCGGTTTGTTCGTTTTTATTTCGATTATTACCGACACCGAACCGGTGGTGTATGAAAACAGCTATCTGCACATTCGCCTTTCCGGCACTTTGAACGAATACATTCCGCCCGATCCTCTGGAAGAATTTTTTGGCGAGGTGCCGCTCGACCTGAAAAAGGTACGCGATGTATTGGAAAAAGCCAGCGTGGACGACCGCATCGTCGGCGTTATACTGGAAACCGGCTATCTGCAATGCGGTTTTGCCAAAATGAAGGAGCTCACCCATCTCATCCGCACCTTCCGGCAGAGCGGCAAAAAGATTTACGCCTATTTAGGCGGTGATATCACAATGACCCGCGATTATTACGTGGCTTCAGCCTGCGATTCGGTGTTTATGCCGCCTCAGAGCAATCTGGTTTTGCCCGGGGTGCTTTCCGAAATAACCTACTATAAAAATTTCTTCAAAAAAATAGGTGTGCAGGCCGAATTTATTCATATCGGAAAATACAAAAGCGCTCCGGATGTGTACACGCGCGACCGCATGCGACCGGCGCACAGGGAAGAGTTGTCGGTTTTGCTGGACGAAATTTACGCCGACATTGTTACATCCATCAGCACGCAACGCGCTCTTCCTGCCGATGAGGTAAAGCGGCTGATCAACGAAGAAACCGGCTTTACCGGATTGCGGGCCAAAGAAGCCGGACTGGTGGACAGCACACTTTTTTTTACAGATATGCCCGCTCTCTTCAATACCGAAGAGCGTCCGGCACGGATTGACGCCGTTGACTATGCCCGGATTGCGCCGTCTTCTCTGGATATCCGAAATAAAAGCCGCATTGCCGTAATCCATTGCAGCGGAACAATTAGCGGCGGATACGATTCTGAAGATTCTTTCCTCGGCACGCTGGCCGGCGCGCGTTCTCTGGTGAACCATCTGCAAAAAACAGCCCGTTCCAAACTGATCAAAGCCATTATTCTGCGCATCGACAGCCCCGGCGGGTCGGCTGCCGCCTCCGAGGTAATTTGGGATGCGGTACGAAAAGCCCGTAAGAAAAAGCCCCTCGTTGTGTCCATTTCCGACTATGGCGCCTCCGGCGGGTATTACGCCGCAATGGAGGGCGACTCCATTATCGCCGAACCGACCAGCCTCGTTGGTTCCATCGGTATTTTTGCCGGTAAGTTTAACGTTCGGGAGCTGTATAACAAACTCGATTTAACCAATGAAAGTCTCAGCAGGGGAAAACACGCCCGTCTTTTTTCCATCATGCAACCCTGGAGCGCATCGGAAAAAAAA
>DRQG01000095.1 GCA_011369465.1 Caldithrix abyssi
AGAAATACGTTCTTGCATCTTATGTTTTTGAAAGGAATAATGAACAATCATGTCATGGCCTCCACTTTGATAAATAATCCAAATTAATGGGTATTTCGAGTAGATGCCAAATGACATAATACTGAATTATGAATATAAAGGCACAAAGGGGCAAAGACACAAAGGCACAAGGTAACGCAAGATTTATCTTGCGCCCGGACGGCGAAGGCAAACAGGAGCAAAGGCAGAAGGCACAGAGGCACAAAGTGACGAGTGACGAGTAGATAGAAACTTGAAACTCGAAACTGGATGCTGGAAATTAACTGAAAACTGACAACTGATAACTAATAACTGATAACTTTCGTAGCGTAGCGAAGAACCCGCCGTGGCGGGGGAAATTGGGAACTGGGTATAGAATTACGAATTAGTCAATTACGAATTAAAAGCTAACGGCCAACCCTTCGACCCCGACAAGTCGGGACAGGCAAAACTCAGGGTTCGTAGCCGATGGCCGATAGCTGACAGCCGACAGCAATTTAATAACTAATAACTGACAACTAAAAACTGAAAACTAAAAGCCAACCCTTCGACTGTGCTCAGGGCAGGCAGCCAATAGCCAATAGCCAATAGCCAATAGCCAATAGCCAATAGCCAAAAACAAACTTTTATTCGGGAGAAAACAAAATGAAAATGATTATCGGCGGAAAGTGGGTCGGTAAAGATGAAACCATTGACGTGCTTAATCCATACGACGGCAGCGTTGTGGATACTGTTCCACGGGGCAGCGCCGAGGACATCGATAATGCCATCGCCATCGCGCAAAAAGGCTATGAAATCAACCGGGATATGCCCGTGCATAAACGCATTTCTATTTTAAAGAGAACTGCCGAAATCATGCAGGAACGTTATGAGGATTTGGCGAAAACCATCGCCACGGAAGGATCAAAAACCATCCGTGAAGCCCGCAAAGAAGTGGGACGGGCTATCAATACGATCACCATTTCCGCAGAAGAAGCGCGGCGCATCAACGGCGAAACCCTGCCCTTCGACAGCGCCGAAGGTTCGGAAAACCGCGTCGGTTACTACTACCGCTTCCCCATCGGTATCATCGGCGCTATTACGCCTTTTAACGATCCGCTTAACCTTGTAGCCCACAAATTAGGGCCGGCCATAGCCGGTGGAAATTCCGTTGTGCTCAAACCGGCTACGGTTACACCGCTTTCGGCTCTTAAATTGGGTGAATGTTTGCTCGAAGCCGGTCTGCCCGGAGAAATCTTATCCATCGTTACCGGCTATGGCCACGAAATCGGCGACGCTCTGGTTGCCGATCCACGCATACGTATGATTTCCTTTACCGGCGGTGTGGAGGCCGGTGAGCGTATCAGCAAAATGGCCGGGTTGAAAAAGATCGGCATGGAATTGGGATCCAACTCACCGGTCATTGTAATGGACGACTGCGATTTAGAGCAGGCCGTGGAATCCTGCGTTTCCGGCGCCTTTTGGGCGGTAGGTCAGAATTGCATCGGTGTACAGCGCATTTATATTCAAAAAAATGTTTACGACGCTTTCCGCGACCGCTTTGTTGAACGGACAAAAAAATATAAAACCGGTTTCCAGTTGGATGAGGACACCGACATGGGGCCCATGATCACTGAGGGCGAAGCCAAACGGGTTATCGAATGGGTTGAAGAGGCCAAAAACCTGGGCGCCTCTGTGCTTACCGGCGGTACACGGCAGGGGACGCTGGTACAGCCCACGGTTATGGAAAAAGTCCCGTCGCAGGCCAGGTTGGATTGCCAGGAAATTTTCGGCCCGGTGGTATCGCTCTATCCTTTCGATACGCTGGATGAAGCGATTGAAAAAGCCAACGGTGTGGAATACGGTCTGCACGGCGCTATTTTTACCAAAGATTTGAACAACGCCTTCACCGCCATCAAAAAAATGGATGTGGGCGGCATTATGGTTAATGATTCCACCGATTACCGGGTAGATCTGATGCCCTTTGGGGGGGTAAAAAAAAGCGGACTGGGACGCGAAGGTATCCGCTATGCGCTGCAGGAAATGACCGAGCCGAAAGTGGTGTGTTTCAATTTGTAAATTCTTAATCTGCCCGCGTGTCACCAATTGCGGAAAAATAAAATACTTTTATAAATATTCAAATAATTTGAACTTTGAGGCTTTTTTATCAAAGGTAAGGACTGTCTCACAATTATGAAATGCCGCCGTATGGGCGATTAAAAGAACCGATAAATCGGTGCGGTTTTGTATCGCTGAAAATAAAAACTGTTGAATTATATGCCGATTCTCAAACTCAAGGATCGGCATATAATTTAATGCCTCAATTGCATCAAGAATATCCTCTCTTGGTACGGAGTACACCGATTCCAATACCCAGAGCATCTCCAAAATAACAACGTTGGGTACGAAAAGTCTTTGCTTCCGCTTTTCTGTTTCCGTGAATAATTTATGCACTTTTGCAGCCTGTCGCTCATCATCACCTATCAGAAAACGAATCAGTACATTTGTATCGAGCCCTTTCATTTAAATGTTTTTTCCATCTTTTTTCTTATAACCTGATTCATTTCTTCGACGGATACGGTTCTTTTTCCGTATTTATGCAATTTTTTATACACATCATCCGTTCTTTTTTTAATTGGTCGTATAATCGCTTCATTGTTATCCGTGACGATAACTTCTATTTTATCACCCGTCTCCAGCTTTAGCGCTTTTCTTACCTGTTTGGGAATAGTTACCTGACCTTTGCTGGTTATCGTGGTTTGCGGCATGTCAATTCCTTACGTATTATTTTTCCTTACTTAAAGGTAAGGAAGCTCGACGTGTTTGTCAACATACCTTTCCAAATTCCCGAGTTAGGCATAAGTTTTTAGAATTCTATTCCTGGCTATTATTTCGCTTATGCTATTTGTGTTTCAGAGTTTATGTACCATTAAACTATCTTTTTTTTACAGAAGATCTGTCAAATAAATCCCAAATTCCATACGGTATTTTACAAAAAAAAAGCGACGCCTTTACAGACGCCGCTTCTTGTTTCCTCTTCACTCAAATTTTTACAACAAACTTTTGATAATCCGTTCAAAATCCGCTTTAGGACGCGAGCCAACAATGTATTCTACCACCTTGCCTTCTCTGTTCACAACAAATGTGGTCGGGATACTTTGAATACCGCCATACATGCGTGATACACCCTTTTTATCATATACCACCGGATAGTTAATACCGATTTTCTTGGCAAATCCGGGTACCTTGTCAAATTCTCTGGGGTCTAAAGCGATACCCAGAACTACAAAGTCATCCTCGTATTTATCAATCAATTCAATAAAATGGGGAATTTCCATCCGGCAGGGGCCGCACCAGGTTGCCCAAAAATTAACAAAAACGATTTTACCGCGAAAATCGCTCAGAGTAATGTCGTTGCCATCCAGATCGGGCAGCGTAAAATCCGGCGCTTCCGGATAGTCCTGTTCCTGCTGCGGCTGGTCGCTGCTCACCATTGAAGCCTGTTGTGTCTGAACCTTCGCATTCTGCATATTCTGATTCATAAATACATAACCGATTGCCAGGACTACTACCGCGGTTACCGCCAGTATTAACCATATTTTGTTGTTTGCCTTCTCAGCCATAAAAAAACATCCTTTCCTAATTGTTCATATGTTTAAACGCCTCTACCACGCGTTTTACAAATTCATTCTCCGGAAGCGCTCCTTCTATAGGAACATCCTCGCCAATCATCGTGCGGGGAACGCCGCGTACATTATATTTGACCGAGAGGTGCGGAAATTCGGTTGCCTCAACCATATCTCCTGTAATGTACTCGTTTTCCATGGCCATTTTATGGGCCAACCGAACCGCACGCGGGCAATAGGGACAAGTCGGAGTTACAAAGACCTGCAAACGCAGCGGTGTATTGATTTCTTTTAATAACGCTTTTGACTGCTCGGATAATCCCGAATCACCCTTCGATACATCCACTATATCTTCCAAAAGCGAAGAAAATTCATATCCCGATGGAATACCATAATAACGAATACCGAAATCTTTGGTTCCCTCAATAACGGTGGCCGGGATCTTATCCACATTATATTTTTCGGCAATCGCTTTATCGGTTACGAAATTATACACATCCAGTTTGATTTTATCGCTGAGTTCGCTGACCTCTTCCAAAATCTGGCGGGTTTCCCGGCAGTATTGGCATTCAATTTCCTGGGTGAAAAGGATTAATTTTACCTCGCCGGTGAGGTCTTTGAACATAGAGCGGATATGTTCTTTATCTTTATCCTGTAAAAAACCCATCGTTTAGTCCTCCTAATTTAAGGCCGAAACGCCCTGAGAAAAATAATTTATTTTATCAACAATCACATTTTTGGGCACTGCTCCTACAATTGTATCTACCACTTCACCGTTTTTAAAGAGTAATAATGTGGGAATGCCGCGGATATTATAGCGCATTGCCACCGAATTTTCGTCGGTGTTCAGCTTGGCAATTTTTATCCGGCCGGAATATTCCCGGGCAATTTCTTCCAAAACCGGAGCGATGATCCGGCATGGCGCACACCACGGCGCCCAGAAATCCACTAAAACAGGGATGTCCGATTGCAGTACTTCCTGATCAAATGTGGCGTCGGTTACGGTTACTGGGTTCATTTATTTATCCTCCATTATTTTCGATTTTAAGTTCTATTTTTGGATGCAGAGTAAACAGAAAGGATACAAAGAGGAGTAGTGTTGAATTGGCCGTCGGCGGTTAGTTTTTAGTTATCAGCTATCAGTTTTCAGTTCTAAAATCAACGTTCGTTAATCGGTGTTCGAAATTCAACTTTATATTATTTGTAATTGCCTTGGCTGTTGGCTATAGGCTATTAGCTATAGGCATTCGTAATTCGCTGTGCCTGCGGCAGGCAGGTAATTAAATGATTCGTAATTTAATACTGGTTCCAAGTTTCGAGTTTCAAGTTTCTAATTTCCACCTTCCAGCATCCGATTCCTCCCGCCACGGCGGGTTCTTCGCTACGCTACGAAAGCTTCAAATTTCCATTTTCCAGCATCCAGAAACCAGTATCCAATTCCAAGTTCCAAATTTTTAAGTTATTGAATTAGCCTTTTTTGCCTTTTCGCTCTGCGGCATATTCTTCCAAATCAAGTACTTTCATCAGGCGGGCATTAACATCATCGGGGAGTTCCTCGGGGCAGTCGTTTTCTTTACATAACAATATGGTCTTTTTTACCGTATCGTAATATACTTTACAGGTAGGGCACGTATTGATGTGATCGAGCACAGCCTGGCAGGCCGGACCGTCCAGGTCTTCGCCCATAATATCGCAAAGTTGTTTTATGCGTTCTTTGTGTGGTAATTTATCCATCATTTTCTGCCATCCTTTCTTCAAAATAATCGGAAAGATGGTCTCTTAAATATTGCCTGGCGCGACGCAGGCGGATTTTAACATTTTCCTCGGTAATACCTAAAATTTCACTGGTTTCTTTAATCGATAGACCTTCAATATCCCGCAGGATGAACACGCTGCGGTAAATATCCGAAAGTTTGTTCACCGCTTCATCGATCTTCCGCTTCACTTCCTCGTCAAAAACGCCCAGTGACGGGTCCTGCGACCAGTCGATAAAAACCCGGCTCTCTACCGTTTCCTGAAAGTCGTCGTTGTCAACCAGATCCTGAAAAATGAGTTTTTTCTTTCGCAAGCGCATTAAACTGGCGTTGGTGGCAATGCGGTAAATCCAGGTAAAAAAACTGGAACGGCCGTCGAAGGTGTGTAGTTTTTCCACCACAGCCAAAAATGTTTCCTGCAACACATCTTCCGCATCCTCTCTGTTTCGCAAAATGCGTAAAGCGAGATTGTAGATACGTTCACTGTAACGATTTACCAGCCGGGTTAGCGCTTCTTTATCACCCTGTTTAGCGCGCTCGATTAATTTTGCTTCGTCCACCCACGTTCGCTTTCACTGTATTGATGAAATTTTCCGGTTAAAAGATACAAATCCGTTTTCAGAAACATTGTCAGAATTTAGAGAAAGGTACGGCAAAAACAGATTTTCCCAACTCAATACAGCCATTATCTTGACAATTAAAACTTGAGTCCACTCTAAAAAGGTTATACTAGTCATCCCGTCCCGCCCGGGCGGGACGGAATCCCACCGGACTACCCACCCCAAATCGTAAAAAGCCACATCGACGCCATACTACGCCCCTCCCTTCGACGACGAAGGGAGGGGATGGGGTGGGTTGTGGGCAGAGTTTCGCGTAACTCGTAACGTAATTCCGAACTTGATTCGGAATCTCGCCTTAAAGACATGGGATGCTGAAATAAATTCAGCATGACTGGTTATGTCATTCCGTCCCCCCCGGGCGGGATCGAAATCCTGCCGGACAACCCACCCCAATTCGTTAAATACCACGCCGACGCCACGGTACGCCCCTCCCTTCGCCGAAGGGAGGGGATAGGGGTGGGTTGTTGCCAGGGCTTCGCATAACTCGTCACGTCATTCCGAACTTGATTCGGAATCCCGCCTTAAAGACATGGGATGCTGAAATAAATTCAGCATGACTGGTTACGTCATTATGTTCCTCCCGGGCGGGATCGGAATCCACAACTTAAATACCCTGAAAAAAGCCTGTCCCGGGCTCAGTGTGATGTTTTATTCGCCGTATCCTTTCTAAACCCGATAGTTAAATTACAATTTACAAAGGAATCGATTTCCCGGCAAATCAGTCGTCCGTCGCGTCATTTTCTGTATCGTACGGGAGGATGTAAAGCGTATCCGTCAACGGATTTACATCAATATATACTTTAACTCCGTAAACCTGCTGAATCAAATTAAATTTTAAAACCTCGTCGGGACGACCATCGGCTATAACGGCTCCATTGTGCAGCAAAACCATACGATCGCAAAACTGGGCGGACAAATTGATATCGTGGGTTATCAGCACCACCAGTTTATTCTCTTCACGGGTTAAGCGGCGTAAAATACGGTAAATCTGCTGTTGATGCTTTAGATCAAGAGAGGAAGTCGGCTCATCTAACAGCATAATTTCGGTCTGTTGGGCCAGGGCGCTGGCAATAATGGTTCTCTGTTTTTCACCGCCGCTCAGGGAAAGAAAGGATCGGCGGCGCATCGGTTGTAAATCCATGGTTCTCAGGGCCTGTTCCACAGCCGGTCGTCCGCCATCATCCAACAGAGCCATCCCCTGTAAAAACGGATAGCGCCCCATACCGATTATTTCTTCCACTGCAAAATCGAACTGTAAATCCACCGTTTGCGGCACATAGGCTATTAAACGGGCAATTTCCTTACGCTTTATTTCGCTTATCTGTTTACCGTTTGCATAAACCGCTCCCTTTTGCGCGGGCAGGATACCGGCCAATAGCTTTATCAGTGTGGTTTTACCTGCCCCGTTCGGCCCGATAATTCCTATCATTTCTCCGGAGCGCATCTGAAGACGGATATTCTTAAGCACCGGCTCTATCCCATAACTAAAACTCAGGGAATCGGCCTGTAACAATGCGTTTTTATTCAGGGTGTCAGAGGGCATAGTTTTTTTTCCGTTAAGACAATTCGGATGTTACTAATATACTTAAATACCAATCATTTTTCATAATCCGGTTTCATTCCCGGTTTTTTCCTAAAAATTTATTTTTCCCTTTTCTAACCGTAACCCGCTTGTTTATATTACAGTATATTTTTTCGATCACCCGTCTATCTTTTTTTCTGACTTTACAATGAAGTACCGTTTAAAGCAAGTCTTTATTGCACTGATATTTTTGCTGTTGTTGTGCGCTTCGGTGTGGGCGGCATTTGAGCCCAAAGGATACGGCACCACATTTATCGCCAGCGGATACAGCGGTATCGCCTCCGATAATGCAGCCTTTGCTCTATTTATTAATCCGGCCAAACTTGCTCTTATATCATCACCCGGAATAGACCTGTTTTACCGTAATTTTTACCAGTTGGCGGATTTAAGCCAAATTACCTTCTCTTCGGTTATACCGGTTTGGGGGGCGCCATTGGGATTTGGTATAAGCCGCTTCGGCAATAAACTATATGCGGAAACCGATCTGCGTGTTGCTGCAGCCTGGCGCATCTGGCAGCCGTTTATCCTGGCCGCCTCCGCCAATGTTTACCACCTGCAAATCAAGCGATACGGAAGCGCGGTTAGTTTTGGGTTTTGCCTGGCATTTAATTATAAGGTGAATGCGGATTTTTCCACCGCCTTTCTCATTTCCAATCTCAATGAACCGCACCTTGGTACAGCGAGGGAACGGCTGCCTGTATATGCAGCATTAGGACTTTGCTATCGTTTTTTTGATCAGCTTAGCGCCAATCTGGACATCGTTCAGGAGGAAGGCCGGCCGTTTGATTACCGTTTTGGAATCCGTTACCGGGTGCAACCCTGGTTTCGGGTTATGGGCGGGTTTCGTGATATTGTAAATAGCTTTACAACCGGTTTTGATGTAAATTACGCCTCATTACGAGTTGGGTATGCCCTGGAATATCATCCGACATTGGGAGTGAGTCATTCGATTAGCACAAGTTATGCGTTTTAGAAGGATTATTCTGGTTTTCCTGTTTCTTTTGCCGCTGGTTCTGGATGCGCAATCGAAGTACGATAAAGAAATTTCGCGTAACCGCACGCGTCTTCGCCAGCTTCAGGAAGAAATCGAGCAAATCAAGGAACAGATTTCCCTGTCCAAAGAACGCGAAACCGGCATAAACGAACAAATCGCTTTACTGGATAAGGAACTGGCCCTGCTGGCGCATTCACGCGGCTTGCTGGAACGGGAGAGCCGCCTGTTGGCAGCCAAAGTGAAGGAAACCAACCGGCTACTGGAAGCCACACAGAATCGGTACGAACGGCTGAAAAAATTATATGCCCAACGGCTGGTGTATTCCTATAAATACGGCCGGGTACGTTATCTGGAGCTGCTGCTCACCGCCGATTCGTTTAACCAGGCCTTGATTCGCTACAAATACTTGCGCCTTCTCGCCGAGCAGGATGAACGCATTCTTCATAGGCTGGAAAAGAAAAAACAACAGATCGAAAAACTGAAACAACAGCTTTCCGTCAGTTTGGACAACAAACACCGTAATTTACGCGAAAAACAAATCCAGCAAAATCGTTACGTAGAGCGAATGAAAGAACGGCAGGCCGTTTTAAAAAAGATCCGCTGGACGCAGGCTACTTACAGAAAGCAATTAAGCCAGAAGGAACGGGAGCGGGAAAAGCTGAACAACATTATCCGGCTTCTGGAAAAACAACGGTTGGAACGCGAGCAAAAACCGGTCGAAGATATTTACGCCCGCATTAAATTCAAAGATTTCCGCAAGGCCAAAGGACAGCTGCCCTGGCCGGTAAAAGGCAAGGTCATCTCCAAATACGGCAAACAGCGCGACCCTAAATCCAAAACATACATAAAAAATACGGACATCGAAATACGCAGCGCGTTGGGCACACCGGTGCGATCCGTATTTAAAGGCATCGTAAGCGTTATTACCTATATGCCCGCCTACGGCAATACGGTCATTATCGATCACGGTAAAGGCTATTACACCGTGTACTCACATCTGGATGAGATTTATGTGGTTAAAGACGAAGTGGTGGAAACGGGACAGGTGATCGCTACGGTGGGCGATTCCGGCTCGCTGACCGGCGCCAAACTGCAGTTCGGTATCTACGGGGGAAACAAAACCTACAACCCGGAAAAATGGCTGAGATAAAAGGGGAACGGTTGAAGGGTCGGCTTTTAACCGCTCCCCGAATTCTACCTCAAAAAGTACCGCTTACGCCCAGCCCCGGTTTATCATTAAAAACAAAACGCCCCTTGTTTACTTTGACTCCGCTAAAGGGATCGTTGCTGATGAGCAGATTGCCGTCCAGATCGGCCCAGTCCACATACGGAGCCAAATGCGCGCCGGCCGAAATGGCGACGGAACTTTCAATCATACAACCCAGCATTATTTTCATATTCAGAGCTTTGGCGATGGCAATCATCCGCAAAGCTTCCTGGATGCCGCCCGATTTCATCAGCTTAATATTTATGCCGTCATAGGCGCGGGCCAGTTTGGGGATATCGGCGGCGGTTTTTACGGCTTCGTCGGCAACGATGGGCATATCCACCCGTTCGCGCAGCCAGGCCGTCTCGTCCAGCATATTCGAAGGCATGGGTTGTTCAATAAATTCCACCCCCTTCGATTTAAGCCACTGGATTTTTTCCAGCGCTTCGTGCTTATCCTTCCAGCCTTCGTTGGCATCCACACGGATGGGTTTATCCGTTACCGAGCGGACAGCGTTTATGATTTCTTCGTCGTTCTTCTTGCCCACTTTGATCTTCAAAATAGGATAGTCTTTGGCTTCCCGTACCTTCTGTTTAATCACATCGATGGTATCTATACCGATGGAAAAAGAGGTAACCGGGGCTTTGGCCGGGTTGAGGCCCAGCATACGGTATAAAGGCGTATTTAACGCTTTGCTTACCCAATCCATCAGCGCAATGTCCAGAGCCGCTTTGGCGCAGCTTTGTTTCAGGATAGCCGAGTCTAAAGCCTCTTTAATATCCGTATAATGGAACAGATCGTTTTCTTTAAAGATATGCAGCGCGTCCTTCATTTTTTTGGTGGTTAATTCGGCGTTCTCGCCGTAACGAACATTGGGTGCCGCTTCGCCATAACCCACAATACCGTCTTTTTCTATTTTAACAAACACATTGTCTTTGTAATCGCTGGAGTTTCTGGAAATGGTCCAGGTATGGGCCAGATTGAGCCGTTTGGTTTTAATTTCGATCATAACCTCTCCCGAGCTTTTTGTGGATAAACCTCCCCCGCCGTGTAACGCGGTAAACGCTTTTAATACGGAAACCCCCAGAAGAGATGATCCGGTCAATCCTAAAAATTCTTTACGTGATAGCATCATTATGTCACCTCACTGTATAATTCTGCGTACGGCTTTCAGCGTTTTTTTTCTGAAAGCGTTGTAATTATCGGCCTGTTCGTTAAAACTGCTTATGTTGACATCCCGGTCCTGATGAATGAAATCGTAGCCGCCCAAACTGATTCCAACATGAGTGATGCGTTCACCGGAACCGAAAAAGAGCAGGTCGCCGGGCAGCACATTGGAAAAATCGGGCAGGGGCGTAATTTTCTCTCCCACAAGCGCCTGCTGCCGGGCGTCCCGGGGTAAATTGATACCGTGAGCCAGATAAATGGTATGGGTAAAACCGGAACAATCGTTACCTTTTGTGGAATTACCGCCCCACAAATAGGGGATACCGGTCATCCGTTTGGCCAGGCGAACGATGCTTGCCCGGGTCGGTTTAATATCTGCTGTAAGCTGACCCACATCGGCCGAAGGAATGAAGCCCTTACGGCCATCGGGTAAAAGCACAGCCGTCCAATTCGCTTCCTTTTTGATCAGACGAAGCGTCATATTCATCACAGCGTCGGATACCGGAAACGCGTTTTTATCTCTCTTTTGATAGATGAAAGTTTCCAAAACCGTTACCCGCACTCTCGGGCTGTTTTCCCATTCCTGTTTGCCGCTGCGATCAACGCGCACCAGCGAATAGCGGGTCATCCAGCCCAGATACCCGTACGAGGTTTGCACCAGATACCAGTCTTTATCTTTTTTAAGCAGACGTACCACATCGCCCATAATGGCCTGGTCCACCAATTCCGCGGCATGCCGCGGCTGCCGGCGTAAATGGGCCACACTACGGTTGATAATGCCATAGGTGGAATCGCCCAGATAGCTGTACGGCATCAACCGGAAAGCAACAGCATAATTGCCCTTGCCGAGCAGAGAATCGGCCAAAGCCAACACGGATTTATACGCCGCGCTGTCGGTGGTTTCGCCGCGCAGTATCCAGGTATCGCCGTCTGTCTGATAATCGAGTTGAGCCTCAAACACGGCTATGCTTTTATCCGGTGTATATTTGGTTTGAATGGCGGCGCTGCGCATTTGAAATGTTCGCGCCAGCTTTTCCGTGTTATTGCTGCAGGCAAAGAATAACAAAAATGAAAAATAAAGAACCAGGAAAAGTTTTATTTTCATAGAGATATTCCTCTGTGAGAAATGTAAATACGATTTGTTAATTTAATGAACGAACTTAAAGTTATCAAACAATCTTTTATTCATGCAAAACGGAAATGACCGCCTCTTTACTTTATAAATGAATTTCTGTAAACTGGTCTGTGTATTTTTTCGTATAAAATTTAGAAAATTATTCCTTACCAACAAAAATTGGAAAAAGAGATGCTACATAATAAGAAAAAAATAATTATCGTCGGCGACCGGGTACTGATTACCCCGGATGAGTCCAAAGAACGTACGCCGTTCGGTTTGTATTTGCCACAGGGTGTGGAGAGCAAAGAAAAGGTGCAGGGCGGTTATGTGGTTAAGGTTGGCCCGGGTTATCCTCTGCCCAATCCCAGCGACATGGATGACAGTCCCTGGGAACAGCACACTAACGAGCCCAAATATCTACCATTACAGGCAGAGGAGGGTGATTATGCTTTGTTCCTGCGCAAAGCGGCCATAGAAATCGAATGGGAAGATGAAAAATATTTGATTGTCCCGCAAGCCGCCATCCTCATGCTCATCCGCGATGATATTCTGGATGCCATTGATGAAGATGATACCGAAGATTTTGATTAAAAAAACAAAGGGACAGAGGCACAAAGGCACAAAGTAACGCAAGATTTATCTTGCGCCCTGACAGCAAAGGCAGAAGGCATACAGGCACATAGTAACGAGTGACACGTGACGCGTGACGAGAAAATAAAAATTGGAAACTTTTGTAGCGAAGCGAAGAACCCGCCGTGGCGGGGGGGGAATTGGGAACTGGATACTTGATGCTGGAAACTGGAAATTGGAAACTTGTAACTGGATACTGGATGCTGGGAAAAGATAGAAATTAATAATTATAAATGAAAAATGAAGAATTATAAGCTAAAAGCCAACAGCTAACAGCCAATAGCCAGAAATCTCGAACACCGATTAACGACTGATGATATACGAACTTATAACTGAGAACTTTCGTAGCGTAGCGAAGAACCCGCCGTGGCGGAGATAACTGAGGGCTGACAGCCGGTGACTGACAGCCAACAGCCAGTCTAACCACTAAAAATTCTCCAATCATTGGCTTGACAAATTCGTTTTATCATCTTAAATTAAAGGCTCGTTTTTTATTATTACGGTTTAGGAGAATCCACAATGTATGCAATTGTTGAGATTGCGGGAAAACAGTTTCGCGTAGAAAAAGATCAGAAAATAAAAGTGCCGTTGCTTTCGGTGGAAAGCGGTAAAAAAGTTAGTTTTGACCGGGTGTTGTTTTACGCCGACGACGCGGGCAAAACCCAGATTGGTTCGCCGGTTGTAAGCGGCCTGAAGGTGGAAGCGACGGTTCTGGAACACGGTAAAGATAAAAAGATCATCGTTTTTAAGAAAAAACGCCGTAAGGGCTATCAGAAGAAAAACGGCCATCGTCAGCCCTTTTCTTTGATTCAGATTGAAGGCATTGCCCAGGCAAAGGCAAAACCGGCAAAGAAAGAAACGGCAGCTAAAGCGGCTAAGGCGGAAGAAAAACCCAAAGCGGCTCCCAAATCAGCCAAAGCAAAAACGGAAGAGGCGCCCAAGGCGGCTAAGAAAACCGCAGCCGCTAAAACCAAAGCCGCTGACAAAACCAAAAAAGACGCCAAGCCCAAAGCAGCTAAACCGGCTGCAAAGGCTAAAACGGCCGCCAAACCAAAAGCGGAGAAAAAAGACTCTGCCGAAGAGAAGGAGGCATAAATGGCACATAAAAAAGGTGTGGGAAGTTCCCGTAACGGTCGCGAAAGCGCATCCAAACGTCTGGGCGTAAAAACCTTTGGCGGTGAATTTGTTAAGGCGGGTTCTATAATCGTACGTCAAAGAGGCACTAAAATACATCCCGGAAAAAACGTGGGTATCGGCGGTGACGATACATTGTTCTCTAAAATAGACGGATACGTTCAATTCGAGCGCAAAGATCGCACCCGCAAACGTGTAAGTGTCTATCCTGAACTAACCCACTAATATAAAGCATCTCTCTTATCTCTAAGCCGGTAAAAATATTTACCGGCTTTTTTTGTAACCTTTATTTACTTATATTCATCAAACCAACCAACTAACTCGTTTAATCAATTATCAGGAGGGTAAGGGATGAAGAAGAATGTAGGCGGTATCGACCGCATTTTACGCATCGTAATCGGGATCGTTTTACTGGCCCTGGTTTTCGTCGGTCCCAAAACACCCTGGGGATGGATCGGCTTAATCCCATTAATCACCGGATTGATCAATTTCTGCCCGCTTTACAGCGTGTTTAAACTAAGCACCGCCAAAGGCGAAGAGTCTTAAGAAAACTCTCATATAATCCCCCATAAAACGCGGTCGGCTTTTTGCCGGTTGCGTTTTTTTATGCCTGTGCCTTTGTCCCTGCGCCCCTTTTAGTCCATGATTCATACTCATACATTCCTTTTTTTCCCCCTTCTTGCAATAAAAGCGTATTTAGAGTATTTTTTGTTAAAAAAGGATATCATTGCTGCCCAAAATAATTTATTATTGTAAAAACAGGCATTGTTTTTTAAGAAGTTACAACAATAATTAACTTCATTGTCAATTCTGCTTGTGCACCGTGGCGTGCCCATCTGCCAACTCTCCCCCTTAGTCCCCCTCTCTTTTCAAAAGAGAGGGGGAATTAAAGGGGGTGAGTTGCCATTTTCTGCAAGCAGGATAGCGTTATAATTTCTATTTTGGACAAGTATGAAAGGAAATGAAATTGAAAACAATAACTCTATTCATCCTGCTTCTCTGCCAACTGGCGCAGACCCAGGTTTTTATCGAACAGGGACGCTTTGGCGGGGCAGGCAGCTTGCCGGGACAGTTTAACAAACCCGCCGCGCTGTCCGTTTCGGCGGAAAAAATTCTTTTTGTAGCCGATACGGATAATCATCGTTTGCAATTGTTTTCCCTGGACGGCCGTTTTCTGCGCACCATCGGCGGTTTCGGTTTTGGCGATGAACAGTTCGACCGGCCGATGGATATCTGGACACGGGCCGTTATCAATTTGTACATTGCCGATTACAACAATCAGCGCGTGGTGCGCTACAACCGTAATTTGAATTTCATTTCCACGCTGACCAGCAACGAAAGCCTGCCGCGTGAATTCCGCTTTGAAGAAGTTCTGAGCTGCGCGCTTAATTCGCAGCAGGATTTGTTTCTGCTGGATCGCGGTGAAAACAAAGTGATTAAATTTGACCGCAACGGCGTGCCGCAGCGTGCCTTCGGCTACTATGAATCGGGGGAAGGCGAGCTGGAAGAACCGCAGCAACTGGAAATCCAGAACAACAGCTATGTATTGGTCAGCGACTTGTCCCGCGGTTCGCTTATGGTGTTCGATTTTTTCGGTAATTTTATCCGCGAGCTGAAAACGCCGGAGATGAAAGGCCCTGCCGGATTGGCCGTGGACCGGGATAACCGCGTCTTTATCACCGACCGCGTGGCCAATAAAATTTTCATTGTCTCCGGAGATTTGCGACAGGTGTATGATTTACCTTTGCGACTCACCCAACCGCCAACCGGACTGCGTGATGTGGCCGTCTGGAATGAAGCGGGTAGCAAACAGCCTGCCCTTTTGTATCTGATCGA
>DRQG01000096.1 GCA_011369465.1 Caldithrix abyssi
ACGCATGCATTTTCTTCATAAATCCCCAGGTGTACGCCAGCGTCATAAGCAGCAAGAGCGGTGCCAGTATGGTAAAAATAACATCCGCAGAAAGGATGGGCACACCCGCCTTAAGGAAAGCCAGGGAAATACCGCCGATATCAATCAGGATTCCTCCAACGGTAACCCCTAAAAACCCTTTAGGCGCACGGTTATCTTTAACCGCAAATACGGGTGTGAATACAATAATCAAACCCGCAATGGTGTGAAAGAGCGCCAAAATAAAGGTTGCCAGTCCGGCACTTCCGAGGCCGCCCATACGGGTAAGGGCTATGGCTATTAAGCCGATAATACCGACAAATAAATAGGTTTTCTCATATTTGGCATAAAATTCCGCAACAAGACCGAGAGAGAGTCCCAAAGGTATTAAATAGGCCACAACCACTACCAACGGATTATTCAAAACCGAATAACCGTAAAAAATAAGCAACAAACCGGATACCAGCAGCACAGCAAAGGCAATAATGTAATACACATCATAGGAAGGGGTGCCTTCCTGTTTTCCGATATGCTGTACAAACCGCCAGATTAAATAAATTGCCGTCAATCCTGTTAACAACAGGACAATCTGATCAAACAGGTTCATAACATCTCTCCTTTTTTTGTGGAAACGGGTAAATTATGGATTTGGGTTAGGTCGTATTTAATTCCGTAATAAACTGATTAAATAACCAACAATTTTTTTACCTTTTTCCTTTACATTAAATGAAAAACCGGATAATCGCCAATGGACGACAACCAGTCTCAAACTACCTAAAAACAGATAGGCCAGTTCATCAGCGTTAATATTTTTTTTAAATTCTCCTTTATCCTGCCCCTCGCGAATCAACGCAGCTATTGAATCGAGCCTTTGTTGCAGCGATTCCTTAACAGCCTGTGCCAGCGACGATTCATTTTGAAAGATTTCTTCACTAAAAATGACCGCAGCCACAGCCGGATTATTCTGCAGGTAATCCAAATGGGCATCGATCATCGCATGGATTCGATCATTCACAGATCCATTTAAATGATCAGGATGTAAACTATTTCTTAAATTAGTATTAAAATAGCGAATTATTGAACTGAGTATTTCCAGCTTATTGGTGAAATGACGATAAATAGCTTGTTCGGAGATGCCGATATGATGAGCGATTTCTTTTACGGTCAGTTTTTGAATACCACCCTGCTTAATAATCTCCAGGGAAGTTTCGATAATTTGTCTCTGTCGTTGCACGGTATTTAACCGGGCCATATCTTGCTCTATTGTTAGTTGATACCAACTAACAATAAGTTAATGAATTATATCACAAAGTGCAATTATTTTATGTTTTTTTCGCAATAAAAATGTAGAAAAAGAACTTTCTTCCTGTGCTGTTAGCATCCGTTTCCTTTTTAACGATATGCCCCTTTAGACAATTATTTTTCCTTTTCGCATAATTATCTTAGATTTGTTATTAAGCGTTTCTTTAATAATTTTCTGTCATTTAATAAATCAGGTTGTGGTATGCGCAATAAGATTCGCCTTTCATCCAAAAATAGCGGTCAGGTTCGTTATATTCTGCTCATTTTCATATTGATTGCCGGATTGATGATTTCCAGTGCCATCATCGAATTGCGGCAGAGCAAGAAAGAGTTATACCAACTTATGACCGAACAGGCTCATTCCCTTCTGGAATCACTGATTACCGCCTCGCAGAACACACTTTATGCCACCAATTATCTGAATGACCTTTCTCGCCAACGATTGATTAATTATGCGGAACTTATCCGGCAAAGATATGAGCAGAAGCGTTTGACCATTCATTTTTTACAGGACATCACCAAACACAGCGATATTTACCGTATTCACATTTTCGACAAACACGGTAAGAAAATTTTATCCAGTTACGAGAGCAAACATAGCGGTGAGTCGGAAAGACAGGAACCATTACGTATTTTAGAGCCCATTTTTAAGGGTGAGCAAGATACTTTGGTCATAGGATATAAAAAGGCGCGATTCGCAAACCAATACCTTTATGTAATTGCTCTGGCCGCCGAAGACCGTTCTGCCATCGTACTCAACATCGATGCCGAAGAGATGATTAAATTCAGGCGTAATATCGATTTTGGCGCTTTGATAAAAAAGGTGGTTGGCGGAACGTCGCGCATCGTCTATATTGCGCTGCAAAATCCTCAACATATTCTGGCTGCCTCCGGTAATATAAGCGAGTTGGACAATATCGAAGATTCCGAATTCCTGCGAACAGCATTTAGCGATTCTGCTTTTGCCACCCGGATTCTTTCCTTTGACGAGCAAGAAGTATTTGAAGCCGTTCATCCTTTCATTTTTGCCGGTGAATCCATAGGGCTATTCCGCATCGGGCTGTCACTTGATCCCATACAGGACATTAATGACCGCATCTATCGCCGGTTGATCATCATAACCATAGTTCTGATTATCATCGGCTTTGTATTGTTTGTATATATATTTACCCGGCAACGCTTGCATATTTTGCAGAAACAATACGAAGTTGTAGAAACCTATTCCGGAAACATCATCGAAAACGTAAGCGACGCCATTATTGTGCTGGATGAAAAGAGCGGGATTAAGATTTTTAACTCTGCAGCGGAAAAATTATTTGCAACAAATAAAGATGAGATATTAGGGAAAAGTTTAAGCGTTTTGTTTCCGGCGGCGGAGTGTCGCAAGGTTTTGGAGGAGCCCTCGCTGCTTAAACAATTAAACTGCACCATCAAAAACCAACGACGTGAGTTGCTGGCCTCCAAAAGCGTTTTTCAGGATAGCGACGAAAACCAGAACACCATTCTGGTCATCCGTGATGTAACCGAACAAAGGCAGATGCAAGCTCAACTGGAGCGCCAGCAGCGTTTGACGGCCATGGGCGAGCTGGCTTCCGGCGTGGCTCACGAAATCCGCAACCCCTTAAATACCATCGGCACCATTATTCAACAATTGGATAAAGATTTTGAACCGTCTGCGGATAAGGAAGAATATCATGAGTTGGCAGGCCTTGTTTACAATGAGGTAAAACGCATCAATGAGACCATTCAGGATTTCTTAAAATTTGCCCGTCCTCAACCGGTTCAACCGAGCCGTTTCCCGCTCACAGAACTTTTTTCCGATTTGCAGAAACAATATTCAACGAGTTTACGGGAGAAAAATATCCGCCTGGATTTAAATTTACAATGGCAGGGAGATGTTTACTGGGATGGCAATCAGATGAAACAGGTTTTCATCAATCTCATTCAGAATGCTGTCGAAGCAATCACCGAAAACGGTACCATCACTTTAACCGTTTCACCTGAAAAAGACGGTTTTGTTGAAATTCGTTTACAGGATGACGGTCCGGGCATGCCCGAAAAAATACGCCAGAATATTTTTAACCTATATTTTACCACCAAAGCCAAAGGCACCGGCATCGGGTTGAGCATTGTGCAACGCATTATATTTGAGCATGGCGGGATTCTCCACGTGGAAAGCGCGCCGGGGGAAGGCACTGTATTTACGATAAAAATGCCGGTTTCCGTATAGGCCTTTTTAAGTAAGGAAAGTAAAATAGGTTTTTCGATATTAGTTCATATACAATTATAAAGATTTTACTTTGTTCCTTAACCAATCCAGTAAATATCTATATCGGAAGGTATGCGATTTAAAAAGTCCCATTAAATATTGGAATGCTTCATCATTATCGCAGTCAATGTAGCGCCCGTTTAATCTTAAAAAAGTATCAGCGGCAAAAAAGGCAATCCGTTTGTTACCATCAACAAATGGATGATTCATTGCCAAGCTTTCCATTAATGCCGCAGCTTCTTCAATTATATCTTTATAATAGCCCATCTGGGGCCGCATTAAAGCAGATTCTAAAGAAGCTTTATCCCTTAATCCGGTTGTTCCGCCAAATTCCTTTATAATAATATGATGGATCGCTAACAATTCATCTATAGTCAGAAAGTTACTCATTTCGCCAGCAATTCACCCAAACGCCGATTCTTTTTGATACTATTATTTAAATGTTTCATCACCTCTGATCTTGGGTTTGGGATTCTTAAATCGAATGGAAGCCCTTCGTATTCTTCTATAAGACTGTAAAAAATATTAATAGCTTCGGAATGATTCATCCCCAACTTCTTCAAAATTCTAGATACATTATCTTTCTTTTTTACTTCCATCATTGCTCTTACTGTAGTCGTTTTTGCCATAATTAAGCTCCTTTTTCCATATAAAATAGCCATAGTATGGCTATAGAGCAAGATTAAATGGGCATTAAAATACATCGGTTGGCCTATTTCCGCGCCATGTTTTCGACGAAACGGTTTTTCTCTGCGACCTATACGTCGAGGATGACGAACATTTCAATCCGGACGCCATTTTCGCAACGTACTGTAAACTCACAACTTATGTAAATAAATATTTTTTGGCACGCCGTTTGTCTTATAGAGCAGTGAGTTCGCAAACATTAACCCAATTAAAGGAGAAGCATCATGAAGAACTTACTCGTTATTCTCAGTCTGATTGCCTTTTTAAGCGGCAGTCTTTTTGCCCAGGATTCTTTGCAGGTAAAGAATCAGTACCGTTACAAGAAAGCCAATAAAACGGCGATGCAGGGGCAGTCCCAAATGAAACACGGCGTCGGTTTTGTGGATGAAAACGGCGACGGATACAACGACAACGCTCCCGATCATGACGGGGACGGTATTCCCAACGGCATGGACGAAGATTACACCGGTTCTAAAGCCCGTAAAGGCGGTCATTCCAGAGGTTTTGTAGACGCTGACGGCGACGGCATTAACGACAATGCACTGGATGCAGACGGCGACGGTATTCCCAATGGCAAAGACCCCGACTTTGTCCGTACGCAGGATGGCAGCGGTCGGATGAACGGACATGGAAAAGGAATGCGCGGCAACGGCAGCGGATCGCAAACCGGCAGCGGCATGGGTAGCGGTGACTGTGACGGCACCGGCCCGAAGGGCAAAGGAAACAGGGGCGGTAGAAAATAAAAGCAAGCTTCATCACAACCCCCGGAAAGCCGGCAGAGATACACTCTGTCGGCTTTTTTCATTTATACATTATTTTGTGCTGAAACTTTACGTTTATTTTAGATGATATTCTGAAACACTACATCGACGATTATCTTTATCCCAAACCGGACAGGAAATAACCGATCAGATAAGCCGCCGTGGCCGCGATTCCACCGACCATCAACATTTCCAGACCTGAGATAAACCAGTTGCGTTCGGTAATGCGAACTTTTAAAGCGCCCAGAGCAAACAGGGTTAGTCCGGTAAGAACGCTGGCTACAAAAAATTGGTTACTTTTAACAATGTCAAAAGCGATGGATAACAAATAAGCTACCAGAGGCAGGAAGCCAAAAAGAGCAAAAGAGAAAAAGGTAACCAGGGCATTTTTCAGCGGTGATTCGTCCGTTTCCAATATTCCCAACTCTTCCACCATCATGATGTCCACCCAGGCTTTTTTATTTTTGGAAATAATATCCACCATTTTTTGGGCATCCTCTTCGGTAATGCCTTTGGCGGTGTAAAGTTCAATCAGTTCTTTTTTCTCGCCCTCGGGATGGTTTTCCACCTCCCATTGTTCCCTTTCGCGTTCGGCCTGATTATATTCGTTTTCCGCTTTGGTGCTCAAATAATCGCCGATAGCCATGGAAAGCCCGTCGGCGATCAGGTTGGCAAACCCGAGGATGAGAACCACCCCCGAAGAAAGCGAAGCTCCGGCCACGCCGGCCACCACGGCAAAAGTGGTGATAATACCATCCAGGCCGCCGTAAACCAGACTTTTAATATACTGCCCCTGATCCTGCTTGTGCGGCTCACCATCGACCAGTTCATGCGCTTTTCGCATTTCCTGCACATCCCGTTTTTTAAAAGCATTACGGGCGCGTTCCAAATTTCTTGACAACACTATGCGGCTCCTTCATTGGTTTTGACAACGGCAAAAATACCAACCCAAACCACTGCGCGGAAGGTCATAGCCATCACGCTCTGACGGGCTGCCAGATCATTAAAGACGGTTAGTAAAGAAATGAGCACTAATATATGCAGAATGGTAATCAGACCCGAAAGCAGAACAGCCGTTTTGTGCTTTTTCCAGATCAGAAATCCCGCCGCGATGGACATCGCTCCTACCACAACATTATAGATAACCAACGGTTTTAAAACCGTATAACCGGGAACAAAAGCGCCGGTTAACACACGCGTACCGGCAATTACGGACAATATGCCCAGAATGGCCGCCACAAAAGCGATACTTATTAATACAATTTTTTTCATGATTTCACTCATTTAAATATGCAGATTGATAAAAAATAAAGAAAAGTTAGCCTTTATCCTTCGCCCCCGACCCTTTTCGGCCGAGGACGAATAAGATAAAGAAAAAACGAATTCACATCAAAAACTATACTTTAACTTGGTATAAATCATATTGTTGCCATTGTATTGACCAAAACGACCGGTATCGCCGGTAAAAATATTGGCCCCGATCAAAATTTCAAAACCATCGGCAATATCGTAATAAACGCGGGGGCGAATCAGGGCGTCATTGTTGTTGATGCCGATGTATGAAAACAATTCCACGGTCAGCGTTTCGCGTAAAAAATCTCTGCGGGCCAGGAAGGTAGCGGTATTTTCCATTTCATCCTGTTGGATAGGGCTCTCGTAATCCAAAATCGCCTGTTGAATGAACTGGCCGCTCAAACGGATATCCCAGAGCGTGTAATCAAGTCCAAGCAAATAATGCAGGTAATCTTTTTCCACTACACCGTTGGCCGCCATAGGATCGGCGGTAACAAAATATTTTCCCGTATAATAGGCGGCCTCGCCGCGGACAACGAATCCGCCCAGAGTGGTGCTAAAACTACCGCCGCCCAATGTTAAACGATGATGAATCGGTGTAATCGTCAGACCTACCAACTGACCGTTTTCTATGTTTTTGGTTAAATGCATGGTTGGATCATCATCCCAGGCATACCCGGCCATTAATTCAAAATCGATAAATGAGGTAAGCGCCGAAAACTTACCGAACACTTCGCTGTTTTCCAGAGAACCTTTTACTTCCTGTTTGGAAAAATCCCATTCCGGTTCCATCGGCAGATCGAGTCGGGGAAACCAGATTGACTCGGGCGAGGGCATACGCGTCGGCGTAAAAACAGGTATCCAAACCACTTCCAATGTATTATCCCCGATGTAGTAGTCCAATTTGACCGAGGTGACTCCGATGCGAATTTCATCGAAGTCGGGCAATAAAAACTCACGCAGATCCTTTGGCGAAACAATATCGGTAATAAATACCCCATCCGCTTTTCCCCAAACGATTTGCTGCTTGCCTATCCGGATATCAATCGATTCGAAGTAGATATCCATGTAGATTTCGCGCAAAATAAAGTCGATCCTGTTATCCGAATATTGGTAGATAAAAGGGCTTGCCTTTAGGACCATTATGTCACCGCTGTGTTCCAGGTTCAGATTAAAGGTATTTTGAACAATGGCATATTCATAGTTCTGCTGGACAAGCGTTCCCAGATAAGTGCGTACATAACCGTTAAAATTGATTCCCTGCGCCCATAAAGCGCTTGTGAGCAGAAAAACTATTACAAAAAATTTTCTGATCATTTTATACCCCTACGCATCATTCTTTCGGTAAATTTATTTGCGGGAATTCCCGTATTAATTTTAACATCGGTTAGTTGCATGTTGGTTTTGTGTTCTTTCTGAACATTATCCATCTCCGACTCCGTAATGACCCAAAATCCGCTGATTTTTTTATAGTTTTTTATGGATAATGTTTTAAGGAACTCGCCGTCTTCATCGTAGAATTCTTTCTTTAAACCGATCCATTTGTCCTTAATCACCCAGGTAACGGTTTTGGAATACATATAATCTTCGTCTTTGGGAATGCTTTCCACAACATAGCAATCTTCCCCGTTTAGCGTTTCTTCGCGCAATAACTTGTGGGTATCTTCCGAGGGATGACGATCGCCCAAATCATCGTAAGTAAAGTCCGAACCCATAAAATAATCGCTTTTGCTGTCGCTGGAAATGCGTTTCACCTTTTTCAAGGCCGGTAGATAAATCCACTGATCGTCGTCTTTTCCCTCTTCATCATAACTCCAGTTCATAAAGGATGTGTTACGCACATCTGCCGGGGCGACAAAAAACATAATTTTCTTTTCCACTTTACCGAAATCTTTGATAAACTGTTTAATCTTTCGTACGCGCGTTTCACCCCGGGAATTGATCAAACTCATGGTCAATTCGGATTGCATGTCGTCTCCCTGCGGGCGATCGTAAACTTTTTGAATTATTTCCGCTCCGCTTATTGTGTTCTGCGCTATGGAAAGCGACGGAATAAGGATTGCCGTAAACAGCAGTACGGTTAAAATGTGTTTGGTGCTCATAATCTTCCTCCTCTACTTTTTCTTGAAATAAACATTTGATGCATACAGCAGCAGAAACATAATTGTTACTGTGCCCAAAAAACTGGTGAACATATTCAAAGAGACCAGTGCGCCCAAAACGCGGTTGGGTGGAAATACCGAGGCCAGCAGAACCAGAAATCCGGCAATAACCACAATGGCGTTAAAGATGATAGCCCGGCCGGAGTGGTGCATGGTTAAGCGGATGGTTTGCAGTTTATCGCCGGTTTGCGCCGCGTAAATTTTGTAGCGTTCGATAAAATGCACCGCATAATCGATGCCGATGCCGATGGCAATACTGGAAATAAGCGCCGTTGTGGTACTCAGCGGAATGTTCAACAAGCCCATTACACCGAAACCGATAAACGCGGTGATTAAAATGGGTACCGAACCGATGAGACCGACCGACAGCTTTTTAAACATCATAGCCAGCAGGATAATCACGATAAACAGGGACATAATCAGACTGGTAATCTGCCCTTCCAGAATAAGATCCGTGAAGACCAGCGCTTTATACCCCGAGCCGGCGTAATTCAATTCCACACCGTATTTGCGGAAATCATCGCGGTATTTTTCGATGATATCAATAGCCGAGTTGAGGGCTTTGGAATTATCGCTCTTAAGCTGGATGGTCACATTGGCTTTACGATAGTCTTCGGTGACAACCTGCCATAGATTCTCCGGGTCGCCGGACATTTCGTACAACAGCAGATATTGTGCGATAAGCTCCTGATTATCGGGTATGGTGTTATACTCCGCACTGTCGGCATGCATCACCTTGTTCATCCGTTTCAGATAATCGCCCAGGGAGAAACCGTTTCCCACCACCGGAAGGGTTTCCACCGTAGCATCCTGCATTTTTACCATCAGCCTGAGCACTTTCGGGTTTTTGAAACTGTCCGCATCCTTTCCTTCCAGCACCACATTCAGCGTACTGGTGCCGCCGAAATGTTCGTTAATGAATTGATCGGTCAGCACAATATCGCTATCCTTTTCAAATTTTTCCAGAAAGCTGGAATTGATCCAGACCTTGCTCATTCCCCAGACCGAGAGAACGATGATCAAACCGGTCAGTGCGTAAACCAGGTTTTTATGCTTCAATACGCCCTCGGCAAAACGATAGGCCAGATGGTCGGTTTTCTCGTTTTCATCCTCGTCGGAACTTTTTTTACGCGGGTGCGGCAACCCCAATACCAAAACCCCGGCCGGGATGAGCAGCAGAGAAAAAACCATAGCCATCATCACGCCAAAAGCGGTAAAAATTCCGAAGTATTTTATCGGATAAACCTGAGAGGTGAGCAGTGATATAAATCCTACGGCCGTGGTCACCGAGGTCATTACCACCGGTTTCCACATTTCGCGCAGCATATCCATTACGGCTTCCTGTTTGGTTGCAAGAGGATTCTCTCTCAAATAAAGATACAAATGGCTAAATAGATGGATACCGTCGGCCACCCCGATGGCAATCAGCATCACCGGAATCATCGTCGATACAGCGTAAATAGGAATATTTACCGCCGCCATCAAACCGAAAGCCCAAACCGTACTGAACAGCACCACCATCAAGGTAAGAAAAGTGCTTTTCACGCTTCGTAAAACCAGGTAGAGTACGATGATGATCACCAGAATAACAATGGGTACCATCCGTTTCATGTCTTTGGGTCCCAGGTAGGCCATCGTGCCTTCTACAATCGGCCGGCCGGCCACATAAACTTTTTCCGGCCCCTCGTACTTTTTGGCCACGTCGAGAATATGATGATAAAATTCCTGAGAAAACACATCATCGCCGATACGGGCAATAATTACGGTAACGGTTTCGTCTGTTGAGACCAGGCGACCGAAAACCATTTCGTTGCTGCGCACCTTTTCGCGCAGTTCCGCCAGTTTGGCGGAATCTTTGGGCACCCGTTTATAGAAGGCTTTCACATCCATACCGTCCTCGGTACCTACGATGTTATCGGCTGTGTAAAGAGAGGTCACATCGTTTTTATTGATTTCCTTCATTTTTTGCAGCTCTTTGGTGAGCGCTTTTACTTTTTTTAGCGTGGTATAATTATAGACGCCCTCATTGTTTTCCAGAGCAATGATGATACCGTCTTTGATATCGAACCACTCTTCGGCCTGATTGCTGTACACAAAGGCCGGATGTTCCTGAGGCATGTATTTATCCAGATCGGTTTCCATCCGGGTATTCTCTCTCATAACCATGAAAAAAGCGGCGGATATTACCAAAATGCTTGCCAGAATCAACCATGGGTAACGCAAAGCCCTTTCCAGTATTTTTTCCATTTTGTTTTCCTTATTTTAAATGTTCATAGATTTTTTACTTAGTATTAGTGAATATTCACTCACCTTTATTATAAATTTTTTTAGCTTTTCACCATTCGTTCAATCGCCTTCCATAGCTTTTTACCTTCGAGGGTCAGATCGAAGGCGTAATCCGAAAGATGCCATTTGGAAACAATCAAACGTAAGGCGCCGATGATGATAAAAGCCATCTGATCCGCCGAAATATCCTTGCGAAATTCATTGGCAGCCTGGCCGTTGCGAATGATATCCAGCAGGATTTGCTGGTTGGTTTGCATGATTTGAAAAACCTTATCCGACAGCCTGCGGTCATTGCGGAATATTTCTTCGGAAAAGATGACGGCAGCAATGGCCGGTTGGTTGTTAAATGATTTAAACCGTTCTTCAAACAGCAAACGCATCTGTTCCAGCGGACTTTTGGACATCGCCTGCACGCGGCGCAGCATCTCTTCTTTATTTTCTTTGAACAAATCGAGAATACCGAGTAAAATATCCAACTTGCTGCCAAAGTGCCGGTAAATGGCCGATTCGGCAATGCCGATACGTTTGGAAAGATTTTTTATGGTTAATTGCTGTATGCCGTTTTCTGCGATCAGCTCAATGGCAGTAAGAATAATTTCATTTTGTCGCGGCGTAAAATTCATCTTTGTTCCGTGATGTTTGTGAATGTTCACTCACAATATACGAAAAAATTTAGCAGTGTCAAATTTTTTTTACATAAACGACAAGCCCGGCCTTTGACCGGGCTTTATTGATTTGAAATGGATTTTATTTCGACGATTCGGGTAAGAAAAGTTTGCGGAATACCGGCAGCAGGAAAACGGCCAGCAAAACCAACGACAATAATCCCCCCACCATCCATTCAAACGAATGCCGCACAATGTATATTTGAAATCCGATTAAGGCCGTTGCCAATGCTGTACCCAGCACTATATAATATCCGAATTTTTTACGCAAGGCCAAAAAAGGAATGGCCAGTATCATCAGAAAGGATGAAAGGTAATTCATAAACCCGCCCAACAGCAATACCAGAGTGTTCGGATCATATGTGGGTTTTGAGTATTTAACCACCTGCGGGACCACTTTCAGCGATTTAGTAACGATATTCACCATCTGATCCGCTTTAAGCGAATCCAATTGTGTCTGGGAAATAGTGGTCAGCGCCATGGCATTATAATAATCCAGGTTGGTGAAAAAATTACCCAAAGGACTAAACTCACCGGGAGGATTTGCGGTTAGTTTCTCCGGAATGAAAATTAAATAGCGTACGCCGTGCTGCCCGTTCATAAACACCATGCCGGCCACCACACCGACCAGCGTGTATGGAATCAGCTTGATCAGTTTATTTTTGAGTGAATCCTTATCCATTAACAGAAAAATGTAATAAAACAGCAACCCGAAAATCAGCGTCCAGATAACCGGGGGCATTACGGTAACCCCTTCGGGCGGTGGCAGAACTCCCGGCACCGGGCCTTTGGAATAGTCGGCTACAACCAAAACCATCCAGGGAATCATCATGGTCATCCCGGCAACGGCCGCAAAAGCGGAAAAGCCCAGCAAAGCGCTGCGCGCCCATTGAGCGCCGTCGTAAATTTTTTTGGCAAAAATCACAGAAAACGCGCCAAACAACCATAACCCGACCATCCAGATGCTGTAGGTAACACTTAGCACAGGAACAGCCGGGTAAAAATCGGGATCGAAAGGAATCAGACGTTCCATCACTTCTCTTAAAGCTACCTTCAGCGTGTGCATGGCGGTACTCGGCGCCACATACATCATAAACAAACCGGCAAGCAGCGCCGTACCGGCTAAAATGATACGCTGAGTTTTGTTTGTTTCAGCTAACATAAAGCGCTCTCCTATTTAATTGGTAAACGGTTTGCCATAAATTATACTAAATAAACGTTTACTTACAAGAAAAATAAAAAATATTACGTTTTAATTAGCTGAATTATTGCATTGACCACCCGTTTCCCTTCCTGCATTAAGTCGAAATTAAAACGGGATATACGCCACGACGTTACCGTGTATCGTATGGACCCAATGACGATGCGGATTAACTCCTGCCTGCGGATGTCCTTGTTTATTTCCCCTCTGTCCTGCCCCTTCTTTAAAATACAGGAAAGCGCTTCTTCGTGCATGTTTAATAATTTGGAAACTCCATCGGATAAGCGGCTCTCGTTTTGAAAAATGCTCTCCGAAAAAATAACCGCTGTTACAGCCGGTCGCTTGGTAAAATAACGAAAATGATGTAAAAATATATCTTCGATTAATTCCGGAGCGGATTTTTCCGAAGTGCACACCTTGTCTAAAATTTGGGCGGCATCCTGTTGGAATTGGTTCAGAATGGCCAGAAGAATATCGGTTTTGCTTCCAAAATGGCGGTAAACGGCTCCTTCGGTAAAGCCTATTTTTTTTGCCAGATTTTTTATGGTCAGTTCCTGAATGCTCTTTTCGGAGATAAGTTCAATAGCGGCATCGATGATTTGCAGTTGGCGGTCCGATAGGCGGGACATTTTTATCCTTTCTTAAATGAATAAATGTAAATTAGATAATATCACCTTTTATTTCAATACCGCTGTATTTTTAGAGGTACTTCTGACCTTCTATTTTCGACCCAAATCCTGATCCATTCGCCTATTTCGTCGAATTTATTGGGACAGACTTCGAAGTTACAACATCCTTAATAATTTGTTTTTCTATAAGTTAACCCGGAATAAAAAATTTTGGCACATCTTTTGTACAGCACCATCCCAACTGTGAAATATTAATCAAACAAAGGAGCTCTATCATGGTATCGCGTATTTTTTTCAAGTTGTTTGTCATAAGCAGTGTAACAGGCAGTTTATTCTTTTTTAACGCCTGTAATTCCGCATTGGAAGCTGGCTCGGCGGCCGGTATCCAGGGTATGGATGCAGCCTCGCTCAGTATTGACCAATATCCTGTGGAAGAAATTAGCCAGGCCGAATCCGATGGTATGGTTTATATGCGCGAGGAAGAAAAACTGGCCCGCGACGTTTATAAAACATTATACACTCATTGGAACATTCGGGTTTTTAACAATATACCGCGCAGTGAGCAACAGCACATGGACGCTATCAAACTGCTGCTGGATCGCTATCAACTGGAAGACCCGGTAGGAAACGATTCGCTGGGCGTTTTTAAAAACGAAACTCTGCAGGAACTGTATAACACGCTCACAACACAAGGCAGTGTTTCCCTTGTGGAAGCGCTGAAAGTGGGCGCTCTGATCGAGGAAATCGATATCCTCGATCTGCAAAGAGAATTGGATGATGATGTCGATAACCAGGATATTACATTTGTCTATGAGAACCTGATGAAAGGTTCCCGGAACCATCTGCGCGCCTTTGTTCGCAATTTGTCCAGACAGGGCGTTGAATATGTACCTCAAAAGTTGAGCGAAGAGCAGTATCTGGAAATCATTAACAGCGACTGGGAACGCGGAAGAAGATAATTTTGCCTTTAACCATTCCTCTCATACACTCCTCCAAACCACAGGCCGATTGAAATATCGGCCTTTTTATTTTCGACCGCTTCGTCGAAAGACCAACATTCCGGTCGAATTTTGCGCTATATAAAAAACTGCAAAAGCCATAACTTCATTAAAAACAATACAATCAATTTTGGCACACATTTTGTGTGTATCTCACAAAAATTATATGAAACAAATGGAGAAACCGATGAACGCATATCGTGGAAAAAAATTCAACTGGCGGGCCTTTGTAAGTCTGTATATGACATTGTCTTTTTTAATTATGATTGTTTCCGGTTTTATTCTTTATCTGGCTCCGGCCGGCCGGATTGCCAAATGGACGCATATTTATATTTTGGGGTTGGAAAAAGAAGAATGGCAAGCCATTCATACAATTTTTACCTTTCTTTTTGTAATTGCGGGCGGATTTCACTTGTGGTACAACTGGAAACCATTGCTCTCCTATCTGAGGAGAAAACTGCAAAACAGTTTTGCCCTGCGCAAAGAGTTATATGTTTCTTCCCTGTTTACCATTTTGCTGTTTGCTTTTACACTGTACAACCTGCCGCCATTCAGTACGGTTATGGAGTGGGGCGAAACACTGACAGAGTCGTGGGAATCGGAAGAGACCGAACCTCCCGTACCGCATGCCGAAGCGATGACCTTCAACGAACTGGCCCAAACCATTGATAAGCCGGTGGAAGTATTAATTTCGTCGCTCAAAACCCACCACATTAATGTGGAAAAAGATGAGATAATTAAAGATGCAGCCGAACGCCACGACCTTTCGCCTATGGAATTATTTGAAAAAATGAATACAGTGAACAACGTCTCGGCAGTCAATCCGTATGCAGGAAGAGGTTTGGGACGCAAATCTTTGCAAGAGGTGTGTCAAACACTGCAGCTCGATATGCAGGAATCGGTCCATCGATTGGAACAAAACGGTATTAAGGCAAGCCCCGAAATGACACTGAAAGATATCGCCGCAAACTATGATATGAAACCGGTTGATATTTTGAATATGATTAACCCGCAAACCACAGGAAATTAGCCATGACATATTTTAGAATATTTGCACTCTTATTATTTTCCTGGCATTTTGTCCAGGCACAGTTCACATCCAGCCTCGATGTATCCACCTGGTACGATGACAATGTGTATCGTTCACCTGAGCCGGAACAGGACATATTGCAGGATATTTCAATCGGCCTGAACTATACGCCGGATAAATCAGCTATGAATTACTTTTACAACGGCAGTTTTTTGCTGTATCGCAACGCGAACACACGCAATTTTTCTTTGCACAGTTTCGGTTTAAGTTACAATAAATCATTTGGAAACGAGGATCAGAATGATTTTTATTTTGGTGGCAACTGGACAATGCGTCTGAACGGAGACGATTATAATTATTATGACTATAATCAGCTCTATTTATATGCGAATTTCCGTTTTGATCTGGATTGGGCCTTTTTACGCGCCGGATACAATTACCGCTATCGGGGATACACCAATATACCCGATTTAACCAATTACCGGCATTATCTTTTTGTCCAGGCCAATAAGTCATTCGAAACGCGCACCACAATAATTCTGGAAACGGATCTGGGTTACAAATCCTTTGCAGGCCAGGAAACAATCTCGGGTAGCAGCGGAGGCGGTCACGGGCGTGGGCGCATGTCCGATTACTATTCCGAGTATAGCGCGACGGAATATAACGAAATTCCCAGTTTGAGCCAGGTGGTGCTGTTGGCCCGCGTCAGCCAATCGGTTACTGATAAAGTCGGTATTTATGTTCAATACCGTACACAGCTGAGTCCCACTAAACAAACCAGCTTTGTGAATGCCGGTGACTATTTTCAGGATGAAGAGTTGTTTGACGATCCTTTCAGTTATGAAGCGCAGAGTTATTCATCGCAGCTTACCTGGGTACTGCCCTGGTCGGCCAGGCTGCAGATAGGCGGTGTTATGGAAAACAAGCAATACATCAGCGAACAGGCCTTTACCTCGGCCGAAGACACGGTAGGGTTGGGCGGAAACCGGGTCGATGATCGTCAAAGCTACTTTATCAATCTATCCAAAACTTTGCGCATCGATAAAAAATGGATGGAATCGCTTCATTTTTATCTGAATTACAATTATATTTGGAACAGGTCAAACAGCTATTGGTACGATTACAAAAACGCGGTCATCGGGGCCGGTGTGAACTGGAGCTTTTAATATGCGGGAATTCAGAATACTTTTAGTGGATGACGAACCGGCGCAAATCACCTCTATCAAATCTTTTCTCAAAAGGCGCAGCTACACGGTGCTTTCCGCCAACTCCGGCAACGAGGCTATGGCCGTCATACGCGACGGCAATGTGGATTTGGTGCTTACCGATTTTCGCATGCCCGATATGAACGGTTTGGAAGTGGTAAAAGCCGTAAAAGAATTTAATCCCGGAATCCCGGTTGTGGTCATTACCGCCTTCAGTGATACGGAAGACGCGGTGCAAGTGATGAAAGAGGGCGCTTTCGACTATCTGTCCAAACCGGTTAATCTGGACGAGCTGGAAGCGCTGGTTCAAAAAGCGCGCGAACACCGCTACCTGGTTTCCGAAAACAAACTGCTCAAAGAGCAGCTTCAGCAGCGCTATAAGTTCGATTCCATTATTTCGCAAAGCGGCGTGATGGAAGAGGTGTTGAACACCGCCGGACGCGTTGCCAAAAGTAAAGCCACCGTGCTCATCCGCGGAGAGAGTGGAACGGGCAAAGAACTCATCGCCAGAGCCATCCATTACAGCAGCGACAGCAGCGACCGACCGCTGATAACGGTGAACTGTGCCGCTCTGTCCGAAAATTTGCTGGAAAGCGAGCTGTTCGGCCACGAAAAAGGTTCTTTTACCGGCGCAACTTCTCAGCGCATAGGACGGTTTGAGCAGGCCGACGGCGGTACGCTGTTTATCGACGAAATCGGCGACATCCCGCCATTGACACAGGTAAAATTGCTGCGCGCTTTGCAATTCGGCGAGTTCGAGCGGGTGGGCGGCAACCAAACCATCAAAACGGACGTACGGGTCGTAACCGCCACCAACCGCAATCTGGAAGAGATGATCGAAAAAGGGCTGTTCCGCGAGGACCTGTATTACCGCCTGAACGTGGTTACCATCCAATTGCCGCCCCTGCGGGAACGCAAGGCCGATATTCCCCTGCTCATCCGCCATTTTATCGAAAAATACGCTCAGGAAAACAATAAAACCGTTAACGGCATCAGCAAGGAAGCGCAGGATTATCTGATGCGCTATCATTTCCCCGGCAATATCCGTGAATTGGAGAACATTATCGAGCGGGCGGTTGTTTTGGCCAGAGACGAGATAATCACAACGGAAGACCTTCCCAAAGGCCTTTCCGCTACCAGCGAACAGGCCATTTTGGATCCCCGTAATTTTGCCTCCCCCTATCCGGAAAAAGTGGCCGCCTTTGAACGGGCAATGATCGAAGAGGCGCTGGAGTTAGAAAAGGGCAATCAAAGCCGGGCCGCGCGTCTGCTGGGCATATCGGAACGGCACCTGCGCTCCAGAATGCAGAAACTGGATATCGTAAACACCAAACGCTGACGGATCAGTTTTCGCCCCCGAAACGGATACCGATTTTTTTAAGCAGTTGGAAGGGGGGTTCGCCGCCGGCAAAGATAAACGTATAGTCGTTGGGCAGATGCATATCTTCCTTTACGGTTTTCAACCGTACGATTTTTTCCTCAATACAAATAACCTGCGAATTGAACACAACCTGTATCCTGCCGCTGCGGATGTACTCCGATAAACGCTGCTCGTTTCTTCTTTTTATGCGAAAAAATTTATCTTTGCGATAGGATATGGTTACCCGGTTGCCGGGCTGGTTGGCAAGACCGATGGCCGCCTCGATGGCGCTGTCGCCGCCGCCCACGACCAGTAAATGTTCGTTTTGGTAGCTTTCGGCGTCAATGAGTTTGTACATCACTTTGGACAGTTCTTCGCCGGGTACGTTCAGTTTGCGCGGTGTGCCCCGGCGCCCCAGCGCCAGCACCACATTGCGGGCGTAATAAACGCCGTTGTGGGTTTGCACCTCATAATGTCCGTTGTTCCGGACCACATTTTGCAGTTTATCGCCTATGCGCAGATGCAAATCAAATTTATTCTGTATGCCCTGCCATATTTCCAGCAACTCTTCCTTGCTGTATTCTGGCTTGTTCAACCATCCGTACAAAGGGATTTCCACGGGACGGGTCATCACCAGTTTCTTTCGCGGGTAATGCAGAATGGTGCCCCCTGCCCCCTGCTGGTCGATGATGATATGGGATAGATTATGTTGCACGGCGGTCAAAGCGGCGGTGAGTCCGGCCGGCCCCGCGCCGACGATGGCCACATCGTGGACCTGCGGATCTTTTATCCTCCTGCCGTTCTGCGCGATATGTTCGACCACTTCTCTGCCCTGACCGATGGCGTTGCGGATTAACGCCAGACCGCTCAGTTCTCCGGCAATGAACACCCGTTCCACACTGGTTTCCTGATGTTTGTTTAACAAGGGGATATCGTCGCGCTTTTCGATGTCGCCCAGGCCCACCACAATAGCGCCCACAGGGCAGGCTTCGGCGCAACGGCCGTGCCCAACGCATTTTAAGCCGTTAATAATGGCTGCTTTTCCGTTTACGATGCCCAGCACTTCTCCTTCGGGACAGGCCGCCACACAGGAGGCGCAGCCGATGCAGGCAAAGGGGTCCACCTGGGGAAACTGAGCTACCGTTTTATCAGCGCCCAGACGCACGGCTTCTTCCCGGCGCACTGCATCTTCGCGCTGTTTTCTGCGGAAATTCAAAAAATACGGCAAAATAATGAACAGAATAAGTCCGCCTGTTCCCAACCAGATGATTAACGACTCCATGTACCCCTTCCTTTAAAAAGTATAGCCGATTTCCGTAAGGAAGCGATGCCCGTTCACATCACTGCCCCAATCGTATTCGTAATATCCGTTTATATTAAAATTGAACGGTAGTTGAAACAGAATATTTGCTCTGGCCCAGCGGTTCAATCCGCCGCTGTCGTAGTTACGCAGTCGGTATTCATTGGCGCCGAAAGCCAGAGACACATTATGCCCGCCGCGCAGATACTGATAAAGACGCACGGAATAGGTTACGCCGCGGTTGTATAAATTGGTAAAAGCGGCAGCACGGGCATTGACCGAAAAACGGCGCAACAATACGTTGCGTACAAAAATGCCGCCGGAGTAGGAATAGGTCAAACGCTCTTCCGCATCCCGCTGACGCAGCCCGCCGCTAAGGTAAAACCGGTAATTTTTTAGAAAACGGTAATTAAAGCGCAGCCGCAGTCCCTGACGAAAGGCGTCGTCGAATAAGCTGTCGGCCAGCGTGCGGTATTCGTAAATATAATAATTGCGGCGATTGTCGTAACTCAATGTAGCGGACATTCCTTTGCTCAACCAGATCTGCCCGCTCAGATACAGGCTGGTTAAGGAAACCTCTTTGCCGGTTTTTTCTTTGCGCCATTGGCGGTTCAGGTCCAACTCCATACTCTGGTACAAATTCCAGCGCCCGGTTTCGTAATAGGAACTTTGCAGATAAATCAGTTCCCGGCTTACCGTGCTGCCTTCGTATTCACCGGAGGCGGCAAAAGTGGATTCAAACCGCTGCGCCGTATCCTTTCCCCCTACATAATGAAGATAAAGGCCGTATTTACGCCGGTTGGTCTGAACCCGGGAATACACCAGTTCCGGTTGAAATCCGGCAAAGACGCCCCACTGCCAGCGGGCGCAGATGTTATGCTGCAATTGCAAGCCGTCAATATAACCGACGCCGCTAAAAGCATTGGACAGGATTCTGCCGGCTTTAAAATTAATAACGGATTTGGGATCAGCGTAGCTAAAGGAAAAAACATACAACCGGTTGCGCCATTCCGTGGCCGGCACCAGAGAAGAAGAACGATTGGCACGCTCGTAATAACGGGAACGGAAGCGGACCCGCAGATTGTAGTCTTTGTTCCACAGCTTGCGGGCGCGCAGATTCAGATGCAGCGCCGGTTGGGAAAAATTGTACGCCCGTTCGCCGGTATCGATAAAACGGTACCATTGCAACCCCACCGAACCGCTGACACGGGTTAAACTCTTTTTCCGCAGCCTTTTCTTTTTTGGCGGCGTGTTTTTCTTTGTGATTTGCGTTTTAGTTGATATTTCTTTTTCCTTATCGGTCGTTTGTGTATACACAACTACTTTATCGCCGGAACGAATCGCTGCCCGCTGGCGAAGTATTTTACAGGAAGCCGATCCGTCTGCCGTAAATACCACCTGCAGTTCGGCAATCGTTTTGCCGTCTCGATTGACTTTTGCGCTATCCCCGGTTTGCACGCCCTGTTTTTTACCTCCGGAAAGATAGACATGTTTGGCCGATATATAACTGACGGTTAATTGAACCGTTTTTACTTCGGCGTACACAGATAGTAACAATATATAGATAATGACGATGATCTTTTTCATGATCTAATCATCCTCTTTCCCGTTAGGATGGCAATTGTAGCAAGCCTGGCTGTCGTAGCTGTAGCCGCTTACATCCTTGTGTTTATCATCCATTTTGGTGCGGTTATGTTCGTGGCAGTTAATACATTCGAACTGAGCATAGTTGGCCGTGTTCACATGGCAATCCGCGCATACATCCCATTCCCCTTTATGTTTGCCGGAATAAATCGGGAAATACTGACCGTCGTGATCCCAATCCGCCGGTTTCCAGGCTGTGGTGTTGTGGCAGTCTTCGCAGGTGGTAGGAAACTGTGCCGCCTTATGATTGGGGTCTGTGGTGTTGTTGTAGCTCGACTGATGGCAGGCCACACATTCCGTCGGTGTATTGGTGTATCCCTGGGAATGGCATTCAACGCAATTGAGTGAAGTATGCGCGCCGGTCAACGGAAAATCGGTATTGGCATGGTCAAACTCTGCCGGCGACCAGGCGCTGGTGTTATGGCACTGCGTACAGTCATGGCTAAAATTATTCTGCACATGATTCGGATCCGTAGTACCGGTGAAGTTGGCCTCATGACAGGACCAGCAGTCCGATGGCAAATTCTGGTACTGCCCGTTAATATGGCAGGATTCGCATTGCAAAGAAAGATGTGCGCCGGTTAAGGGAAAAGCCGTATTGTTATGATCAAAATCGGCCGGCGACCAGCGGGATTCATTGTGGCAATCGAGGCAGTTGTGGGAAAACCCTCCGCTGACGTGATCGGGTGATTTAACGGCGCGGAAAGCGTCCTCGTGACAGCCGAAACAATCGCGCGGAAGCCCGTTTACCTGATTATTTACGTGGCAATCCGTACACAAAATGGTTTGATGCGCCCCATTCAGAGCAAAACCGGATTCGGCCAAATGATCGAAGGCAGCTCTTTGCCAATTATCGGCGTTATGGCAGGTTTCGCAATTGGTGGGAAACCCGAATTGTTTATGATTAGGATTGGTTGTGGCCGCATAATCCTGTTGATGACAAGCATAGCAATCCACGGTTGTTCCCTGAAATGTACTGCTATGGCAATCCACACATTCCAACCGGGCATGCCCTCCGTTCAACGGAAAGGCAGATGTATGCTGGTAAACAGCCTGTTTCCATGAAGCCGCGTTCGACAGGTGGCAGTTTTGACAATTCATATCAAAACCGGCCTTTTTATGGGAAGGATTCAGCGTTTGCATAAAATCCTGCACGTGGCAGCTGCGGCATTCCACCGGTGTGTTGGCAAATTCCCGGCCCTGTTCGTCGGTATGGCAGGACTGGCAATCCAGCAGAGCATGCACGCCCAGCAGCGGGAAGTCGGTTTCGCTGTGCACCTCAAACATATCCCGCCTGTTATCCCAGTTTTTGGGTGTATGGCAATTTTCGCAGCGCATACCGAGCTCGGATTTATGAACATCGGTATGGCAATCGGCACAGGCCACAGGCGTATGCTCAAATACAAGCGATTGATGACAGGTCCGGCATTCCGTTCCGGCGTGTCGGCCGATAAGCGGGAATCCGGTGCTGTTGTGATCAAATTCAACCTTCTTCAAATTTACCCGCCAGCTATCCGTAGTGTGGCAAAGTTCGCAATCCAGTTTAAAATCATCGCCATGGGGCATCGTGGTTTTTTCCTGTGCCGGCAGATACGACGCTAATAATAATATATAGAGCAAAAAACGTAACATGATTTTCCTTTATGTTTTTTTCGCTTTATGACAGTCGATGCATTTTAACGGCAGCGGTTTATAGCGCGCGGTTTCGGTACCATTAACGGTTTCCGTTTTATGGCAGGCCTTGCAATCGACGCGACGATGCGCGCCTTTCAACGAAAAGCGGGACATTTGTTCGTGATCAAAATTCAGCGCCTGCCAGTTTTCCGGCCTGTGGCAGCGGGCACAGTCGGTTTTTCCAGCCTGACCATTTTCTGCAAATTGTCCGGCATGAGTATCTTTGTGGCAGGAAGCGCAGTCTTTTTCCAGCCGGTGAAAGGATATTTGCCGGGTTCCGGCCGCCTGATGGCAGCTTTTACAACCGATTTCGCTGTGCCGGCCTCGCAGAACGAAACCGGTACGGTTGTGGTCAAACCCGACCTGCGACCAGCTTTCCACATTGTGGCAGTTCGCGCATCCGCTCTGCCCGCTGCTGGCCGCTGTTTGTTTCAGAATGGCATTCACTTCACCGCCGTGCGGATCTTTGTGGCAAACCGTACAGCGAAACGAGGGGAAATAAAATCGGTTGGCCGGAAGTCCGTTTTTAAGCTGTACTTTTTTATGGCAGAAAATACAGGGTACAGCCTGATGCGCTCCCTTCAGCGGGTATTTTGTTTTTTGATGTTGATCCAGGGTGAAATTGGCGGGTGAAAATCCCTCTACGGTGTGGCAT
>DRQG01000097.1 GCA_011369465.1 Caldithrix abyssi
GAACTGGCCTCCCTGTTGCTGCACGATTTACGTTCCCCGGCGCAAAGTATGGTGGGCTATCTGGAATTGCTGGAAAAGGAAATATTCGGCGAACTCAATGAAGGACAACACCAGATACTGCGCAATGCCATCAATTTGAGCGACCGAACCATCTATTTAATGGAAGAACTGAGCCAGGTGTATCGTTTTGAACAAAAAGAATTTGTACTCAACAAAACAAAAATACATCTGCGTGAATTTATCGATGCCGCCTTACGCACCTTGTGGGTCCAGGCCGATAAAAAAGAAATCAAATTTGTACCTCAAATTACCAAAGATTTACCGGAAATCATGGCAGACGGCCCCGCTTTGGAACGGGTATTGGTTAACTTGCTGACCAACGCGGTTAAGTTTAGCCCGGAAAAAGGAACGGTACGCATTTATGTGGAACGCAGCGAAACTTTTTTGGGTGAACCCAGTATCCGCTTCCGCATAGTTGATTCGGGCGAAGGAATTCCGTCGGAGCGCCTAAACGTTATCTTTGACAAATATTACCGGCTTAGCGCAGGCCGCAAGCAAAGTAAAGGGATGGGGCTGGGGCTGTATATTTCCAAGCTGATTGTCGAGGCGCACGGCGGCCAAATAGGAGCCTACAATAACCGCGAGGGGGGTTCCACTTTCTATTTTAATTTGCCGCTTTCATCACCGGATGACCAGTAAATACACGCATTTTCGACAGCCATACTTTGTTTAGGGTAATTACAGTACATCCTTTACCGTTTTTGCCGTTGCCGGCAAGCCAAAGAACCTTTTAAAACGGTCAATCTATCGTTATATCGTTTTATAAGGATACATCTATTATCATCGCTGTTCAAAATAGTTTATTATAATGGGTCTTCCAGCAAATATATGGGTGAAATTCAGAGATCAAATCGTTAATATTGTAAGACAGAACAAGCTTTAATCCTCAAGTACTTACGAATCATTGTTTTATTTCCCCGTAGGGGAATATGCCCATAGCCCATCGATTCAGAGACTGTGTGAAAATACCTTGTCAAGTGTCATTCCGACGAATGTCGGAATCCCTAACATATTGTTTATTATGCATTCCAGCTCCCCCCCTGGTGGCATAGAATAACTTTATTGTCTTGATTTTGCATTTTCACACATCCTCTTCATCGATGGGTAAAAGATAGTTAAAATAGATATTAGTCCCGTAAGGGACGGTTGACGCGCTACTAAGAATGTAAACCAGATGTCCCATTCGGGACATACCGGATTTTTTGGATTGGCTTTCCCCGCCATAAATGACGGGGCTATGAGCATAAATCCTTACAGGATTTCTTTACTCTGTTAATCAGAACGGTGACAATTCTTTTATTTTACACCGAAGATAAGCTGCTCACTCTGTACTTGAAAATTGTTGGCAAGTAGTTTATAAGCCCAGTAGTTCTTCATTACCTTCCGAACGTAATCGCGCGTTTCGCTGAATTCAATATTTTCGATAAACACGTCAATCCGCTCGGACCCTGGTATTTTACGCCAGCGTTTCACCCGGTGCGGCCCGGCGTTGTAGGCAGCCAACATCCACTCTTTGCGGCCATTAAACTGGCGCGCCAGTTGTTTTAAATAGAGCGAACCCAGATGGATATTTAATTCCGGGTCATACAACTGTCGGTTATCCGATAGCCGGATGCCGGCCAGCCTGGCCATATCTTTTGCTGTGGAGGGGATAAGCTGCATCAAGCCCCAGGCGTTCGCCCAGGACAGCGCGCCCGGTTCATATTTGCTTTCCTGCTTGATAACCGCAAGAATAAGTTCCTTTTCCAATCCGTAACGTTTAGCATATTTCTCAATTTCGTTATCGTAATAAAAAGGAAATCGTTCTTTAAGAATAAACGGTTTGAGAACATAGGAGCGGTCGTTATAGTATTTCCTGTTGATATATTCGTACACCCGGTAAGCCTTACCGTAATCGCCGAACTTTTTATAGATTTCGGCCAATGCAATCCACTCTTCACGGGTTTTGGCGCTTAGTTTTATGTCCTTTAAGGCCAGAAGCCCATATTGATGTCCCAATAAATCGCGCACCAAAAAGGCCTTCTCAAAGGCGTCAATCAGATTGGCAAAACCGACGGCATAATAGGACAGCGAAGTGGAACTGTTGTGAAATTTTTCCTGCAGATGAAGTTGGTCATCAATATATTCTTTATCCAGCAGGTAGCTTTTCATCGTATAGTAATCGTCCCAAAGTTCTCCGGCCAGATCGGTGCGCAGACGGCGGGCGGTGAGGGTATCTCCCGTTAAATCACGACAGACCGCCGACCAGTACTGGGCACGGTTGCGATGGAAATCGGGCCAGTTCGAAAAACGAATCCGCGTAAAAACCTGATCCGCTTCCTGATATTGTTTCAACCGGAACAGACTAAAACCCTCGCGGAATTGCGCCTCTTTGGTAAACTCGGAGCGCTTCCATCGTTTTGAGACTTCCCGGTACAGTTTTAGCGCTTCTTCGGGACGTTTTTGTTCCTCGTAAATCCAGGCCGCCTTCCAGAGGGCCTCCGGCGCTTTACGCCTCCGCGGGAAACTTTTGGCATATTCGGTATAAGCCTGTATGGCATTGCGTTTCCGGCCCAGCCGCAGGTAGGAACGAGCCACGTAAAGACGGATATGGGGTTCCAGTTTCGCAGCCTGCGGATCCTTTAACAATTCTTTCATGCCATATAATACGGTGCGATAGCGCCCCTGTGCATAATATACTTTAAGCAGTTCAAACCGGGCTTTTGCTTTAGCCTCTTTATCTTTTTCCTGTTTAATAAACGTTTCCAGTTTCTTTCTTAAAAGAAGATATTGGCGGTTGCCGGCATAAGCCGGGATCATTGTAAAGAAATTTTCCTTATAAAAATCCGGTTCGTTCTTTTCCAACCAGATTACCAGCTCATAAACGGCGGGAGAGGAAGGATATTTTTTAATAATTCTCTTAAACTCGCTGAATGCTTTAGACCGGTTCCCCATATAATAGGAAGCCATGGCCGATTTTACCAGAAAATACCCGTTTTTTTCTTTGCGAACGCCATTTTCTTTGGCTTTCAAAAAATAGCGTCTGGCTTCCGTGTAATGGTTTTGATTAAAAAACGCCTCGGCAACGGGCGCCAGTAGAGAGTCTGCCAGCGTGTGACGGTTATATTCGGCAATATAACGTACGGCTTCTTCAAGCGCGGCCGCGGTATCGGCCTCCCACATACTGCGGATGTAAAAATAACGGCTGTATTCCGGAAGAAAATGTTTCCAGACAGCCAGCTTACCGAATATTTTGGCGCTGCTGTCTTTATTACCGGTACGGAACAAAGCATAGGCAATTTTGAATTCTAAACGGGGATCGTCAATAAGTGGATTGAGAGTTGCATAGCGGTGCAGGGCTTGTTGATACTGCGCGCCGGCATACAGGCTGTCAGCCTGTTGTATGGCTATTTCGCGATCCAGATGGAGGGCCAGAGGGTTCATTTCGCCCTGGGACACCTGTCCGGCAAATAGTAGTAAGAGAAAAACGATTTGATATGCCGCTTTGCCATGCATTCTGTTATACCGCCTTCTTTAAGAAATCTTTCTTAATAGTCGATACCTCTACTGCTAATATAAGTATATAACCGGACGGTGGACAAATTCGTGATATGTCTCACCCAAAGTGGATGATTTGTACATTCTTTTAAATAAACGCAAACTGCCTATTAAATAATTCATTAAATATTACAGAGCTAACACAAACCCGGATGGAAGCCATTGCTGTCTCTGCATTTTTTATGAGAATTTTGGTAGGAGTGGCGCTAAACTTCCGTTATTCTGATAATGATCATCGTCATGTCGTCGCGCTGTCCTTTTTTACCGGCAAATTTATCCACCTCGGCATAGACGCGATCCAGTATATCCTGCACGGGTAATTCTTTATATTCCGCCAATAAACGCTGCAGGCGTTCCTCTCCGAATTCCTTTTCCGAACTGTCCATTGCCTCATTCAATCCATCCGTATAAAAGACGAAGATGTCATCTTTGTGCAGAGTCAGCGTAATCTCTTCGATGATTTCATCAAAAATCGGCCCTTTTTCCAGCCCTAAAGCCAATCCGTCCGGTTGAAGGATTTCCGGTTGGCTGTTTCCGGATGGAATCCGGAGGATGGGGTTATGACCGGCGCGTGCTATGGTTCCCTTGCCATTTTCCACATCGAATACGGCGTAAACCATGCTGATAAACGTATTGCGCCGGGCGTTTTCAAAAAACAGGGCATTCATTTCACTGAGAATGCGTTTTGGCGAATCCTGTTGTCGGCTCACCGCTCTTAAAAATCCTTTGGTGAGGGTCATATAAAAGGCCGCCTGGGTGCCTTTACCGGCCACATCGCCGATGGCTACGCCCAATTTACTTCGGTTCAACTGCACGAAATCATAGTAATCGCCGCCCACTTCAAGCGCCGGTACGCAACGGGCGGCAATATCCAATCCCGGAATCCGGGGCATTTGATCGGGCAAGAAGCTCATCTGTACCTCGCGGGCGATTTCCAGTTCCCTCTGCAAGCGCTGGCGTTCATTAATAAACTTAACGTAGCGGGGGGTGATACGGGTATAATCGCCGAGTGAGTCGCGCGTCAGAACAGCAGCTACCGCATAAGCAAGCGTGACTGCAAAACCGACTATATAAGTCCATCCAAAGCCATCCTGACCGAACACTAAAAACAATCCGCCTTTACTGAGCTGGAATACATAGAAAGCGACCGCCACAGTAAGAAAATCAAAGCGGAAAACAGATAGCGTAAAAAGCAGACCGACAACCGCCATAATTAACAGTCCTGTCCATTGCGGGCTGAACACATCGTAAAAAACCAGCGAAAAGACAACGACCGTTATACTAATAAAGAAGACGGGGATATTTACCCATTTACGCAGCAACCCCGGAATAACCAGGAAAGAAAATAACGAAGCCGCCAGAGCATAGGAAACATTTCTGAAAGCCAGGTACAATCCCGGTTCCGCTGCTGTTGCAAAGACGATATTGCTATCGGTGAGATAAAGAAAAGATATGTCAAAAAAATAATCGGCAGCGGCTGCACCAACTAACAATACTGCAAGCGTTGAAAGCCCCAGAGAAATCCCGCGAATCAAACTCGTGCCGATATGCGAATCCAGTATATAACCGTTTAGAAGCAAATCCACGGTAAGCAGTTTTTCGTTCCAAACTTCCCGTATGAGCGATTCCGAAGTCATCCAAAGAACAAAAATACCCAGACCGATAAAAATGGGTCCCAGGATGATTTCAAAGATATTTCCCCAATAAAAGGGATAAGATAAACTAAGAAGTATTCCGAAAAAAGTCGCCGCTGCGCTTAGTATTCCCAATTTTATAGCCAGCTTAAAACCGATTTCGTAGGAGCGGACACGTTTGAACCATAAAATGCTTAAGGCAATAAAAAATCCAAGATAAACCAGGATCATCAACATCTTAGCGATAAAATGGGGAGCCTGCGGTTCTGCTTCCGGTATGTCCAATTCCTGCGTCAATTTGACAATTTGATCGCCCACCATGGCCAGGCGAATTTTCATCGTATCCGGCATAGCCTCTATGGGAATATGACGGACAAATTCATAGTCCACCCTGTTTTTCCCGGGCGCTTTGCTATCCCCTGCCGATCCGCCTTCATCCACAGCACGGGCGGAAATCTCAAAGCTGGAATCCAATCGGCTGGTATCAGCGAAAAGACGGATATTGCTAAAATGTTCCAAAAATCGGTTTGCAATCTGGGCTGCTTCCTGTTTGCTCACCGAGCGGACACGTCCGGTATCGGCAATGGTACGATCGAGCCCGATTAAATTACCCCTGGTATCAAATTTCAGCTGAAACGATTTAATGATTTTATTAACCTGATTTTCATCCCCGTTGTTATTGCTCACTGAAAAAATATTGGTTGGCACCCAGCGTACGTCATAATAATAGCCGTTTACCTGTTTGCGAAGCAGTGCGTTGGCTTTCTGCAACCCCACAGTTTTCTGGACATATTTGATGAGATTGGCATTCTGCTCCAGTTTAACGATGGGATGATACTCCGATACGTCCATGGAAAAGAGAAAAGCCAGTTCCTGCGCTGTACGGATGATCTTATCCGAACCAGCATTCTGATTAAGCCCCATCAGAGGATAATACCGGGGATACAAAGCGAATAATATTATGCCTGCCAGCAAGATGAATAAAAAATATGATTTAAGTGCCCGCATTTCAATCCTCAGTAAAACTAAAGAGATAAAGCCATGTGTAATATTTACTTTTTACTATTTAAGCATTTGAATGATTAATTTCAACAGAAATGACGGGATATTAGTGGTTTGTATATAAAAGAAATTCAGGAAAGTGCCGAAGCCGCAGCGACGGAAAGGTTAATTTCCATTGATGAATTCTTACTGAGCGCTTTGCTAAAATCGGCGTAGCTGACCGGCCTGCCGAACAGAAAACCCTGGTATTTTGTACATTTGTATTTATCCAGGATCTGTAACTGATGGACATCCTCCACTCCTTCGGCAATAATATCCAACTTCAGATTCTTACTCAGTTGAATAATAGATCGTATCATCTCCCTGTGTTGTCGGTTATTTTCCAGGTTGTTCACAAAGGCGCGGTCGATCTTTATGGCAGTGGCGGGTACCCGTTGCAGGTACGACATGGAAGCATAGCCCGAGCCAAAATCGTCGATGGCAATCCGGACGCCCAGATCGATTAAAGCATGCAGGTTCCTAATAACCCGTTCGTCCTGTTCCAGATAGCTGGTTTCCGTAAGCTCGAATTGAAGCATCCGGGGATTGATATCCAGGGTTTCAATCAATTCACGAATAAGGCCTATTAATTTATTGGAATGTAACTGTTTGGTGGAAAGATTTACCGAAAGATAAAATTCCCGGTTTCCGGTAATTTGATAAAAATTCCTGTACTCGTACAATGATCGTTCCAGCACCCATTGGCCTATGGGAATAATCAAATTGCTTTTTTCAGCGATGGGGATAAATTGAGACGGAGGAACCATCCCGCTATCAGGGCTTTTCCAGCGAATCAGCGCTTCTCCGCCGGCAATACGAAAATGATTGTCATTTTCCTTTTCGAAAATGGGCTGATAAACAATATGCATTTGCTCATTAAAAACACCTTTTACTACCAGTTCGCGCAGATTCTTTTCCAGCTGCATCGTACGTGAAGCAGTTTGAGAAATCTGATCCGAGTAAAAACGATAGCCATCCTTGCCCTGTTTTTTGGCCAGATACATCGCCGTATCGGCCTTTTTTATGAGGAGTTCACGATTTGTTCCGTTTTGCGGCATGAGCACGATTCCCACACTGGCGCTCAGATAGTTAATCGTTGTCTGATTAATGATATAGGGTTGCGAAATGGCTGCTATCAGTTTTTGTGCCACCAAACCGGCTTCATAGTCGTTTTTTAAATTCTTCAGGATAACCACAAATTCGTCCCCGCCGAGTCGGTAGATTCGGTCGGATTTCCGCAATGTTTCCCGCAAGCGCCGGCTCACCTCCTGCAGCACCCGGTCACCGTAATCGTGTCCAAGCGAATCGTTGACCAGCTTAAAGTTATCCAGATCACAGAAAAGCAACGCCACCGTTGTCTTTTCGGGCAGTCGTTCCAATTCCATTAAAACCTGGTCTAATTGTTCGTTAAAAGCGTCCCTGTTAAACAGACCGGTTAATTTATCGTGATAAGCCAGATATTTCAGTTCTTTTTGGGCGTGCACTACAGCGGTAAGATCGCTGCCAAACAATGCCACATAAGCGCCGTCGGCAAAAGGTTGTGCGAAACGTTTATAGTAACGGGTTTTATCGGTTCTTGCCAGATAAATACCTTCCGTAAAATGGACAATGCGTTTTTCGGCCAGGGCTTTTTGCCGGTTTTCTTCCCTCTTTTTCAGCGGGCCGGTTTCCGCACCGATTTGGGAAAAGTAAAAATAATCATCCCTACCGGGTAATTGCCGGCGCAGCATTTCATCGGGACAATAATACTCGTTTACGAATATATATTTCCCATCGCGGTCGTAAACCGCAACTTCCATGGGCAATTTGCGCAGCAGATAGTCGCTGTCAAAAGGCTCTGCATTTTCCGAATATTGTTTCAATATCCGGATAGCCAGTCTTATTAGCCATCTTTTCATGGTAAGTCATCAAAATGAGAAATAGAATACGTTCTATTGATTATAGCGGTATTTCGACTTTTATTTCAAAATAATTAGTATTGAAAGCATTTCAGATCAGTTGTTTTCTAAATCGGGGACAAAAGAACTAATATGGAAGAAACAAAGGAATGTACTGCTTTTATCCACTTTGCCGGTAACCGTTACCCGGATTTTGTATGCGCCTGCGATATGTTTTACGATAGAAAATAAAAAACACGGTGATTCTGAAGGGTATTACATTTGGGGAATCGTACCGGAGGGGATTTTACTTTTCTACTTCCTCCCGTCTTTCGGTGAATTGCTTTAAAGCACTAAGCAGAGTTTTTATAACGCCGTTTTCTTCGTCCGAATTAAAGTAAAAAACGGATTCGTTGTCCTCTTGCGCCAAATCGTTACTTTTGTCTTCCACGCTTTTGTCAAACGGAATAAATATAAAATATGGTGTTGCATATTTGCGTTCATACTGGGTGATCAGGTCTTGCACGGTATGGTTTATTTCTTCAACAAGAAAAAGCGTAAACGGTGCTCTGGGAATAGTACGATCCCAGATAGATTGCGTAAAATAATCTTCCTGTTTATCCAAAATATAGAAATATACCGATTTCTCTTTATCGATCTCAAATTCAATATGCCGAAAACCCCGATAACTGCGATCAGTAGAAACTTGCAGGCTTTGTATAAATTCTTTATCCAAATCATTCAGCATGTGGATAACCGGTATTTCGAGAATCTGGCTCACGACAATTCCTCCAAAGCCTGAATGAAATCATCAAGTGTACTGTATTGATTGAACAGATATGATCTGCGGGTGACGCTTACGGCCATTTCTTCTTCTTCAAACTGTTTGGAAGATTCCCCGCTATCCGGATGTTTGGGAGCGCTTTTCTTATCTGATTTAGTAAATATTTTGTTGACCATCTTTCGTATTCCGGATTCTTCCTTCTCTTTTTGCAGTTGTTTCAATTTTTTCTCAAAGGCGTCTTTATCCAAAAGCCAGCCGTCTTTTATCCATTGTATCATCCGCTCCAAAACAGGAATCGATTTTTCGGAATAGTTTTCCAGAAATTTTTGGATGGTATTGCCTTCTTTGAACAGCAACAGCACATTCCGGTTGGTTGGGCCCATTTCTTCGTAATCCAGGTCGGGACTGGCATACAACACTTTATTTTCCGCAGGCAGACGGGCAAGCAGCCTGTACTGCATATTGATATGGTTGAGACATTCCAGTATAATTTGCTGGTTGTCCAGCAGAATACGCTTGGTGTGTTTTTCCTTGTCCAGTTGCGTCCAGAAGCGCCCGTAAAACCAGGTAGCCATTACTTCGATAGCTTCCAGGGGATCGCGCTTGGCCAGCCGGGCGTTTACTATTTTCCCTTTGTTGAATTCGATGCGGCCCCGCTGCGCCCCTTTCTGTAAATGAAGCACACCGTTTTTATTACCCTCTTCAAAAGAATGAATCAGGTCGATCAGGTTCAGGTCTTCCAGTCTGCCGCGCATTTCCCAGCGATCGGGCCCTTTATCCGTATCCGTTCCTAAGAAGGATTTGAGACGATATTCCAGTTCCTTGCGGTTCATGGGAAAGCAGAACAGATCGGCAGCACCTTTTTTCCATAGTTCGAGCCGTTTTTCTTTTTGCAGCAAACCGCTGCAGCAAATGAAAGGTATTTCCGTTTCGGCCACTATATAGGCATCCACCCATTGGGTCAGTTCCTGAAAATCCTCATTAATCAGTAGTACGATAGCCGGATTTTCTATGGGGATGTTTTCAAGCGCATCTCCCAGCTCCCCGCCCCAGGAAAAATGCACCGGAAGATGCCCCAGATGTTGATTAAATAGATGAAAATGATCTTCGTTATGACTTACAATCAAAAAATCTCTCATTCCGTAAGGGCTTCCTCACTGTTTTCTTCGGATTGGGTTTCAATAGCCGGATTGTCCGGTTCGATTTTTTCCTGTATGGGCTCCTCGGCCTCTTCTTCTGCTGCCTCATTCTCACCATCCTCTTTTTTTGCAGGAAGGGTTACCGGCTCCATGGCCAGAAGAACATCGTGAATGCTGCGGATATCAGCAGGATTACAAGGTACCCAGTTAAAAATAAATTGGGTGCTAAATTTACTGCGAACCGAATCGATCAAATCCGGTGAGGGCATCTCGGTGACCGCCGCCACACAAGACACAGGATACATACTGAGCAAATGATTGATAACATAATTAACATATTCATAGGTATCCTGTTCAAGATAACTGATCAGAAAAATGTATCCCACCAGTCCCTCGGACAGTTTCTCCGTAGTTTCCATCACCATCTGGTCCACGGTCATCCCAAAAAGCAGCAGGTCCAGATCGGTACTCAAAGTAACGCGGGCGACCTCCAGGTCTTTTGCTTCGGGCGCCTGATTTTTAGCGCCGGTAAGATGTTGGATAAAATCCGATTTACCCGAAAGGCGCGAGCCCAGAACGACAATTTTCCCGGTGTTTTCACCCTCTATATGTAAGTTGACCTTTAGCTGTTGGATCTCAAACTGGTTGAGTATCAATTCATTTAACGCTGCCTGAGCGGATGGAATCGCCTCCGGTACCGCTTCGAACACGCTGCGATGCGGCTGGTTTACCTGTAATAATTTATCTTCTTTCAGGACAACCAGCTTTTCTGCGGTTTCATAACAGGTGTACACCGGATTATCCAGTGCTTCTTCCAATAGCAGCGGTTTTTTAATGAGTTGAAGGAAAGATTCTTCGATTTCCGGATGGAGAGCGCGAACATCGCCCAGATGGATAACGCGCAGGGTGCTGTTTAACGTACCGATTTTTTTCAGGTTTTCCAGAAATGATTTGCGGCGTTTTTCTGCCAGTAATACCAAACCGATATTGCTTAACGCGATATTGTTTTTCGGTTTTACTGTTTCGGAAGCGGTAAAAAAGAAATCCCCCTTATTCCAGTACAGCATGTGCAAAACCGCCTCTTTGCCGGTGTGGCCATTCACCCAGGCATCGTCTATGTTCCCGGTATAAAAATAGATCTTCCCGCTGCTGGCGGAAGTAACCAGCTTTAACACGCCTGTACGTTTTTCTTTTCCCAGCGAGCTGATCAGCTTGGCCAGCGGGATATCTTCCAGACGTCCTCTGGAATATAAGGCGTCCTTTTCATCCTCTGTACTAACCGATTTCAACACCCATCGGGTGGCATAGAATATTTCTTCCGGAGCGCCGGATCGCTCAAAAACCCGACGGGCGCCCAATTCGTAGAAGGCCATACGCCGGTTGGCGTTCTCCGGTACATTATAAACTACGATATTGCGCCGGGAAATCTGTTGAAAAAAACGTATCACATTGGTTCGCTCGGCCTGAACGATAACGTCATAATCGATTAAAAACAGGACAACATTCTCATCGGGAATGGATTCATCCTCGGAAGGAATGACCTGCCGTTTTTCTACCTCATATCCTTCGCTGCCATACAGTTCGGTAAGCCGGTTGATGTCGGTTGCGGTGTCGTGAAATATGTAGATTTTTCTTTCGGACATCGTTTATCCTTTATATAAAACGGGATATAAAACGATTCACAAATTTAGCTGTTACAATGAGTTATGTCAAGGATTGATCATTTTATCCGTAAATACTGCTGTAACACATGGTACAACACGATCCCAAATGCCACACTTACATTAAGCGACTGCTTGATGCCCAGCATTGGTAACTCGACAGCAAAATCAGCTTCTTTAACCACTTCTTGCGAGAGACCTTCTACCTCGTTGCCCACCAGCAGACAAACAGGAAAACTATATTCGACCTGAGCATAATTGACGCTTGTGTTGGTGTGTTCTACCGCGGCTATTTTTACGCCTTGTTCTTTTAAGGCCTTGAGCACCGGAAGCGGATTTTTACTGTATTCCCACGGGACGCTTTCGGTGGCACCCAATGCGGTTTTATCGATTTCTCTACGGGGAGGAACGGGAGTAAACCCGGTGAGAAACAATTTAGTAATGCGCGCACCGTCCCCACTGCGAAAAATACTGCCCACATTATGCATACTGCGAATGTTTTCCGCCAGCACATAAATAGGAAGCCGTTCCAGTTTTTGTAATTCTTTAAGGGTGGGACGTTTGCTGAAGATTTCTTCGTATGTAAGTTTACGCATACAATCGTTATTTCTCCTGTTTGAGGCTTAGCTTGACCACAGTCTCGATATGATACGTCTGCGGAAACATATCAACCGGTTGAACGGTATCCACCCGGTATTTTTGAGCTAAAATAGCCAGATCGCGCGCCAGTGTTGTGGGATTACAGGAGACGTAAACGATGCGATGCGGCGCTATTTCGTTAATATAGCGCACAACTTTTTCGTGCATTCCTGCCCGGGGAGGATCGGTTACCAGAACATCCGGTTTGGGTTCGGTTTCTTCCAGCCGGTGCAGCAGGTCGCCGCCCACAAAACGGGCGTTATACACCTCATGCTGGCGGGCATTTTCCGCCGCATCGGCTACCGCGCTTTCAGCCAGTTCAAAGCCGATGACTTGTGCGGCTTGACGGGCCAGAAACATACTTATGGTTCCCGTTCCGGCATACAAATCCCACACCACTTCCCTGCCTTGTAGTTCGGCAAATGTCATCACCGTATCGTACAGGCGTTCAGCTTGCCGCGTATTGGTCTGAAAGAATGAATTGGCGGAAATCTGAAAAACAAATGGTCCCAGTTTTTCCTGAATATACGGAAGGCCTCTTAACAAAATTTCCTTTTCGCCCACGGCGATCTGAGCTTTGCGTGTGTTGATGTTGTTCACCACTCCGGCGATGTTTTCCACCTGTTCGAACAGGATATCGGCCAGTTTTTTAAGCGGTTCTACCTGCTCGTAAGCGGTTACGATATTCACCATCAATCCGCCGTCATAAGCGCTCTCGCGCAGAACCAAAAAACGCAGAAACCCCTCGTGTGACCGGACGCCGTAGGGCTGCAAGCCTTCCCGTTGACTGAATTCGGAAACGATTTGCAGTACCCGGTTGGCCCGTTCCGATTGCAGCATACAATGATTCACCTGGATAATTTTGTCGAAGGTGCCGGGAACATGCAGCCCCAAAGCAAAATCACGCCGTACCGTTTCATCGCCCAGTTCGTCGGCAGTCAGCCAGCGCCGATCGGAAAAAGAGAATTCCATTTTATTGCGGTAGGCAAATTCCCTGTCCGAAGCCAAAACAGGCAGAACCTCTACATCCTCCACCCCGCCAATGTGCTTCAAGGATTCCCGCACAATATCCTGTTTGTATCGCAACTGATCGGCATACCGCAGATTTTGCCAGGTACATCCGCCGCACCATTCAAAATAGGGACACGGCGGCTTTTGCCGCAGGGGCGAGGGTTGTTCAATTTCCAGCAATCGTGCTTCTGCATAAGCCGTTTTCCGTTTCCTGATCCGCGCTCGCACCGTTTCGCCCGGCAGGGCGTCTTTTACAAAAATAACATAATTATCCAGCCGGGCCACACCGGCGCCGCCGAAAGCTAATTTTTCGATGTACAGGGTATACTCACCGTTACGCTTAACGGGATATTTCGGATCGCTCAAAAGATAACCTTCTGTTGAATTGGTTTAATTGATATAATGCTGTCTCATTCGGTTATTCGGTTGGCCACACTCTTTATGGCTGCGTCAAATAGAGCCTCGTCAAACATACGCAGCCCCCGCTTGGCCGACTCGTTAAGCACCATGGCAAAAGTACGGATTTTTCGAAACAGTTCAAAAGAAGTTTGCGGATCGGCCAGCGGATAAATGGACTTATTGGTCAACAAAGGATCGATGTCTTCGGGGATAAGCCCGCGATCAACAGCACGGCGGTATTCCAGAGTGCCGGGAATGGGAGAAAAGGAAGCCAGTTTTACCTGCACGCCCAGATTATTCACAAATATGATACTGGCAATCACCTCTTCCACGGGTTGATCCGGCAGTCCCATCAGCACATACGCTTCCAGATCGGACGGGCGATAGCCGGCTTCCGTTAAATGCCGTACTGCTTCGGTCATAGCCTCGTTGCTCACCTTGGAATACATATCTTTGCGCCGTTCTTCGTTGGATGTTTCAAAACTGATGCGGATGGTCTTAAATCCGCTGCGATACATCAAGTCGGCCAGCCGTTTATCGATGTATTTGGCAAACAAACCGTTGGGAGAATGCAGGCGCAGCGGCAGACGGCTCTCAATTATTTTTTCCAGTATTACTTCGATGTGCTTTTCTTTGGCAATGAATAAAGCATCATCATAAAAGGCAAAATCACGGATTTTAAAGCGCTCATAATGGTCGTGGAATTCACGTATTACATTTTCCGGAGAACGGCGGGTATAGGGCATGGCGATTTTTTTTTGAGCACAAAAGGAACAATCGTATGGACAGCCCCGCGCCGTCATCATTAATAAATATTTTGGCCGTTCAAGCAGATCAAAAGCCGGATAAGGATAGCCGTCTAAAGAATTTGGTAATTCTTCCCGATCGTAAGGTTGCTGCAACACAGAGGATAATACATCCAACGTTTTCAGCTCGCCAGGGCCTGTGATCAAATAATCGGGCTGAATGGTTCTTTTGGCGTGTTCGGGAAGTAAAGTGGCATAAATTCCCCCGAGGATGACCGGTTTATCGGGAAGGTATTTACGAACCAATCGTACTACGTTCTGTACTCCCGGATACCAGTAGGTCATAATACTGGTAACCAGCACGGCGCTGGCGTCCTTATACCGGATTAACCGGGAAATAAATTTCTCTTCGGATATTCCGTAACGGGCGTAATGGCGTGGTACATAATCCAGAATGGCCGGTTTTTCGATTACCGTCCGCGGATAGTGGCCTGTACCGTATTTTTTATTTCTGGTGTGTCCTTCACCGCCCGGACAATCGATATAAGCGATTTCGTACTCAAAGCGACGCAAAAACGAAGCCAGATACAGCAGTCCAAGAGGCTGGCTCCATAAATCGAACGCCGTGAAATCATAAATCCACGGGTTTATCAGCAGCAGTTTGTTCTTCATAAGTGAGAGAAGCAGGCTGTAAAGGATTGAGCGGGTTTAAATGGACTGAACCTAAATCGCCTCGGCAATTTCTTCCGTTTCTGAATCGTTAACGGAATCTGTGTTTTTCCGCTGTACGGGTTTGCGCCGTACCCGGCCTTTTTCCAGCTCTTTTTTGGAAAGACGATCCGGATGTGTTTCATAAACATTGCCATCCACATTGTAACGATTCATCAGTTCCACCCATTTATCCAGTTCGTTCTTTACAAAACGTATGGTTCCCCGATCGGAGTCGAAATAAGACGGTATTTCTTCATTAAAAGCTTTGCGGGTTAAATCAAATGGGCGTTCAAATCCCAAATAACGGGCAGCCGTGGCCGCATTCCACATACATTCCTCATTGTCGCAGTATCCCGGCATACAATAATCCCACTCCTTTTTCAGATATTCACGCAAGCGCTCGGGGTCTTTTTTATAGATGCGATCAAGGACGGCTTTGTAACCGCTGCCCATTTTGTAGGCTATCTGAGCCATACCAAACTGAGCCAGTTCGGAATCGGGAAACCGTTTACTGATATCTTTATATATTGGCTCTGCTTTTTCAAATTCACCGAGGTGTATGTATGCTTTGGCCAGGGCGTCCAGGCTTTCGGGAGAATCATTTTTCCGCGCATAGATAATCAGGTGCTTTAATGCGTCTTCATACCTTCCCAGCTTTTGCAGAGCCAGAGCCATATACTTGTTTGTGGTGGCGTCTTCCGGTTTTATTTCCAATGCCAGGGTAAAATCATCCACGGCATTCGACCATAAATCACCGTTAATCTTATTGATACCGCGGTTCATGTGAACATAAAATTTAATCTCGTCATCCAGCGGTTGAAACTCAAAATCGTTGTAAAAAAAATCGAGACTGCGGATGGATATCATGCGCGTTTTTCCGCGGGATCGTTTATTTTGATTGAATTCCTTTAGAATTTTGGATAGAAAAAGAGACAGCTTTCGTTTCACTTCCGACTCATTGACCACCGTAATATTCGCAAAATCGTTGCTGTTTTGCTGGTCCGCTGTTTCCGAGGCTTTATGCAACCGTTCTTTGGCTCTATGAAAAGCGTGATTGAGCAGTTCATTCAATAAATTTACCGGGGAACCGATGCGCATCTCGATACGATTACGTTCATACAATGATCCCACTACAAAAGAATAGTTTAAAGTGAACTTATTTTCTGTGTAGGACCACTTCTTTAAGTAGGTTGATAAAAAATACAATTCATTCGCTTCCATTTTACTTCTCCTGAATACCGCTGATTCTGTTACCACATCCGTTAATACGATTAAATATGTAGTGAGCTTACAAAGATTTTAAAATAATTTGAGAAAAATCAATTCAGCACAACTTATTAAGAATTCTAAAAAAGATATCTACAAACGGTCTTTGATCTGAAGGAAAATCTATTAAACCGTAGACAATGGTAGCTATATAAGCATGCTGAAATTTATAGAATATTTATTGCCCAGTCAAGCTGTTTTTCTGATTACGATTCTTTACTTAATACGTACCCTTCAGGTAAAAGTTCCTTGAGGCTTATTTCAGAATTTATAAACAATTTCGGCAGAAAAGAAAGAACTTCTGGTATTATTCTCATCGGTGTCCAAATCCTGATCATTATCATAACTGACAAAACTGTTCAACTCAATGTGATCGGTAATGGGGATCTGCAGCATTAAAAGAAGACTGAGGATATTTTTATTGGAGTATATCCGGAAAATATCTACATCGATTGCATCCGGATAGCGTCGCCAGACATACGAACCGCTTAAGGAAATATACATCCCTGTCAAAGTGCTGTAGTCAGCCCCAAAAGCAACGCCGTGCCCGCTATAATTCTGTTCTTTAATATATTGTGACTGACTGCCGGCAAATTCGCGGTGCATTTTCTTTTCAAACAAATAGCCTGTTTGCAGGCTGAATTGATTGGAAAGATCGAATCCCAGATATGAAGATAATTCGTGATAAGAATAGTCCGGTTCCTGTTCGGTTTTTATCCTGTAGGTTTTATACTTTGGACGATACAATGCTTTGAGACGGAATACCGGATTGAAATTTAAGGAAAAACTGATATCGGCAAAAACACTCTGCGAATTATTTCTAAATACCGAATCGGAAACGGTGTAACTAAAACGGTTGTTTCGGTAACTTAAATTTACCGAATAATTAACCGTAGCCGGTGCAGAATTTCCCATTACAATATCAAAAGTATGCATACGATAATCGTTATTTGCCACCTGCATACTCTCGTTGAAATCCAGATTGTAGTTCAGGGTGTAACTACCCAAACTTTTAGTCCAATAAGTCAGTCCGGTATTCAACTGATCGCGCAAAAAATCCGGCACCGAGACCGATGGAGCCTGATACACTTTATAGCGCAGACTGTTATCCAGACGCCAAACTATATTATTTGTAAGCTGCCAACGAAAAAATTGCCGCGTATTTGCTTCCTGATAACCCAAATCCGGGTATAAAGCGTTTTTATCAAATTCGAAACCCAAATTGAACCGGCCTTCAAAATTATTGGTAATAACCGCACTTTCCAGTTTGGTACGAACTGTCATATTTTCCTTGTCATAACGGGCATCAATTAACATTGAGGTTGTCTGCACATTGCCTGACCATAACGGCTGGCTGTAACTAATCGCTATATAAGGTTTTTGTACCTGATCGATTAACACACTATCTGCCTGGAAATAACCGACTTCAAATTCCTGCCGATTGTAATCGACTCCGGTTCGAACAAATAAATCGTAACCGCTAAATGATGTCATCATATTTGATGTAGAATTATAGGCCGTTTTTTGAAAGAGTGAATGATTGTCAAGGAATTGCTCCAAAAAAATGACCGCCAGATCATACATCTCACTGTCTGCATATTGTCTGGCTGAATCAATTAAAGCAAATTGATCACCGGATAAGGGCTGGGTATTTTGCAGCAGGATCGCTTCATCCAATAGAAGACTGAATTCTTCGCGAGAGGAATGCTGCGCGCGAAGCAGCAATGGAAGACAACAGACAAGGCAGAGAATAAATTTGAGCGGAGGCAATATTCGATTCATAAAAATAGAGTACAATCATTTTATGGCATCTTTAAGGATAAAATCCATTTGATTCTCGACAATGGAAATCAGGTGTGCGGCAACCACCAAATTACCGCTGTCCAGATTTTCTTTTGCTTTGTTTAACAGACGTCTCAGAACAGCTACCGCAGAATCATTTTGAATATCTGTTTGATCCTCAAGAGAAGTAAGTGTGTCAGATAGTCGATTATATCGCTTTAGCAGATTATCCGGATCGTAAACTGAGCCTGCTTTGGCTAAAGATTTACTTTGATTCATCAGCCGCAGAGCCAGCTGTAATTTCTTAAAAGATTCGTTCGTTTTTCCGTTTTCATAAGCAATGCGCGAACCCTCAATAAGTTTTGAGGCCTGATCCAACAGATATTCTGCAGAACCGCTGCGATCTTCACCCAACTGTTCACGGCGCAGTTGCAACAGCTTTTCGGCTTCTTCGATACGGGCGTTCAGACGAATATTTGCTGATGCTCCGGAGCCATCCGTTGTTGTATATCTTAATGCTTTCGACGCCATTCGTTGGATAAGCATCGTTTTATTTTGGGCAGATACATAGTCACCCTTCTCAAAATCTCTCATAGCGCCGCGCAGATACTGATTGGCCTTTTTCAATAAGCGTTCGGCATTTTTATTTTCGGTCTTCCCCAGGGTCTGTTCAATGCCATTCACATATCGCTGTAAGGATTCCAGGTTTGCTCGTATCTGTTCTTTTCGTCCTGTGGTTGTACTCTGGCTTAAATCCACAGCCCGGTGCAGCATACGTTCGCAAATTTGCAGATACATAAAGGCCTGCCTGGTATCTTCTTTTTCATAGAGCTCTCTGGCTTTATCCATAAATGACCGCACTTTTCTGAGTATGCCCTCATATTCCCGGTTCCCTTCGTAATGGGGTATGCTTTTATAGAGACTCATCAGGCTTTTGTAGTACTGTTCAAAATCCGTGGGAACCGCCGGACGTTTTCCGATGGAGACCATGTCTAATACTTTGTTGGCAAAATAGGTAGAGAGACGATAATACTGCTGGCTTTCGATGTATTTTTCCTGTTTAAAGGCCAGTTCCGCTTTTCTTTGAAAGGCGCGCGCTTTATTCAACATGTAGCGGGCATCTTCATTTCCGGAAAGGTTTACCGCCCGCTCTGCCCGACGCATCAGCTCATTGAGCTTTTGATTCGCCCGTGCAGCAGGTTTATACAAAACGATCTGAGCCGCCCATTCTGCCTGTTTGAGCGAGCGGACATAGGCCATTTTGGCCCGGTTAAACTTTCCCTGCTGTAAATAAGATATAGCCTCCCGGAAGTTTTTTCGGGCCTGTTTAACCAATTCGATCGCTTTGTCATTCTGATAACGCACAGCGAGCTGTTCCACTGTTTTTATTTTCCGATCCAGCCGTTCCAACAGATTCTTTAATTCTGCCAGAGACTGAGCCTCGCTAAACGATACCAGCGTAAGGATGACCAGGGCTATTTTAAGTATATTATGTTTCATTGTATTTCCTTATCTCACAAAGATAAGCGAAATTTAATTCATTGCAATATCATTTTTTTTAAAGAACAGAAAAAGGCGCATACCCGAAGGTACGCGCCTGCCTCTATTGTTCGCCTGTTTAGAAGCGGGTTACCCGATACGGAGACGCCCAGGTGGCCGATACATACGGATAATCGTCATTCGATTTTTCGAGAATAGTACCGTTATCGATTACATCGATTACCGCATGATGTAAGCCGCGTACCTGCTGAACAATCCACGTTCCTTCGTAGATATTGTTACCTTCATCATCTTTGCCTGCATAAGTAAACCAGGCACGTCCGAAGTGCGCGCGGGCAAAGCGGGGGTTCAACCCGTAGTGTAACAGAACCGTTTCGGTGGCCTCGGTATCTTCCGGATACATAACCGGATTGGATGTCGTGTTTTTTACTTTGACGCGTAAATAAACCTCTGTCAATCGGGGATAGGTAAACAGATTCACACCGTTCTGAAAATATTCCAGCGGATCGGTAATAATTACGGAATCCTGATTTTCCGCTTTGATCAACAGTTCAACGATTTCCACACCAGGCTGCTCGGAATAACCATTCTGCATAGAGATGTCAACTATTTTCCAGTCGCGACGAGGTTCGCCGGTGTCGGCGATCTTTTTCAGGTGAACAATGCGCTCCAGGCTGTGTGTAATCGGTTTATCGTACCAGTCAAAATTAAGGGTACTGTCGGTTTTAACGACCCGTTTCACTTTAAGAATACCCTTGAATTTTGTGTACACATAGGCCGTAGCTGTTGAATCCCCCGGATCCAGCGTAACCTGTATGGATCGTTCTACAGGTTGGTGGCGAATCCGCACAAAACGCGTCCGTACGAAATCTTTGGAAAGCGGAGCGGACGGACCATCGTTATCAATATTGCTTTCACTTTCCTCGTCAATTCCGTCAAAACCGATATCCGCCGAATCGCTCAGCACAGTCTTTATCGCTTCTATATCGGCGGAATCATCATTCGGGTTGCTGGGGCCGTTATTTTGGCACCCGTAAAAGGCCACTAAACCTATGGCCATTAAGATAAACATCAGCTTCTTCATCGTATTACCCTCCTTCAAAAAGTTAGTTGTTAACCAATTTGTTTATTCCGGGCCCTGTGGAATAAATCGAGTTCTGCCGGTTATAGAGCATTTGCCGTGCCAAAATCTATAACGCTTTAATTATATTAAAGTTAGAAGAATTGAATTTGTATTTAGAAAGCACGTAGTGACCTTTATAGTACATTTTTATGTACGAAATGGTACAGTTTTGCTTTTGAGTTGATGAAAATATCCGCCCCTCGCCATAGCAGGACAATGGGCCTGCCCTGAGTATTTCGAAGGGCCTGTCCTGATCCCGCCCAGGCGGGACGAAGGGCCTGTCCTGAGCATTTCGAAGGGCCTGTCCTGAGTTTTTCGAAGGAGCCGTCCCTGAGCCTGGTGAAGGAAAACCCTCTGCTGTTTTGCTTTTATTTTATTGCGCTTTTTCATAAGTTTAGTACCAAATAGAAAATATTGTGTATTGAGTAAAGAGTAACACTGACCGGTTGACGTGTAATAGCCGAACCGAAACCGAGCGTTGAAAGCTTTGCACCGGACAATTCAATAACTAAACAGCTTAATAACCAACAACTGCTATCATATGAAAAACCGCCTATCCATCTTTTCCGACCGGCCGGCATTATTAATACTTGCTGTTGGTCTGCTCATCCGGGCCATTGCCTCATGGCTTATTCCCCCCGGTTTTGATGAAGCTTATTACGGGGTTTACGCACATCATCCGGCCTGGGGTTATTTTGATCATCCGCCGCTGGTAGCCGTTACCGCCGGATTCGGATTTTGGTTGAGCGGTGTTTATACCTTTATTACGCTGCGGCTGGGCGCACTGCTGCTGTTTGTGTTTTCTTCCCTGATTTTGTACGAAAGCATTATCCTGCTTTATAATCAACGAGCGGCGCGTATCGGATTGATGCTGCTGCACACCATTCCGTACTTTTTCATTGGTATGGGTGCTTTTGTCATTCCGGATAATACTCTCGGATTATTCTGGTTGTTATTCATTTACAGCTTAATCCGATTACAGAGGGATGATAACCCGCGCTGGTTTCTGCTAAGCGGCACAGCTTTGGGTCTGGCTCTGTTGTCCAAATATCACGCTGTTTTTCTGGTTATGGGTTTAGGCTTGCTCCTGTTGTTTAATAAGAATTGGCGCCGTTACTGGCGCAGCCCCTGGTTGTACGGCGGCGCGGTTCTGGCGTTTTTAATCTTTTTGCCCAACATTCTCTGGAACGCTTCAAACGATTGGATTTCGTACGTGTACCAGTTCAGTAAAGGAGGTTCGGCCGGCTTGCATCTATCGCTGGATAAATTCATTCAGGGTATTGGCGTTCAGGCCGGGTACTTGCTGCCCTGGTATTTTATTCTACTGCTTATAGCCGGTTACCGCCCCTGGCGATCAAAACAAAAACATACCTTGTTTTTACTGCCCTTTGTCTGGCTGCCGGTTCTGGTCTTTACCTTTATCGGGGCTACACGCACCATTTTACCTCACTGGCCCATGCCCGGTTATCTGGCCGCCATTATCTTGCTGGCCGGATGGATGGATACCTGGCGTCCGGCCATATCACACCGTTATTTAAAATTCTCCGCTATGTTTATTGGGGTACTGCTTATGTTTGTGCTGTTACAAACACGGCTGGGTATTATCGACATGGATCGTAAAAAAGATCCTACCTTAAACGGTTTCGGCTGGAGCGAGTTGGCCTCGCATATACAGGAAAAAGGCTATCTGGCAGACCAGCGTCTGTTTTTGTTTACCCATAAATGGTTTCTCTCCGGTGAGTTGGATTTTGCTCTGCAGGGTCAGCGCGAAGTTACCGTACTGAATCGCTGGCATCCGCAGGGATTCGCATTTTGGTCCGATATGGATTCATTATTGGGACGTAACGCCCTGTTTGTCACATCGGAATTTTTTCCTGAAAATGCAGCAAAGAGTTATGCGCTTTATTTCGATGAAATCACCCGCCTGCCCGATTTTTACGTACAGCGGAATGGAAAACCCGGCAAGACCTTTTATTTATGGTATTGCAAAAACTTAAAAACACCTTTCCCCTGGCCATACGGGAATAAATAGTAGCAGGCATTGAGCATGAGAGGCAGAAAATTACAATTGAGCAAAATATGCATTTCGAGTTAACAGAAGATATAATTTGTGGCTATTTGTCGACAGCCCATGGCCAATAATGTGAGTCAGTATGAAATCCAAAACCACATTACGTGATCCCTGGATAGTGATTCCTGCGGTTTTAACAACCACCTTTCTTTTACTGGTGTATGTAATGGATTGGAACCACCCGCTTTTCCTGTATCTGAACCATATATCGCATTACAGCGGGGAAGCGCTATGGGCAAATATTACCATTTTGGGCGATACTCTGGTTACCGCCGTACTGATTCTGCCTCTGCTCAAAAAGCGCTCGGAAATAATCTGGACGCTGCTTTTTGCCGGTGTGTTGGCTCTACTGGTTTCCCAGGGGTTAAAAACATTATTGCAGATGCCCCGCCCGCCGGCGGTTTTGGATAAAAATCTGTTCCATATAATCGGACCGGCCCTTACGCAAAGATCGTTTCCTTCCGGCCATACCACCACAGTGTTCACGGTGGCTTTTGTTCTTATCTTGTATATAAGAAGGAATGCTCTAAGAATATTTTACTTTACCACAGCTTTGGTAATCGGATTATCACGGATTGTCGTGGGAGTGCACTGGCCGCTCGATATTTTAGGCGGGATTCTCACTGCTGTCCTTTCCGCTCTGGTTGGTCTGCACTTATTTAACAGAGTGAAAGAACGAATACCATCGGTAAATCCAATCTATCTGTCTATGATAATTATGGCAGCGGCTCTGGTGTTGCTTTTCTTTCATAACACCCGTTATCCGCAAGCAGAGGTTTTGCAAGCAGTTATCGCAATTTTCGCAATTACAAATACGGGTTTTTTTATGGTAAAACAGTTAAAAGGATAGAGATAGAAATTACGAAAATACCACCCGCCTTAGGAGGGCGATGAGTACAGAGTATAGAGTAGAAAGTGACAAGTAACAAGTGACGCGTGACGAGAGATTGGAAATTAGAAACTTGAAACTCGGAACTGGATACTCAGTTAATTATGAATTAAAAATGAAGAATTAAGAATAAAAGGTAAAAAAGGGTAAAGGGACAAAGTAACCCAAGATTTATCTTGCGCTTATGGCAGGCAGACAACCCTTCGACCCCGACACGTCGGGGCAGGCTAGGCTCAGGGAACGTGTACTTTCGTCCCGCCCGAACAGGCTCAGGGCAGGCAGTCAATAGCCAAGAATTTTGAATATCGATTAACGAACAACGAATTATGAACTGAAAATTAATAACTCAATAACTTAATAACTTAGTAACTTGGAACTAGGAACCGGGAACTAAAAACTTATAACTGAGAACTGAGAACTAAAAACTAATTGCCAATAGCCAAAAAACTAAATTATGCTCTGGTTGCAAAATATTGTTATTATCAGCGTAAGCTTTCTGCTTTCGCGCATACTCATTGAAGCGGACGCACACCGTTATTTTATCTCTTATCTGCTAAAAAAAGGGTATAGACAAATTTCCGGGCTGATCACCGCCGTATTGCTGCTTTCCTATCTTATGTCGCTTTTTTTCTCCAACACAGTGGTTGTTTTGTCACTGATTCCGATTATTCAGTATTTTAACCAAGAAATCAAAAACGAAGAACGCCGCGCTCTGGTAGCCACCTATCTGGCTCTGGCGCTTATCTATGGTGCAAATATCGGTGGAATGGGATCATTAATTGGTTCCGCTCTCAATATTATTTACCTTGGGTTGCTGGAGTTTTATAACATTCCCGGCCGCGAATATATCAATTTCTTTTCCTGGTTACTGGTTGGCGTTCCCGTATCGCTGATACTGCTTTTTATCAGCAGGCTCATCCTTCGCTTTGATGAAAAACGCCATCTGCCCGACGAACCGATTCCTTTCCATCCGGAAATAGATATCCGATTTGACAGTAAAAAGTACCTGTTGTTTTATTTTTCTAATCTATTCTTCATCATTCTGCTTTCTGCCATACAATTTTTATTACAGCCACCGCCGTTATGGGGCGGGCTTAATCCCGTGGACTGGATTTTTCTACTATATTTTATCGGCTTTCTTTTTTTTGCGTTCATCTATCCGAGACGCGAGCAGTCGGCCTTCCACTATCAGCGTAATATTCTTCATTTTCTGCTCTATCTTCTTTTCACTCCGTTTATCTTTTTAGTAGAGACCTTGAAGGAAATCGGCGGACGCATTCCCTCAGGGCGGCCAGGCATTATTAATAAAATTGATGATCGTCTGGATGGTACACTCAACCGTATCTGGTATCATTTATGGGGCGAACGAATATCCTTTTTAAGAAGTAAAAATACCAATACCTATGTATCTATTCACCGTATTTTAAGTGAATTACCATATATGGGTCTGCTTATTTTGGCGGGCATTCTGGTGCTTGTGTACTTTGTTACCCGTCTGGGTGATAATCCCGCCACGCCGCAGATCGACGGCTATCTGGTTGTTTTTATCGAGAACCTTTCGCACTATCTGCTGGGAGGAATCGAACAATACTTTATCCTGTTCTTATCGGTAATACTCATTACCGTTTTTATAACAGAACTGATCAACAATATGAGCACGTTGTTAATCCTTTTCCCTCTTATCATCCAAATCGGTTACGCCATGCATATGAATCCCATTGTTCTGCTGCTGGCCATGACCATCGGCGCCTCTTCTGCTTACATGTCGCCTGTTGCCACCTCGGTTAATGCGCTGGCTTTCGGCGCTGTGGAAGGGGTTTCTCTAAAAAAGATGATGGGGCTCGGGCTGGCTCTTAACCTGCTTGGTACATTCTGGCTGGCGGCGGTGTTTTACATTCTTAATCTGTTGTTTGTATAGTAGTACGTTAGTTTTTAGCTCTCAGTTTTGCCCGCCACAGCGGGTTCTTCGCTTCGCTACGAAAGTTGTCAGTTGTTAAGTTATTGAAAAGCTGTCGGCTGTCAGCTATCGGCCATCGGCTGCCTGCCCTGATCCCGCCCCGGCGGGACGAAAGTACACGTTCCCTGAGCCTGTCGAAGGGTTGTCTGCCTGCCATAAGCGCAAGATAAATCTTGCGTTACTTTGTGCCTTTGCCCCTTTTTACCTTTTATTCTTAATTCTTCATTTTTAATTCATAATTAACTGAGTATTCAGTTCCAAGTTCCCAATTTCTATTTTCTATTTACCCGTCACTCAACATCATCAGCCCTTATTGCCAGGCGTTCATACCTTAAGCCAACAGCCGGTAACCTGTTTTACAAATCAAAATACATGCTGTACTCGATCGGGCTGGGCCAGTTGGATATCTGGTTAAATTCCTTCTTTTTGCTGTCAATCCAATGCTCTATAAAAGATTCGTTTAACACTTCATCGCGCAACAGAAAGGTATAATCGTCTTCCAGGGCTTGTAAGGCCATATCCAGACTGAAGGGCAGGTAATGCATCTCGATGCGCGGATCGTAATCGTCCGCTTCGTACGGCCCAAAGCCTTCTTTGATCGGATCAATACGGTTAAGCACACCGTCCAAACCGGCCATCATAATAGCCGTTAAAGCCAGATACGGATTGGCCGTGGCATCGGGCGGACGGTATTCAAATCGCGTTTTTTGCGCATCTTTTACATACCGGGGAATACGTACGCAGGAGGCGCGGTTGGCCTGACCGAAATTGATGGCCGTGGGTGCTTCCACGCCGGGGACAAGTCGCTTGTAGCTGTTGGTGGTGGGGTTGGTAAAGGCGCACAATGCCGGCGCATGTTTTAAAACGCCGCCGATATAATAAAGCGCCATTTGGCTCAGATTGGCATACGCTCCTTTTTCGTAGAAGGCATTGCCCCGACTATTCATCAGATAATGATGCAGATGCAATCCCGAACCGGCCTGCCCGTACAGCGGTTTGGGCATAAAGGTCACATACAGATCGTTTTGCCTGGCCAGGTTGTGCAGAATATATTTGCTTAAAATAATTTTATCCGCTGTGGCCAGTAATTTGTCAAAATTGGTTTCGATTTCCTGTTGACCGCGATTACCCACTTCGTGATGGTGATACTTCACCGATATGCCAGCCTGCATCAGCAAACGACTGGCATCATCCCGGAAATCATCAAAACTATCCAACGGATTGGCGATGTGGTAACCGTTGGCTGTAAAATCTTCGCCGGAAGTGATTTTAAAATAAGATTGTTCCGTAGCTGACCGAAATTCAACATTCGATAAGATATAAAATTCAAATTCCGGTCCCCACATGGTATGCTCGGCAACGTTGTACTTTTGCAGCAGACGTTCTGCCGACTCGCTAATATTACGCAAATCGTACTGATAAGGCGTGTTTTTATAGTCGGTGTTGAATACCCGGGTAAAGCAGCTTAGGGTAACCGCCTGACGGAAAGGATCTATCATACAGGTATTCAAATCGGGTTTCATAATCATATCGCTGTTTTCCACAGGTTTAAATCCGTAGCTGGATCCGTCAAATCCCACACCGTCACGCAACAAGGTGGATAGCGTGTTTTCCGAAAACGGCAGCGTTAAATGATGCAAACGCCCGTTGAGATCGCATACTTTTAAATCGATAAATTCAATTTCTTTACCGCCGCTGATCCGCTCCAGATTGAAGTCTTTCGGTATCATAAATCAGGCTCCTTGTATTCATCGTTTTACGGGGGTTAAATTTCCTCTAATTTACGTCAAATAATTATATGAAAACAGGAAAATCATCGGGTTCTTTTATAAAATAGGTTCGGCCAGAGGGAGGTGTGCTGCAGCTAACCCGGAGGGCAACCCACCCCAGTACGTAAAAACCAGACTGACGCCGCGTTAAGCCCCTCCCTTTGGCGGCGGAGGGAGGGGAAGGGGGGGGGTGCGGGCAGGTACAGCATAAATTGGTACGTCATTCCGTCCCGCCCGGGCAGGATCGGAATCCCGTCACTTAAACAATGGATGCTGAGACAAGCTCAGCATGACTGGTGAGGGGATATTAAAGCGGTTGCCAGCTCTGGGGTCAACCCAACCCGATTCGTAAAAGCCACCCAGCCGCCACGCTACGCCCCTCCCTTCGTCGGCGAAGGGAGGGGTTGGGGGTGGGTAACCGCATTCTTCATATCTTTTTTGACAAAGCCCGCGTATTCCCATAAATTATCGCTCACTTTTACATAGGAAACCAATAAATAATTTACCAGGAGTGCAAAATGGAAGATAAAAAATGTTTCAACTGCAACAGTTCCGAACAGGATATACCGGTGGTTAACCTGAGTTATAAAGGCAAACAACTGTGGATCTGTCCACGCTGTATCCCCAGCATGATCCACGAGCCGCATATTGTTCAGGATAGTCTTAACCGCGCCGAAAACGAATAACTGATCGCTAACCGGCGGAAACTCATGACGCTTCCGCCGGTATTTTATATCTATTCAACATGCCTGTTCACTTTTATATTATTCACGTCCTCGCTCCTGAAGAAACTGCGATTGGTGCTGAAAATAGGAACTCTTAAGCTGACGCTGGCAGCAAAATGCTATTTAATCAGCAACACTGTTTAATGACTAAAAAAACAAAGTAAACTTATTTTAGTATGCTAAAACATTGTCTCGTAATATTCAGTTTCATATTGGTAGCCCTTTTACCGAATTCGGTTATATCCCAACCCCTTGCTGCTGCTGCCGAAATCGGTTACCCTTTTATACAAACCTATAAACCTTCATTGTATAATGCCGCTCCTTCCAATTACGACATAGCGCGGGATGACAAAGAAATTATGTATTTCGCTAACGACCGTGGTGTCCTTATTTTCGACGGTGTTTCCTGGCAACTTTTTTCACTGCCCAATCAGGGCACTGTACGCGCTTTGTGTTATGCCAACAATCGAATGTTTGTGGGAGGGCAAGATGCAATGGGTTATTTGACATCAAGCGATAAAGGAACGTTGCGCTATGTTTCGCTGAGCAACCACATTCCCGAGCAATTCAGAGATTTTAAAAACATTTGGGAGATAAAAGCTCTAAAAGATACCGTTTATTTCCGGAGTTATTTTTATCTGTATCGTTGGAGTAAGGGCAAAATGAAGGTATTCAGGGCTAAGAATTTTTTCCATACCATTTACACAGTAGGCCGCCAACTCTGGTATCGTGCAGTGGGTGCCGGATTGTTTCGCGTAAAAAGTGACAGTGTCCTATTCATTCCAGGAAGTGAAATTTTCGCAAAGGAATCAATTGGCGACATCTTCAAGATGGGGAATAATAATTGGTTAATTATTGCTCGAAAGAAAGGAATTTTTCAGTATGACGGAAGCCGCTTCCGAAAAATCTCATCCAAAAATACCGATATGTTTTTATCCAAAGCTTTGGCCTTCCGGGCTATCCGACTGAATAACAACAGAATTGCCATAGCGACACAACGCAAAGGATTGGCTATCCTGGACAATAAAGGCAAAATAGTGCGGATAATCGGAAAAGAGGCGGGCTTGCCGGATAACACGCTTTTGAATTTACATAAGGACGCTCAGGGCGGCTTGTGGATAGCGCTGAGCAATGGCATTGCCCGTGTGGATATATCACCACTATTTTCATTCTATCCACCCAGAAGCGGTATCGAAGGTAACATCAATACCCTGATCCGGCATAAAACCAATGTGTACGCCGCCACTCGCATGGGTGTGTTCAGGCTGGATACATCTGCTTACAGACTCCCGCGATTTACAAAAATACCGGGAATTAATTCTTATACATTGGATCTGTTATCCATGCCCAACCGCCTTTTGGTCGGTTCACATCTGGGGGTCTTTGAAATTGTAAATGGAAGCGCTCGCAAACTGGTCGATCTCACCGGCGTAACATGCTTACATCAGCCTGTTTCAACACCTAACCTTGTTTTTGCCGGTCATTACCAGGGAATCGGAATTCTCAATTTAAATGCAGATCCGGCACATCGATTTACCGCGATAGATTCGATCCGGGATCAAATCATCAACATGGCTGACGACAAGGGATATTTGTGGGCAGGAACCCGCCACGGTCTGATTCGTTTCCCGTTATTTTTGGAAAAAACCACCGGCAGTTCCCTCCTACCGCGACGCATTGAGCGTTTCGGTCAAAATGACGGCCTGCCGGACGGGTCGGTTCGGATCATCCGATTCGGAGATCAACTATTATTCAGTACACAAAAAGGCATCTTTTCCTTTAGCGAAAGTTCCGGCCGGTTTAACCGTGCCGATAATTTGCCGTACCCTCTAAATGATACCAGCGTCACCGTTACAGAGCTCTTCCCTGCTCCCGGGGGTGCTTCCTTCTGGCTTATCGGTCATAAGGGCCCCCGTATGCTCTACGGACGATTGCAATATCGCAAAAACAATAGTTGGCAGTGGGAGGCCTTCCTGCAGCAACGATTGGAGGACATTGGCGATGTTTACGCCATCCTTCCGGAAAAAAACGTCGTCTGGTTTGGCGGTTTCGAAGGATTGCTGCGGTTTAACCCCGGATCCGTATCCGGCGTAAGCACCGATTCTTTTTCCGTGTATATCCGCCGCCTTCGGTCACTTAAACCGGATAGTTTGATTCTGGAAAATTTTGGTTTGCAAGAGAGCGCAACGACTTCATCAAATCTATTTCGTATTCCTTACGCCATGAATGCTTTACGCTTTGAATTTGCCGCTGCCTGGTACGATCAGCCGGCCAAAAATGTTTACCGGGTGCGATTAAGCGGCTATGACGAGGATTTCACAAGCTGGTCTGCGGAAACATTTAAGGATTATACCCGCCTTTCACCAGGGAATTACACTTTTACGGTTCAGGCGCGCAATCAATACGGCGCAATAGCCCAGCCGGCTCATCTGTCATTCCGCATCGTCCCACCGCTCTATTTTACCTGGTGGGCCTATATTCTCTACACAGCAATTTTCATCGTCTTCCTTGTATTCATCACAAAAATACGTTTACATCGATTGGAAAAGAGAACCAACTATCTTGAAGAACTCGTTGATCAAAGAACGGCAATGGTACGTAGTCAGGCTAAAAAATTGAAGGAACTGGATATTCTGAAATCGCGCTTTTTTGCCAATATTTCTCATGAATTCCGTACACCGCTCACCTTAATATTAGGGCCGCTTAATGATATGGTATCTGAAGAGGCAGATAATACAAAAAGAAAAAAACTGGAGCGGATGCACCGAAATGCCAAGCGCATGCAGAAATTGATTAACCAGCTTCTCGATCTTTCCCGCCTGGAACACAACAAAATGCCGTTAAATGTGCAGCAAAAACCTCTGGCGCCGTTTTTGCGCGGTTTATTATCTTCATTCCATTCTCTGGCCGAACAAAAGAACATACGGTTGCTGTTTACCGACAAATCTTCAAACCCGCAGCAATCGGTTTATTACGATCCCGATGTTCTGGAGAAAGTAATCACCAATCTACTCTCCAACGCCCTGAAATTCTCCCCATCCGGCGGGCGTGTAGAATTGGTCCTGGAAAATGATGCACAATGGCATATCATCCGCGTTACGGATACGGGAATCGGCATCACTGCAGAAAATTTACCCCATATTTTTGACAGGTTCTATCAAATTACAAATAACAGGGATGGTTCAACAAATGAGGCGCGCGAATACGAAGGAACAGGTATAGGACTGGCCCTGGCGCGCGAATTAATTGAACTGCATCACGGTGAGATCGAGGTACGAAGCGTCAAAGGAAAAGGAACGGAATTTATTGTTAAGATTCCTTTTGATTCAGCCATTTATCACAGGCATGAAATAGCGGAGAACGCTGAAGAAGGACAGGCATATCCCCCGGATATACCGCATAAACAAACGGACCGGTCCCCTTTTGAAAAACCTCGCTTATCCCCTGATAATGGTAACAATGATCCCTTGCTTCTTTTAATAGAGGATCAACGCGATATGAGCGAATACGTACGGGAAGTCTTACCTTCATCCTATCAAATCCATAATGCATCGGATGGCGAAGAAGGTCTGAAAAAAGCTCTTAACCTTATTCCGGATCTTATTATTAGCGATGTGATGATGCCCGGCATGGACGGTTTTGATCTTTGCCGTCGTCTAAAATCCGACCACAGAACCAGCCACATCCCCATTATTTTACTTACCGCCAAAGCGGGTGAAAAAGGAAAGGTTACGGGATTGGATACCGGAGCGGACGCTTACCTAACCAAACCGTTTCATTCTGAAGAATTGCGTATCCGGGTTCAACGGCTCATTGAACAACGTCGCAAACTACAGGAGCGTTTTCGCAGCGAAGGACGATTGATGCCCAGAGAAATTAAAGTAAATTCTGCCGAAACGGAATTTATCGACAAGCTGACGCAAACATTGGAAAAGAATCTGCATAACGAACATTTTGGAGTAGAAGAGCTCAGCAGGGCCATGCACTTAAGCCGTCGTCAAATGCTGCGTAAAATCAGCGCTCTCAGCGGCCAGAATCCCACAAAATTTATTCGTTCCTTTCGGATTCAGAGGGCTAAAGAACTATTACAACAGGGTTTCGGAACCATTTCCGAGGTGGCCTATCAAGTGGGTTACGGCAATGTTTCTTATTTTACCCGATGTTTCCGGGAAGAAACCGGACAGACGCCGTCACAGTTCATTAAAAATCAATCACAGACCGATCCCGCAGATCATAACGGTTAAAGCAGATCTTCACATTCCTGATTTAACTGAACGTACGGTTACAGGATAGTTTCGACAATGATCAGAAATTGAACCGGCGGGCAATTTCCCGGCAAATATTCTGCAAATCCTTTTCGCTGTTAATTTCCGTCCATTCGATCCGTTTATCCTGACGGAACCAGGTGAGCTGACGCTTGGCGTATCGTCTGGAGTTGCGTTTTATCTGCTCCGTCATTTCCTCGTAGGATACGGCGCCATCCAGATAGGCAAAAGCTTCTTTGTATCCCACCGTGTTCAGGGCATTTAATGGGGGAGCGTAGCCCGCATCCCGGAGGCGCCGGACTTCATCCAGCAGACCCTGCTCAAGCATTTTATCCACGCGGCGGTTAATCCGTTCGTACAGGATGTTTCGGTCGGCGGTTAAACCGAAAAACCGTGGTTCAAAATCTGCTTTTCTGGTTTGTTTTTGCAGATCGGAAAATCGTTGGCCGCTGAGTTCCCACACTTCCAGGGCGCGCAGGATGCGTTTTTCGTCGGCGGGACTTATTTTTTGCGCGTACACGGGATCAACCGCTTTCAATTGCTCAAACATGGCCGGAAGTCCTTTCCGTTTTGTTTGATCGGCCAGCTCCTTCCTCAGGCTGTCGTCCCGCAAATCGGCTTCGAATAAGCCATCCACCAAAGCGCGGATATACAGACCGGATCCGCCCACGACGAGGGGAATACGACCGCGCTGCTGTATTTGCCGGATCACCTGCCGCGCTTCTTTTCCATACATCCCGGCGCTGTAATAGGCGTCCGGCTCGAGGATATCGATGAAATGGTGGGGAATTTTTTCGAGAATTGATTTATCCGGCTTGGCCGTGCCGATATCCATATATTTGTAAATTTGCCGCGAATCGGCCGATACAACTTCCACAGAAAAATAGTCGGAAAGCAAAACGGATAAGGCGGTTTTACCAACAGCAGTAGGTCCAACTATGATGGGAACAGTGAAAGACATAAATGCACCCTGGGGAGAAATTCCAAACGACAAATGGCAAATTACAAACAGATTTAAGTCGAAAAAATTTATTTTAAAACGGTATCAATGCGGTTTAAGTTTCGGCTTTGTACAGGATTATTAATGTACTATTGAATATTCTCTCGTCTATGTTATTCGTTTAAATTTGCGGTCCAGTTCTTCCAAATCCATGGTTACAATAACCGGGCGGCCGTGCGGGCAGAAAAAGGGCGACTCGCAGGCAAAAAGTTGATCCACCAGATCCTGCATTTCCTGTTGAGAAAGGGTTTCGCCCGATTTTACCGCATTTTTACAGGCATAGGCGGCGGCCACTTTTTCGTTATGGTTAAAATCGTGCAGAGGGCGGTTCCGATAATAATCGATAATGTCCAATAGTATCTGCGACTCCCGCCCCACTTTAACATCGGCCGGCATGGCTTCAATCACAATGGTTGTACCGCTAAACACTTTGATGCTGAATCCGATATGATTCAGAACTTCATAAATATCTTTAAAAACGGAAAAATCTTCATAGTTTAGAGTCAGTTTTTGCGGGAAAAGCAATTTCTGGCTGATCATCGGCTGTTTTTCATTAAGGACTTTAAGAATGCGTTCGTACAAAACCCGTTCGTGGGCCACATGTTGATCGATGATTACCATACCGCTTTTGATTTCGGAAAGAATGTAGCGGTTATGGATTTGCCAGAACTTGGCTTGTTCGCTAAAAACAGGCGCCGGGGTACTCGGCAGGTTTTCGGGTTGTCCGGTTTCGGCCGGATGTTCTTTTTCCCCGGAGTTTTGCTGAGTACTTTCGGGTTCAAAGTATGTAAGGCTCAGTTGATCTCCGGAGTACCGGGCCATGGAATGTTTGCGGCTTTTAAGTTCGCTCATAATCTCACCGGGTGTGGATTGCAATGAACGTCCCACCGCACTGCCGGAAGGCGCCGAATTAAAAGAAGGGATGACGTTTTCTTTTTTTAATACACTTTGAACGCTGTTAATGAAAAAATAGTAAATACTGCGTTCGTTGGCGAAACGCACTTCCATTTTGGCCGGATGCACATTCACATCCACCAGGGCCGGATCGATATCAATGAACAGACAATACACCGGATAGGAACCGGCCGGGATCAGGTTGGCATAACCCTGCACAATGGCATAACCCAGGGAACGCGCCTGAATGGGACGGCCGTTAAGAAAAATGTATTGCCAGCCGCGCGACTTACGGGTGAGATCGGGACGGCTGATAAATCCGGATAACTGCACGCCGCCCAAAGAAGCAGACAGGGGCAGCAAGTCTTTGTACAAGGCGTCACCGAAGATTTCGCGCACCCGTTCGTTAATCTCCGCCGGCTTTAAATTAAAAATTTGTTTTCCGTCCATGGTCAGTTCAAAATGGATATCCGGGTAGGCCAGGAAAAAACGCTTGAGCGTGGTAAGAATTTGCTGGCTTTCGCTGTTATCGGCCCGTAAAAACTGACGCCTGGCCGGGGTATTGAAAAACAGGTTCTTTACACTGATGCTGGTTCCCGTATTGGAGGCGTTCTTTTTAAAATCCCGCACCTTGCCGCCGTGAATCACAAGTAAATTGCCCAGCTTTTCTTCTTTTGTCTTCGATTTGATTTCCACCTGACTTACCGAAGCGATACTGGGCAGCGCCTCGCCCCGAAATCCGAGCGTTTCAATACGCTGCAGATCATCCGCTTTTTTTATTTTGCTGGTGGCGTGGCGCTCAAAGGCCAGGCGAATGTCTTCTTCTCCCATACCGACACCGTTATCCACCACCTGAATAAGCTGCTTACCGCCTTTTTCGATAAAAACAGCGATACGCTGGGCTTCGGCATCGATGGCGTTTTCCACCAGTTCCTTAACCACCGAGGCAGGACGTTCCACCACCTCACCGGCAGCAATTTTATTGGCCAGATTTTCCGGTAAAATTTTTATTTTTGATTGAAGCGGCATAAGAGAAATATATAAAATTGCAGTCAATAAAAAAAATGAGATTAATCGTAACGCGATTTTCAAATCGCACCAGATTGATGTAACGGATAATTCATTCAAATTTTTTTTTGATATGTTGCGTTATAAAAAAAAGCCCTCCGGCTTGCGGAGGGCTTTCGTGCCTCTATGTGTTCTGTCCGTTAATTCTTCTGGTCGTCGTCCACTACTTCGTAGTCGGCGTCTTCCACTTTTTGCTCTTCGTCAGCCGGCGGCGGGGTTCCTGCGGATGCTTGCGGACCGCCTGCCGCTCCGGCTTCTGCTCCCGGCTGAGCGCCGGGTTGGGCACCGCCGGTTTGGGCGTACATCTTTTGCGCTACTTCATTCCAGACGGAATTCACCGCTTCCATTGCCGATTTCATTTCGTTTACATCGTTATTTTTATGAGCTTCTTTAAGACGCCCTAATGCCGTCTCAATTTTCGATTTATCCTCGCTGTTCATCTTGTCGCCCATTTCTTTCAACTGCTTCTCAGTTTGGTAAATGGTGGTATCGGCCTGGTTCTTGGTTTCGATCTCTTCCCGTTTGCGCTTATCTTCCGCGGCGTGCGCCTGAGCTTCTTTCTTCATTTTTTCAATTTCTTGTTCGCTAAGGCCGCTGGAAGCTTCGATACGGATACTCTGTTCTTTACCGGTGGCCTTATCCTTTGCGGTTACATGCAAAATACCGTTGGCATCCACATCAAAGGTAACCTCGATCTGCGGAATACCGCGCGGCGCAGGCGGAATACCGTCGAGGATAAATTTACCCAGCGTGCGGTTGTCCGCGGCCATCTGCCGTTCACCCTGCAGTACATGGATTTCAACCGTGGTTTGGTTGTCGGCAGCGGTAGAGAACACCTCCGTCTTTTTAGTCGGAATGGTGGTATTGGCTTCGATCAGTTTAGTGGTTACTCCGCCCAGAGTTTCAATGCCCAGAGAAAGCGGAATCACATCCAGCAGAAGCACATCTTTTACCTCGCCGGTTAATACGGCACCCTGGATGGCCGCACCGATGGCGACAACTTCATCGGGGTTTACGCCTTTGTGGGGTTCTTTTCCAAAGAAATCTTTAACCACTTCCTGCACCTTGGGGATACGGGTCGAGCCGCCCACCAGAATCACTTCATCGATATCAGAAGTGGTTAAACCGGCGTCCTTCAATGCCATCCGGCAAGGTTCCACCGTGCGCTGAATCAGATCATCCACCAATTGTTCGAATTTGGCGCGGGTAAGGGGAATGTTCAAATGTTTCGGGCCGGATTCCGTTGCCGTGATAAAAGGCAGATTTATTTCCGTCTGCATGGAAGAGGACAACTCGATCTTGGCTTTTTCGGCAGCTTCTTTCAAACGCTGCAAAGCCATGGGGTCTTTCCGCAGGTCCACACCTTCCTGTTTCTGGAATTCATCAGCCAGATAATCGATTAAACGCTGATCAAAATCATCACCGCCCAGATGCGTATCTCCGTTGGTGGATTTTACTTCGAACACGCCGTCGCCAAGTTCCAGAATGGATATATCGAACGTACCGCCGCCCAAATCAAATACGGCTATTTTTTCATCCTTTTTGCTGTCCAACCCATAGGCTAACGAAGCAGCCGTCGGTTCGTTAATAATACGTTTCACATCCAACCCGGCAATTTTACCGGCGTCCTTGGTAGCCTGACGCTGCGCATCATTAAAATAGGCCGGAACGGTAATGACCGCTTCGGTTACCTTTTCGCCCAGATAATCTTCCGCAGTTTGTTTCATTTTCTGCAGAATCATAGCCGAAATTTCCGGCGGGGAATATTTTTTATCACCCACATCAACCATCACTACATCATTGTTTCCGGCTTCTACTTTATAGGGCACTTCCTTGATTTCATTTTTAACTTCCTTATAAAAACGTCCCATAAACCGTTTTATAGAGAATATGGTGTTTTCAGGATTTGTTACAGCCTGTCGTTTAGCCGGCGCGCCTACCAGCCGTTCCCCTTTTTTGGTAAAAGCCACAACCGAAGGGGTAGTACGTGCGCCTTCGGCGTTGGGGATAACAACCGGTTCGCCGCCCTCCATAACAGCTACAACCGAGTTCGTAGTTCCCAGATCAATTCCAATTATTTTTCCCATTTTATTTCCTCCTTTTAAGCTTTGATTTTCAATCTATCATCATTTTTCGCTTTGCAAGGTTTGTGCCAAAGGCGGATAAATACATATATCTTCTTTAATTTCAATATGTTGCAATATTTTTTAATTCAAGAAAGCTAAATACGAGCGAACGATTCTAAGCCAGATTGGCAGGAATAGCCATGGTTTGGCAGAAAATACATTTA
>DRQG01000098.1 GCA_011369465.1 Caldithrix abyssi
GAACACAAAAAAAGGGAATTCCCTTTCGAAATTCCCTCTCATTAATAGAGCGGTCCGGATCCCGCTCGGGCGGGAAACTCGCAACTTTCCCGACAGCGTCGGGATGCTCTAACCAAATTGAACTACCGGAACTTTTTTTGACTTTTTACGAAATCGTAACTTTTATATCATCCTCAGGATGTGCTATAAAATTGAACACAAAAAAAGGGAATTTCCCTTTCGAAATTCCCTCTCATTAATAGAGCGGTCCGGACGAGACTCGAACTCGCAACTTCCTGCGTGACAGGCAGGTGCTCTAACCAAATTGAACTACCGGACCTTTTTTTATCTTTTTTATGAACTCGTAACTTTCCCGACAACGTCGGGATGCTCTAACCAAATTGAACGATTTTTAATTTCAAATGAGCAAATAATTTAATAAGAATATACAGCTTTGTCAAATCCTACTTCTACTTTTTTAGACCTCATAATCCACTACAACCCTTTCCTGCACCAGCGGTTTAATTTCCTCTACAACTGCCTGATGCTCGGGATGTTCTCTATAGGCCTTCAAATCCTCTTTCGTGTCAAAAGCCGAAACTAACACTAAATCATAGCTGGCTGGCGTATGCAGATAATCTATTCCTATTTCGTAAAACCTTATTAGCGGTATCCGTTCCTCGAGACGGCCTATTTTCCTTTTCATGCGCTGCAGGTTTACTGCTTTGGAATATCCTTCTGCTTCTTCTTTAAGTTTCCACATTACAACATGTTTAATCATCCTTCTACCTCAAATTTAAAAATATGTCCCGAACCGTACCGCGGCCATAAAGCGCTGGGTATTGATCTGGTTCAAATCGTGCTGGATCCAGTTATACGCCATCTCAAAGGAGATGATTAAACCCGTTTTACTTTCGAAACGTAAGCCGAATGGAAAATAGAGACTTAATACACGGTCTTCCTCCCCGGGGTCCGGGGCCTGGTTGGTTACGGACGCCAACTGCACACCGATGTATGGATACCAGCGTAAACGTTTTTTTCTGGCCACTAACGAATAGGTGGCGCCAATTTGATAATCGGAATAAACACCCAGGGCGGCAATCAAAAACGCTTTGGAAGTAAGACGAAATTCGGCATGACCCGCCAGCATCGTTGGCCCGAGAATTTGTACACTTAAACTGAATGTTTGGTTCTCTTTATCACGATCTTTCTTTTCCTGCGCAGAACTATATTGTGTGTAAAATAAAAGGAATAAAATCGTTATAACAATAGATTTTTGGATATTCCGGTACATTATTTTTCCCGTCTAATAATTCCAGGCATAACGTATGTCGATCATCGGCAGAAACCAGTTCCATTCGTTTCCATACGGATATTCGCCGTAGATGATGTTATAGCCCGCGCTAATTTCCCAACGCTTTTTATATCGCCAGTAAATTTTACCGCTGTGCTCAAAGGCCTTTGTTTGTGCGCTACCAGAATAATAAAACAGTTCGCCATCCAGCCTATACCACCAGTTACCTTTTATACACCCATACCAATCCAGGCCCAACCGGATACCAAAATCATTGTAAAACACCGCCAGTCGGTTATACACCCAGGGAAAGTCGATGGTAGTTCGTTTATCCAATGCACCGAAGCGAACCGCAAACTCCAGTCCGCCCATCAGGCTAAAGTACTGTTTCTCAAACGGACGCATGGTGTAAATAACATCATTGCGTAAAGCGGCCATATGCGGAATGGCAAACTCCGGCGATATCAAGCCGCCGATGCCTTTTTTTGCCACCACACGTAAAAACGGCGTAGGATAATATATGGAGTGCCGCGTTGCCAGACCACCGCCGTGTTCCCATTTAACTCTTACATTAGGCGCTACAAAAAACCAAAGCGGATGCACAGAAATTTCCAGATTATCCCGTAAACCGTAACGCAGAGGCTGGAAAACGCCTATTTCGAACCGGCCCTGCGGCAGAACATAGGCCGTGCCATTGCTCCAGTTACGCTCTGCCTGCAGCGTATCCTGGGCATTCAGCGAAATACTGCCGGCAATCAATAATACAACAATCCAGTGGCTTCGTCTCATTGACCTATCTCCAGCTTAGCGCTCACCGGAGCATGATCGGATAAGCGAATGCCCGATTGAATGGTCGAATCAGACCCGGGCGCCCAGCGTCCGTTGGTGAACAGGTAATCGATTTTGCGGTCCGGCAGAGCGTCAAATTGTGTTGTATGCGTAAAATAACGCGGCTGGTCAGCCAGATAGGCATTGAGCGCTACAGCCGGTGAAAAGCGGTTGTACATTTCCTGCAGCCAGGTGATTTCCGGGGTGTAGTTGCTTCCTTCCTTATGAAAAGGGTTATCTCCGCTGTGATGAAATGATTCCCCCGCGCAGCGGTCTTCCAGGCAATAATCGGTTGAATCCGAACCGGGGGGTAAAAGATTGAAATCCGCTCCCAATACAAACAGTTCACCGTATTGATCGATTTGTGTCAATTCATCCAGCACCTGCCCGACCTGTATCCGTTTGGTATCATCCGTTGAGAAGGCCGCCAGATGGGTATTGACGGCATAAATCTGTTCGTCGCCGGGCAGTTGAACTTTTGTTTTCAGGATATTGCGCTGTAAATAGAAATATTGCGTTAAGGCGTCCTGATCGCCGCGCAGGGCCAGTTGCAAACGGGTAGCCTGAGTAATGGGAAATCGGCTGAGTACGGCGTTGCCCATATCCATTCTGCCCAGACCGTCGCTGGGAATTATTCTTGCTTTCCAGGCAGAAGCATAGGCGGCATAATTTAATTCCGTATGATCCAGTAGCCATTGCAGCTCATCAATATACGCCGTGCGTTTGGATCCCACATCAATTTCCTGCACAAACAGAATATCCGGTTGAACCGAATTTATTAGATCCGCCAGGGCCCGAAGATGATCGGTAACTTCCTGTTCGGACAGAATAACCCGGTCACCGCAGGAATCCCCGAACCAGGGCAGCCGAGCCGCGCCAAAACGGATATTCCAGGTCATTACCTTAATAAAGGGGGCAATGTCCGGTTCTTTGCTAAGATAAGCGGCTCTGTATATTTCCGCTCCGCCCACATCCTCAAACTGAGTGGCCAAAGGCTCACAGGAAAAGAACAGTAAAAGCACTGTACTGGCTATGAATAGCTGTTGTACCAAACGCATCTCTATCCCCTGCGCCATTATTATGGTTTTTCCCTTATGATTAACGATAAGAAAAAAAAGGATTCCGGGCAAGTTGGTTTAATATTATTCTTTTTTTGAGCAGGCTCCATAAAAAAAGCCCGCTCACCGGCGGGCTTAGTCATTTAACAGGATCATTACCGAATGCTTTGAAGGGTCTTCATATAATTGGCCCGGGTGTATGCAGCCGGTTGAGCGATTGATTTATAACTCATACTGCCTTTCATCTGTTCGATAGATTCGTATTCGTGTTCTTCCATCCAATTGATCAAATCCTGCAGGATGGTTTTCAGATAGGCAGGCCCTTTTTGTAACAGAACCGAAGTCATCTGGGTTACATCCGCTCCGGCCATAATGGCTTTAAGCACATCCTGAGCGGAATGGATGCCCCTGCTAACGGCGAGATCAGCCTGAAGACGCCCGTAAAGAATTGCCAGCCAACGCAAAGGTAAACGCAATTCGTAAGAGGTACTGGGTTCCAATGCGGTTACAACTTCCAGCTCTTCCAAATCAATATCCGGTTGATAAAGACGGTTAAACAAAACCAGCGCATTCGCACCGGCGTCATCTAACTGTTTGGCCATATTGGCCATCGAACTGAAGAAAGGACCCATCTTAACCGAGACCGGGATGGATACATGTTGTTTTACCGTCTTCAAATTTTCGATATACATTTCTTCCACCGTAGTCGCGGTCATGTCCGGATCTGTTGGAATGAAGAAAATGTTCAGTTCCAGCCCATCGGCACCAGCTTCCTGAATTTTTTTAGCATATTTCATCCAGCCACCGGCCGACACACCGTTCAGGCTGCCTATGACCGGGATATCCAGCGCTTCTTTTAATTTGGATACCTGCTCCAGATATTCCTCCGCTTCCGCATTGGCAAACGATTCCGGTTGTGGAAAGTAAGCCATGGCTTCGGCAAAACTTTCGCTGCCCTGGCTAAGAAATGTGTCTAACGCTTCATTCTCCTGATTAATTTGTTCCTCGAAAAGTGAATACATAACGATGGCCGCAGCACCGGCATCTTCCAATTCTTTTGCCTTGTCAATATTAGCGCTTAGCGGCGAAGCGGATGGGATTAACGGATTTTTTAGTTTGAATCCCATATAAGTCGTACTTAAGTCCATTTTTTCCTCTTTATTTAATTTTTTATATGATCACATTTCCTTACCCCGATACACAAGGAAATGGTTCAATCTTATTATTCACCTTTTTCCGAGAATTCCATTTGAGCCATGTTTTCGTATTTACGCCAGTTGAGTTCCACCTGCTCCTGGGCATGTTGTAAAAATTCCTTAGCCGCTTTGGGATTCATTTTGCTTACCATCTTGAAGCGCGTTTCGTTGTACATATATTCTTCCAAAGGAATTTTTGGCGCCTTGGAATCCAGAATAAGCGGATTCTTTCCTTCTTTGAGCAGGTCGGGATTATAGCGGAACATAATCCAGTGACCGGAGTCCACAGCGCGTTTTTGCTGATCCATGCCGTATTTCATGTTGTAGCCGTGTGCAATACAATGACTATAGGCTATGATAATGGAAGGGCCGTCATATTGCTCGGCTTCGATAAAGGCTTTTACGGTTTGCGTATCACTGGCGCCCATAGCAACACGGGCTACATATACGTTGCCATAAGAAAGGGCCAACATTCCCAGGTCTTTTTTGGGCAACGGTTTTCCGCCGGCGGCAAATTTTGCCACAGCTCCGGTTGGCGTGGCTTTGGACATCTGGCCGCCGGTATTGGAGTAAACTTCGGTATCCAGTACCAGAATATTTACATTTTTACCCGAAGCCAGCACATGATCCAACCCGCCGTAACCGATATCATAGGCCCAGCCGTCGCCGCCCATAATCCACACGCTTTTCTTTACCAGATAATCGGCAACGCTGAGTAAATTCTCTTTGTTGGGATGATCTATTTTTTCCAGTTTTTTCTTTAACTCTTCAACCCGTTCGCGTTGTTTGGAAATACCGATTTCGTCTTTTTGTTTGGCGTTGATAATCTTTTCCACCAATTCCGCGCCCACCAAATCTTTCATATCCTGCAGCATTTCTTTGGCCTGCTGATTATGTTTATCGATGGTCAGACGGAAACCCAAACCAAACTCTGCATTGTCTTCGAACAGAGAGTTAGACCAGGCAGGACCACGGCCGTTTTCATCCTTAGCCCAGGGGGTTGTCGGCAGATTACCGCCGTAGATGGACGAACAGCCCGTTGCATTGGCTACAATCATACGATCGCCGAAGAGCTGACTGGCCAGTTTAACATAGGGTGTTTCGCCGCAGCCGGGACAGGCTCCGGAGAACTCAAACAAAGGACGCAGGAATTGCGATCCTTTAACCGTATCGATTTTGAGTTCTTTGCGGTCATAGTCGGGGATTTCCAGGAAGAAGTTCCAGTTTTCCCGTTCGCGTTCGCGTAGGGGAATTTGCGGTTCCATGTTAATGGCTTTTTTACCCACTTCCTGTTTATTTTTGGCCGGGCACACTTCCACACAAAGTTCGCAGCCGGTACAGTCTTCCACAGCAACCTGCAAGGTGTACACCCAACCCTCGGGGAAATCCTTCCCGCGTACTTTGGTATGTTTGAAAGTCTCCGGCGCATTATCCAGAATTTTGGGATCGTACACTTTGGCGCGGATAACCGCATGGGGACATACGTTTACGCACTTGTTACACTGGATACAAACCGCTTCGTCCCATACCGGCACTTCCAAACCGACATTGCGTTTTTCCCATTGGGTTGTAGCGGAAGGCCAGGTTCCGTCGGCAGGCATTTTACTTACCGGGACTTCGTCCCCTTTACCGGCGATGAGCATGGCGGTCACATCTTTTACAAAGTCCGGAGCGTTATCCGGTACGGGCGGTTTCATTTCCACATGGCTGGTAATCTTATCGGGCACTTTAATTTCAAACAAATTGGCCAGCGTTTGATCCACCGCGGCAAAATTCATTTGGACAATTTTCTCGCCCTTGCTGCCATACGTTTTCTGAATGGCGCCTTTTATTTTGGCAATAGCTTCATCGCGGGGCAGGATGCCGGAAATGGCGAAAAAGCAGGTTTGCATTATTGTATTGATCCGCGCACCCATACCTGTTTTCTTGGCCACTTCATAAGCGTCGATCATGTAAAATTTCAGTTTTTTATTAATGATTTGTTCCTGCGTGCGCTTGGGCAGCTTGTCCCAAACCTCATCTTTGCTGTAAGGGGCATTCAACAGAAAAGTGGCGCCTTCGACGGCATTTTCCAGAATATCAAATTTTTCCAGAAATACAAACTGATGGCAGGCAACAAAATTTGCTTTATTGATCAAATAGGTGGAACGTATCGGTTTTTTGCCGAAACGCAGATGCGAAATGGTCATTGAACCTGACTTTTTGGAATCGTACACAAAATAGCCCTGGGCATAATTATCCGTTTCTTCACCGATAATCTTAATGGAATTTTTATTGGCGCCCACCGTGCCGTCCGCGCCAAGACCATAAAACATACCGCGCATGGTATCTTCGCTTTCGGTAATAAAGGAACTATCCCATTCCAGACTGGTATTGGTTACGTCATCAATAATACCAATGGTAAAATGATTTTTAGGTTTGCTTTTACTCAATTCATCAAAAATTCCTTTGATCATGGCCGGTGTAAATTCTTTGGAAGAAAGACCATAACGGCCGCCAATGATTTTCGGATATTTGAACGGCAGTTCGTCATCGGCCATCAATTCGGAAAAGGCGCTTACGGCATCCTGATAGAGCGGCTCGCCGGCAGAACCCGGTTCTTTGGTGCGATCCAGAACGGCGATGGCTTTGGTTGTTTTAGGAAAGGCCGCTACAAAATCCTTTATCGAGAAGGGGCGGTACAGACGAACCTTTACAACGCCTACTTTTTCACCGCGCTCAACCAGATAATCCACCGTCTCGTGAACCGCTTCGGCGCCGGAGCCCATAAGTACAATGATCCGTTCGGCCTCGGGGTGCCCCACATAATCAAACAGACGGTATTGACGACCGGTCAGTTTGGCGAATTTATCCATGGCTTTTTGAACTATTCCCGGAGTTTTCATATAAAATGGATTTACGGTTTCCCGGCCCTGGAAGAAGACGTCCGGATTTTGTGCCGTACCGCGAATGAAAGGATTATCCGGATTCAATGCCCGGGCCCGATGAGCGCGAACCAGGTCATCATCAATCATAGCGCGCATATCATCTATGGTCAATTGTTCAATTTTTTGAACCTCGTGGGAGGAACGAAAACCGTCGAAAAAGTGGACGAAAGGCACCCGCGCCTCCAGCGTGGCCGCCTGCGAGATGAGTGCAAAATCCATGATTTCCTGAATGGAGTTGGAAGCCAGCATGGCAAAACCGGTTTGACGCACAGCCATCACGTCGCTGTGATCGCCAAAAATGGACAGGGCCTGAGCCGCAACGGAACGCGCCGAGACATGAAAAACCGTGGAGGTAAGCTCTCCGGCGATTTTGTACATATTGGGAATCATCAGCAGCAAACCCTGCGAAGCTGTGAACGTTGTGGTTAATGCGCCGCTTTGCAGCGCACCGTGCACGGCACCCGAAGCGCCGCCTTCACTTTGCATCTCCGTTACACTGGGAACCGTACCCCAGATATTCTTTTGCCCCCGTGCCGAATATTCATCCGACCATTCACCCATGGGTGAGGACGGTGTGATTGGATAGATGGCAATGACTTCATTGATTTTATGTGCTACATAAGCCGCCGCTTCGTTACCATCAATGGTGACCATTTTCCGTTCCATAAGATGCTCCTTAAAAAATTCTATATAATAACGATTTTTTCAGGTATTTCACTGAATATAAAACTTTGTGAATTGGTAATATAATCAAAAAATATACCAAATAACAACCACTGAAATGAAATTTTTAATTATCTATTTTTATTAACTTTATCCGGATTTCATAAGACATCGGTATCCCATCCTTTTCTAATGATTGAGTATTTTTCATTCAAATTTCTCAGTTTTGCGAACAACAACCGGCCGAACATTAACAAGAATTGGCTTTGTTATTTGCTCTGTTTTGGTTATTGTCTTAAATTTGAGGTTCAACTTATAATACCTTAAAGACTGTGTAACTTTTTGAAAATAAAGGACTAAAAAATGAAACATCTTTCTCGGCGCGGCGTGAACATGCCCTCTTCCCCCATCCGACGGCTGGCGGCGTATGGGGATCAGGCTGTGGCTGCCGGAAAACACGTCTATCATCTTAACATCGGCCAACCGGATATTAAAACACCGGAAACCTTTATGAACCCGATTAAAAATCTGGATATGCCGGTGCTGGCATACGGGCCGTCCGGAGGATTGATGTCCCTGCGCAAAAAACTCAGCACCTATTACAAGCGATTCGATATTGATGTGGAAGCCGAAGATATATTGGTAACTACCGGCGGCAGCGAGGCCATTTTGTTTACGCTTATGACTATTACCGATCCCGGCGATGAAATCATCATCCCCGAACCCTTTTATACCAACTACAACGGATTTGCCGTGGAAGCCGGCGTAAAGATTGTGCCTATTACATCCGGTGTGGAGGACGATTTTCAACTTCCGCCCATCGACACCATTACGGAAAAAATCACCGAACGCACCCGCGCAATTGTTATCTGCAATCCCAATAACCCCACCGGTTATGTGTATTCCAAAGCGGAACTGCAGGCTTTGCGGGATATTGTAGTAAAACACGATCTTTTTCTGCTGGCCGATGAAGTGTACCGCGAATTTGTATATGACGGCCTCACGCATACTTCTATTTTACATTTGGATGGCATTGACGATCGGGCCATCATCCTGGACAGCGTGTCGAAACGTTATTCCGCCTGCGGCGCGCGCATCGGTATGATTGTAACACGCAACCGGGAAATCATTGACGCGGCGCTTAAATTCGGTATGGCCCGCCTTTGTCCGCCCACAATCGAGCAAATCGGCACCGAAGAAGCCATCGACACTCCTCAGGAATACTTCAATGAAGTGATTCAGGAATACGATGAACGCCGCCGCGTAATGGTGGAAGCGCTGCGCGCCATGCCCGGTGTGGTGGCGCCCATGCCTAAAGGCGCCTTTTACCTGGTGGTAAAACTGCCGGTAGATGATGCCGATGCCTTTGCTCAGTGGCTGCTTACCGACTTTGACGTGGAAAACGAAACGGTTATGGTTGCCCCTGCCAACGGGTTTTATTCCACACCGAATCTGGGAAAAGACGAAGTGCGCATCGCTTATGTATTGAACGTTGATGACATAAAAAAAGCCATGCGCATTTTAGCGGAAGGATTAAAAGCCTATCCCGGAAGAACCATTTAACATTAATATTTTATGGGAAAAAATATTGAAATAAAAGCCCGCTGCGAGGACTGTAAAAAGATACGAAAGCTGCTTAAACAACTGCCCGCCCGCCTGGAGGGCGTGGATGAACAAGTGGATACTTTCTTTCATGTTGCCGAAGGCCGGCTAAAGATGCGTGAATCTTCGTTGTATGGAGCGTTGTTGATTCCTTATCTGCGAACCGACGCCAAAGGACCCAAAGCATCCGAATATACTCTGATCCAAACGCCCGAAGCGCAGAAAACCAAAAACCTGCTCAGCCGCATTCTTGGAGTGCGCGGTGTAATCGAAAAAAGGCGAGAAATTTACATATACAAAAACGTGCGCATTCATCTGGATCAGGTTAAAAATATTGGCGGCTTTATTGAATTTGAAGCCGTGGTTTCGCCGCACGATAACGAAACGGCCAGTCATTCCAATATCGATTATCTTATGACCTATTTGCATATCCGGGAAAAGGATTTGATCTCCGGGGCGTATATTGATATTTTGGAGAAAATGGAGCAAGAGCATTGAAATGTTTTCTAAAATAGAACGGTTTTTGAAAGAAAAAGTGCACATGGCCGCGCAGGAGAATAACCCGGCAGGTGAAGAACGGGGATTAATGGTTGCGACTGCCGTTCTTTTTTTGGAAATGGCGCACAGCGATTTTGATATGAGTCCGCAGGAGATTAAGCAAATCCAAACCACTCTATCCGAATTTTTTTCACTCGACGCTTCCGAAATCGACCAATTATTGTCTTTGGCCGAAGAAAACCGCCGGCAGCGTAATGATATCTGGCTGTTTACCAATCTGCTTAAAGAAAATCTTAATCACCGGCAAAAACAACGCATTTTAGAACAGTTGTGGGAACTTATCTATGCCGACCAAAAGGTGGATATGTATGAAGATGCGCTTATCCGCAAAATAACCAATTTGCTTGGATTAGAGCATGCGGAAATGATTGCCGCCAAATTAAAGGCTAAAGAGAAATTTAAGCGGTAATCTATTTATGATTTTGGCGTTTTAGACGATACCCCTTTACGCGAGCAAAAGAAAAAAATATACGAGGAGGTAACTATGTCCCGTTCATTTCATGAAATAGTAATGGAAGGCCCGTTTCTGTTGGTAAAAGGGTTTCTTCTGGGATTTTTGGCCGGGGTTAAACCGGAAGGAAGATATTTTTTCCACCGTCGTGCAGGTATCCGACGCGATACATTCCGGGAGTTTATAAAGGAATTATTTGAATTGGAGAATTATCAGCATCTTTGTCTCGAATCCGACCTGGTAAACAAATTTAAAGAAGCCAGCCGGCTATATGCAAAAGTAACGGGTATGGAGATCAAATCGGTAAGAAAAATAAAATCCGCCCAGTTTTCTTTTGCCTACGAAATGTTCAACGAAGAATTGGCTCTAAAAGCTAAAGAAGTGCTGGAGAGTTTACCCGAATCCGTAAAAGTTTTGGATTTCCATCCTCTGGAGATTAAAGAAAACGAAGGTAAAGGACTGGAATCCTACGCTCCCCTGCACGACTTTACCGCCCGCGGTAAAGGTACGGTCACCGGAGATTTCGACGGTGTCATTGATTTGTTTTTGAAAATCAAACGCAGCGAGTTTGCCGATTTTGTTGTTTTAACAGACGTAAAGCTGGAGCTTGAAGAATGATTTAGTATATTAATTCTTGAAATATTAAGCGCTAATTACGTTCAATTCGTGCATATAATTTGGTTAAGGCGTTCAGCAACTCTACCGGACTGGTGAGAATGTTATAATGATTTTCTCCGAACATTTGTGGTAGATAGTAACGTGCTTCCTCTTCTATGGCAAAAGCAAAGTTGTGAATACCATCCCTGCGCATTTCCCGGATGGCCTGTTTAATATCCTCGATCCCATACCGGCCTTCGTATCGATCATAATCATTGGGTTTGCCGTCCGAAAGCAAAATGAGCCACTTCTTACGGTAAGCGTTCTGTTTTAATAATGATGCACCATGACGCAAAGCCGAACCAATGCGTGTATAACCCGTAGCTTCCACAGCACCAATGCGGAAACGACAATTATTCCAATTTTCATCAAAAGATTTTAGTGTGAGATAGGTAGTATTATTTCGTGTTTTAGAATAAAAACCGTCTATCTGGAAATCTATTTCAAATTCGGTAAAAACCTCTCCAAATAAAATAGATACCTGTTTTTCTACGTCCAAAATCCGGTTTCCATTGGCGTAAGCATCACTGGATAAGCTTAAATCCAATAAAAATAGGATAGCCAGCTCTTTTCTTCCTTTGCGGCTACCGATATACAGTTTTTCTGACGGTGTATGACGGGCATGTATATCTGCAAACATATCCGTTACGGCGTCCAAATCCACGTTTTCTCCCATGACCTGACGTCGTTTTTGTAACCGTGCATTATTAAGCATGGCAAAATTTTTCTTAAGCTGTATCAACAGTCTGCGGTTATGCTTAATTGTGTTTTGATAATACAAAGGATCCGAAGCTGACAGTGAACGGGGATAAACAGTACAGTAATCCTGTTTATATGTATTGTTCAGATAATCCCACTCTGGATACAGAACATGTTTTTGATGAGGTTCTGTCTCTCCTGCTTCAGCCGGTGTTCCCGTACCCAACATATCGGCCTGATATACAGAATGAACCGGATCGTCCACTCTTACCAAATGTCTCAAATTTAACTCTCTTAAAGCCTCCTGGTCATTGCTCAAAGAATTATCCCCGTCAAAATCCCGCCAGGTTCCGTCAAATTCATCCACAGTTTCAATTTTTTCGAAATTGTGAGTGAGCATATAATGTTCCTGAGCTTTTTTATCCACGCTTATTATTTTTACTTCATCTGCTTTTTTCGCCTTAATCGTTGTTTCCGCCCGAACTTGTTCAGCCAGTTTTCGGTCAAAAGGAGATATATTATTCAGAGTTTTCCTGTTTTTAATATTTGGCTCTTCATAGCGCATCAATCGGCCATACAGCCAACTTAAATCTTTAGAACCGGTCTTCGGCGCTTCCGGCCAGGCAGCCAATAACTCATGATATATCTGCCGCATTGCCGGATATTCTTCAAACAACTTATCTAATACCGGGGTACTTTGTTCTGCGGCCGCCTGCTGGCGCTGACGTACTCCCCCTTCCTGTGTTTCACGCCAGGCGATTCTTAATTGCATTTGAATGGCCAAATAGAAAAGCCGGAATAAGTATAATTTTAGATTCAGATCCTGCGTAGAAAAAAGGGAAATGCTCTCCGGCAGGTAAAAAACCAATCCTTGCCAACCGCCTTCTCTTTCCGAAGCATTAATATTTATAGGCAATCCGGTTATGGCACGCGCCATTAACGTTAATTTTGGCGCAATATGTTCCAGAAAAACGCCATGTTCCGCAAAAGCTGTATTTTGCCGACGTTTTTGAACAATAGAATATAGTTTTTTAAAGATGAACTGATCCAGTTCCATATCGACCTGCTTAAATCATCAAAGCCGTCATTTCTTTGAGAGCGCTTAATACATCGGGGTCATCTGTGAGCGGTTCAACTACAGCCACTTCTACAGCCAGGCGGGCAAACAATCCGCTGCTAATCAGTTTTGCCGCATCCACCAAAAGCCTGGTGGATACAGTTTCTGTCAGCCCCATATCGGTTAAATTCCGGATTTTATTTCCTATTTTAACCAGCTTACGTGCCGTATTTTTATCAATTCCCGTTTCGCCCATAAGGATTTCCGCTTCAAGATCCGGTTTTGGGTAGTTAAAGGATATCGAGACAAAGCGCTGGCGGGTGGAGGGTTTCAAATCCCTAAAGCCCTTTTGATAACCGGGATTAAAAGAAGCAACAAACATAAAATCGGAATGCGCCTGAATCACTTCACCCGTTTTATCCAGATAAATCTGTCTGCGGTGGTCTGTTATCGGATGAATGGCAACGATCACGTCCGGTCGAGCTTCGGCGATCTCATCCATGTAAAGAAGTGCGCCTTCTTTTAATGCACGGGTTAGCGGCCCGTCTATCCATACCGTTTCTGCGCCTTTAATAATATAGCGCCCCAATAGATCCGTGGAAGAGGTTTCTTCGTGGCAGGCAATATTAATAAGCGGCCTCTGTAATTTATAGCTCATATATTCGACAAAACGAGATTTACCGGCACCGGTGGGGCCTTTCAGTAACAGAGGCAATCTGTTTTTCCAGGCATGCTCGAAAACTTCTTGTTCCCGGTCAACAACCCGATAAAAGGGCTCTTTTTGGGGTATCAACATTTTGTATCCACAATTAATCTTGAGTAAAAATAAGACAGGCTGCCTTTAAAGACAGCCCGCCTCAAAGGATTTTTTTTGCGATTTAATTGGTTTGCAGAGCAGCAAATTCTTCACCCTGGCCAATAGCTTCATCCACGGGTACGCCGAATTTCAGGAAATTAATAATATATAATGTAATCCCCGTGGCGAAAACAGTTGCAGCAAGAATGAGTACAAAGAAATGCGGCGCCAGTTCCAACTGCGCTTTCATAAAATCCACGCCCATAATCCGTTCCATATACACCTGTGCAACGCCCGCAGCGGCAAAGGCAGCCACCATGCCAATCATGCCGATATTGGAAAGCCAAAAAGCGAAATGTCCCATAGCATTATCAAGTATTTTACGGCCGGTCATTAATGGCATGCTGTAACTGATAATAGCCAGAACCAACGAAGCATAGGCCCCCCAAAAGGCCAGGTGTCCATGCATAGCGGTTACCAGCGTACCGTGCGTGTAAAGATTTACACCGGGTAGTGTGTGGGCAAGCCCTAATAATCCGGCCCCTAAAAAGGAAACAATGGCTGTGCTTAAAGTCCAATGCAGCGCCAGTTTGTTTGGGTGTTTTTTATTGCCTTTTCGATACATCTGGATCGCAAAAAGCGTCATACCCAAAAAGGCCAATGGTTCCATAGCCGAAAAAATACCGCCGACAAGCAGCCAGTATTTAGGCGTTCCTATATAATAATAATGATGACCGGTGCCTAATATACCCGAGAGAAAGGTGAGCCCAACAATCACGTACAGCCATTTTTCTATAACTTCGCGATCGACACCGGTCAGCTTAATTAATAGATAAGACAGAATTCCGCCCATAATCAATTCCCAGACGCCTTCTACCCAAAGATGAACAACCCACCAGCGAAAAAATGAATCCACTGTATGATTATCGAACCAAACCATCCCGGGCAAATACAACAGAGCGGCAAAGATCAATCCCGAAGTGAGTACCCAGGCCGTGGTAGAATGTTTTTTTCCTTTATAAAGCGTTACCAAAATATTGATTAAAAAGACAATAACATTGAGTGCCACCAAATAATCCAGAGGGCGCGGGATTTCCAGAAATTTGCGTCCTTCAAACCATCCCACATGAAACCCGATAATGGCAACTACGCCTACAATGGCCAAAGAATAAAACTGTATCAAAGCCAAAGGCACCGACCACAATTCATGATCCGATTCATCCGGAATAATAAAATAGGCAGCGCCCATAAAACCGGAAATGATCCATACAACCAAAAGATTTTTATGCGTGGCCGTGGCGGCATTGAAGGGTATCCATTGATGCAGACCGTCATAACCCATGTGGGCAAAGGCCATAATAAATCCGTATATGATTTGCAAACTTAAAAGCAGCATACTTAATGCGAAAAAATAATATGCAATTTTCTGAGATTTATATTTCATATTTTTCCCCTTTCTATTTTATCTATCCAAACTTAAACTGGGTTTAGGCGGAAACCCGTTCAAATCGGCTTCGTCAACCCATTTGAAAAATGCAACCAGTGCGTCTTTTTCTTCTTCTGTGAAGTTATACTCAACCATGTGACGCCCGTGCGGTCTCCAGCCTCCGGGAAAATTGAATACCGCTTTAATATAATCCGCCCCTCTGCGTTCATATACTTTGGTCAATTCCGGCGCATAATAAGCACCTTCCCCCATTATAGTATGGCAGCCCATACAGTTATTGGCATCCCACAAATGACGCCCCATACGTACCTGTTGGGTAATATTTTCCGCATGTGTTTGCCGGGGCACATGATTTACAAGCGTGTCCACCGTCATTCCTACAAATATAAGAAAGAAGATGGCTGTGCCTCCCAGAAAAAACAATTTAGCCTGTTTTTTTGATAACATATGACTCCTCCTTTTTTTAGGTGAACTAATGGCGGGAAATAAGATAATATACTCTTTTATCTCTTTTTGCGCAAAAAGTTTTGTATTTCTTTCGTTTCAGGAGAAGTTACGCTGCCTAAAAAATATAACCCGTACGGTAAAGCTTTGGATAAATACCAAAAAAACCCCCCGCAGCATAGCTCCGGAGGGCTTTCACCATTAACCAACCAGCATGTTGTTAATTTTTGCTTTTCAATTCCTCGATCATCCGCGGTACCACCTCAAACAAATCGGCCACAATGCCGTAATCGGCCACCTTAAAAATCGGCGCCTCGGGGTCTTTGTTAATGGCCACAATGTATTTGGATGATGACATTCCGGCCAGGTGCTGAATGGCGCCGGAAATTCCGACGGCGATATACAGGCTGGGGGATACGGTTTTTCCGGTTTGCCCCACCTGCTCGTCATGCGGACGCCAGCCGGCATCCACCGCCGCGCGGGAAGCGCCTGTAGCCGCGCCCAATAACCCGGCTAAATCTTCAATCAGATGCCAGTTTTCCGGGCCTTTCATGCCTCTGCCGCCGGAGACAATGATATCCGCTTCGGTAACATCCAGCTTACCCTGCGCGCCGGAAATAATTTCTTTTACCACGGCTTTAAAATCGGCCGCTTCGGCGTCCACGGTTTCAGTTTGTGCGCTGGCCGGCGCTTCCGCCGCGCTGTACACGTTGGGACGTACGGTTACGATTTTAACGGGTGAAGTCAAACGAATGCTGGCGTGTACTTTGCCGGCATACATGGGACGAAGCAGTTTAAGATCATCACCATCCAGTTCAACTTTGGTGCAATCGGTGGCCATAGCCGCGTTCAGGATGGCGCCCACACGCGGACCCAGGTCTTTGCCCGTGGAAGTGGCGCCCATCAACAGGACGTCCGCACCGCGATCCTGTACGGCTTTGGCGATAACTTTGGCATAGCCGTCCGGACTGTATTGTGCAAAAGCGGAATTTTTGTAGAATACAACCTTTTCGGCACCGTATTTGGCCATCTCATCGGCAAAATGATCCACATCGCTGCCAACCACCAACACTTCGAAAGGTTGTCCCAATTGTTTGGCCAGGGTTATATTTTCATACGTTATTTTGCGAATTTTGCCTTCTCTGTGTTCGGCATATATTAAGATTTTCATTTTATATATTCTCCTTCTTTATCGCTGTTCAATGTATCCAATACCGTTTAAGTTAAATGACTTTGGCTTCTTCGTGAAGCAAGCGTAGCAGCTCCGGTACGGCGTCGGCGCTGTCGCCCACGATTTTACCGGCGCTTTTTTGCGGAGGATAATTGAATTCAACGATTTCCAGCTGTCCGTCGGCTAAGCTCATTTCTTTGGCCTCAATCTGGATTTTTTTGGCGCGCATAATTCCTTTCAGAGAAGCGTAGCGCGGCTCGTTCAATCCGCGCTGGGCAGCAATGATGGCCGGCAGGGAGCATTCCACCACTTCGTGGGCGCCGTCAATTTCGCGCTCGGCCGTAATTTTATCGCCCTCGATATCCAGTTTAATAACCACGGTAACGGCCGGTAAATCCAGCTCTTCGGCTAATAAGGAAGCCATTTGGGTATGGTCGTCGTCAATAGCCTGTTTGCCCAATAGAATCAGGTCATAATTCCCTTCCTTTAACACGGCCGCCAGGGCTTCGGCTGTAACCGCCGGATCGGCCGGGTGTTGTTCGGCTTTAATGTGGATGGCTTTATCCGCTCCCATGGCCAGCGCACTGCGAATGGCCGAAGTAACACGATCCGGGCCGAGTGAAATGATGGTTACTTCGCCATCATTCTTTTCCTTAAGCTGTAAGGCCTCTTCCACGGCAAATTCGTCATAGGGATTGAGGATAAAGTTGATATCATCCTCATTAACCGCTTTGTGGTCATCGGTTAGCTTGATACGTGTTTCCGTATCCGGCACCTGTTTTACACAGACTGCAATATTCACTTTGACCTCCTGTTGATAATTTATACTCTTGTAACTCGATATTTTACTAAGATTTATTTGATTTTTGTTATTTGTATTTTGGATTTTCAAACCATGTTTATTCCGTTTCAAACGGATATTGCTTTTCCTCGGTCATAAACTCGGCAATTTCTTTTAAATCTTTGTCGATATTTTTATCCGTCATCAGCAGGTTGCGGCGGATGCGGCGCCAGGCCTGCTCGGCAAATGCGTTGCATAGCTGAATTTCGCGTTGGCATTTTTCTTCGCCTTTCTTTTTAATCAATGTATCAACGCGGGAAATAGTTGCAATCATGCCGTATAAATCGATCGCCGCGTTGGCCAGACGTTCCGATACCATCTCCCGATAGATGATATTTTTACCGTAATGGATCAGCACCCGTTCGGCGGCAAAATGAAGGTTTTTGGCCCAGTTTTCGAAATCGGCTTTGGCTTTGGTTAACGAGGGATGGACATCACGGATGCGTTCGGTGGTTACCCGGTTCACCACCCATTCCGTGGCATAGTCTGTTAACAGCCCAAATCCTTTGATCGGATCTTTTAAGGCCCCGCCGATCTTTTTCAGATATTCGCCGCGTTCCTGCATACCGGCCAATGCGATAAACAGGCGCAGGATTTCGTTGGTGCCTTCAAAAATCGGATTGATGCGCACATCCCGCAGAGCGCGCTGAAACGGATATTCGTTCATATAGCCCAGACCGCCCACCATTTGCAGGCATTCGTTAATGCTTTCCCAGCCGACTTCCGTGGCCTTAATTTTACACATGGCCGATTCCAGAGAATAATCCACGTCACCGCGATCGATCATTGCCGTTGTTAAATAAATCATACTTTCGGCCGCAAACATATCAACCGCAATTTGAGACACTTTCTTTTTTATCAGTTCGAATTCCGCCAACTTTTTGCGGAATTGTTCCCGCTGGGTAATATGATCCATGGCATCTTTTAGCACCTTACGAATGCCGCCCAGCGTGCCGCCGGCCAAACCGAGACGTCCGGAATTGAGCACTTCCATGGCCACTTTAAAACCCTTTCCGCGCTGACCCAAAAGATTTTCGAAGGGCACTTCCACATTGTCGAAAAAGACCTCCGTGGTAGAGGACCCTTTGATGCCCAGCTTATCTTCTTCCTTACCGCTGCTTACGCCGGGCATATCACGTGTAACAATAAAGGCGCTTATTTTGTCATGCTCGTCGCCCTTTGTATCGGCGATGGGTTCTTTGGCGAACACGGTAAAAAAATCGGCAATGCCGCCGTTGGTGATCCATATTTTGCTGCCATTAAGTACATAAACCCCTTTCTTTTCGTCCCGTACGGCTCTGGTTTTGATACCGGCCGCATCGGAACCGGCTCCCGGTTCGGTTAAACAATACGCCGCTATCATTTCGCCGGTGGCCAGCTTGGGCAGGTATTTTTTCTTTTGTTCTTCCGTCCCGAACATTAACAGAGCTTTCAAACCAATGGATTGATGGGCCCCCAGTGTGAGAGCAACGGAGGGGTCCTGCTCGGTAACGGCTTCCAACATTTTTACATAGGCTGTGGTCGAAAATCCGAATCCATCGTATTCTTCCGGAATAATCATTCCGAATAAACCCAGCTCTTTCATCTCATCGATAATTTCCTGAGGGATTTGGGCCTCTTTATCGATTTTTTCGGAATCGATCTTATCCTGTGCGAATTTTTTGAAGCTTTCGCGCATCAATTCAAAATTTTCTTTTTCTTCCTTATCCATCTCCGGATAGGGAAAAACCAGTTCATCCAGAAGCACCCCGCTAAACAGGGCTTTGGAAAAACTGGGTTTAACATTCTTAGACATCAATATGCTCCTTTGTACAAGCTAATTTTAAAAATAATGGTGTTTTTATTATCAAATCAAATTTCCGTCTTTATGTTTGGAAACTGTAATTCCCTTTCAGGGAATTTGCCTTAAAGGGATTGCTGCCACTTCACAGGGCGCTGCCCTGTGCTGTGTTATTTCTCTCCTTCAGAGAGATAAACCATCCCCATAAGCTCCGCATTACTCATAATAAAATCATCAGCGAAGTGTTCTTTCTCTTTTACGAAGAGAAAAACCATCCTTTATGCGTTGTGATAAGAGTACCGAACTTATTTTATATAAATTTACAGACACAAGTTTGCACACCATCAACTTCGATTGAAAACTCTTTTTTTTCCTACTACATTATCAAAAAACTAAGTATATCAACAGAGAAAAAACGTTTATTTCATATACCGCGACAAACTAAAATCAATCTATGACTTTTTCCTGTTTCCCATTTTCCCCGAAGGGGATACATAATAGAGCATAGGGCAGCGCCCTATGGCAAAGAACCAAAACAATTAAGTTACCCTGAAAGGGTAAAACAATTAATCCCAAACATAACGCTCATCATATTCCACATTATATTCTTTTAAAAACCGGATAAACTCTTCTTTAAAGGAAATCGTTCTATGATGGCTTTTTTGATTTTCAATATACTTTTTAACATTCTCCACCCTCGACTGACTTACCGAGAATGCTCCGTATCCATTTTGCCAATAAAAGTTATCATAATTGAGCCCCCTCTTTTTTATCCATTTGGATGACTCTTTCTTTAAGATTTCCAACATTTTGCTTATGGTAATCACCCGAGAGAATGTATTTAGTATATGAACATGGTCATTTGTTCCACCAATTATTATGGCTGTACAATCCAGATTTTTCAGGATTCCCGCCATATACGCGTGTAAATCTTTCTCTATTTCCGGTTTTATCAGCTTCTCTTTGTTTTTTGTGCTGAAAATTATATGCAAATATATTTTTGCCAGACTTTGAGCCACTGTTTTTTCCTGTGAGTTTTATTTGTTCCTTTCAGGAAAATCAATGCTGGTTATATCTTTTCCATAGGGTCAGACCCTGTGTTGAGTTTTTTCTCTCATTCTGAGAGAAATTTCTATATAATATATGGGCAAGACTTACGCTTATTAGCCAACCCCATTTATTACGCCAAACGTTTTGAAATAACCTTATCCTGACAATGAAGCTTACAAAAAAAGATGAGCACTTTTATTTCTTCTTACTTACTCTGTTTTTTTACCTTTTCAGTTGATTGTTTGCTCTTTGTACTTTTCGTTGTTGATTTTGCTTTCGTTGCTTTAGCCGGCTGACTTGTTTTTTCCTTTTGAACCTTCTTTGTCTCTTTTGATGTTTTTGTTGACTTTTTACTTTCCTTAACCTTCGTGCTTTTTGTGACCTTTGCGGATTTTTCCGTCTGGGTTGTTTTTTGCGTTTTGACTGTTTTGGTTTTGGGCGCGGCTTTACGGGCCGGTTTTTTCTTTTTACCGTAAAATCCGCTGTCTGCCAATTCCAACAAGGCTTTGGAAGGTTTAAATCGCTTGCCAAAATCTTTTTCGAATTGCTTCAACTGATCGATTACATTTTTTACGCCTACTTTGTCCGCATAGGTCAGCAGTCCTCCGCGGAAGGGGGCAAAACCGGTACCGAAAATCATGCCCACATCCACGTCGCGCGGACGCAATGCCACACCCTCTTCCAGCACCCGCGCCGCTTCGTTAATCATAGGATACACCATGCGTTTCTGCATCAAATCTTCATCCAGTAACAGCTTATGCTTCACGTCAATCAACTCATCTACAGCCGGGTCGTACGTTTTTTCCTTACCCTGATAGCGGTAGAATCCTTTGCCGCTTTTTTTACCCAAACGACCGGCCTCAATCATACGCTCCAGAATGGGCGATTCGGCCATGCGGTCGCCCATAAAGTTTTGCAAAACTTTTGCCGCCTTGTAAGCCACATCAATGCCGACTTCGTCAAATAACTCAATCGGCCCCATGGGCATACCGAAGTTGAGCATGGCTTTGTCGATAGCCTCGACCGTATGCCCTTCTTCCAACAAAGAGATCGCTTCCACCATGTAGGGCACCAACAAACGATTCACTAAAAATCCCGGTCCGTCTTTCACTACAATCGGTGTTTTGCCCAGTTTTTTGGCCAGATTGAACACTGTAGCCACGGCTTCGGCAGAAGTGGATTTGCCGCGAACCACTTCAATTAAAGGCATGCGGTGTACCGGATTAAAAAAGTGCATGCCGATAAAACGTTTTTTGTGTTTTAAGGCCTGGGACATTTCATCCACCCGTAAAGAAGAGGTGTTGGTCGCGATCACCGTTTGTGTATCCACGTGCTGTTCCAGTTCGGCCAGAACTTTTTTCTTAATGTTCATATCCTCCACAATGGCTTCCACCACCAGCTGGGCGTTTTTAAAGCCGGAATAATCTACCGTACCGGTAATGCGGTTCATAATCTGCTGAAATTCCAGTTTGCTAAGACGACGACGTTTCACTTTTTCCTTAAGCACTTTGGCGGCCTGTTGGAAGGCTTTGGACACCACATTGTAATCGATGTCCTTCACCCGTACAGGGATTTCTTTGGAGGCGAATAGTTGAGCGATACCGCCTCCCATAACACCCGCTCCCAGCACACCGGCTTTGCGCACTTCCGTGCCGGTAAGCTCCTTTTTGGCCGTGCCGTTTTCCTTTTTTATTTCATCGGTCCACAGAAAGATTTGCACCAGGTTTTTGCAAATATCGGTAACGATCAACTGCCCCAGCGCGCGGGCTTCTATTTCGAAGGCTTTTTCCAGCGGCTTTCCATAAGATTTTTTGACGACTTCCAGAGCCTTAAGCGGCGCCGGATAATGTCCGTGTGTTTTTTTAAGCACCATTTTTTCTGCTTGCGAAAAAATAATATTCCGGCCAACCGGCGTCTTTTCCAATACGATTGTGGCCGGATCGTTGGCTTTACGTCGTTTGAGGTATTTTTCGCCTATGCCGGCCAAAACTTCTTTGGCAAATTCAAGCGCTTTTTCCAGGGCCCACTCATGCGGTATCACCTTATCCACAACGCCGTTTTTCCAGGCTCGTTTCGCGTTGTAATTACGTCCGGTTAAAATCATGTCCAACGCACGTTGTAGCCCGATCATACGCGGCAAGCGCGAGGTGCCGCCCCAGCCGGGTAAAATACCAAGATTCACTTCGGGTAAAGCAATTTTCGTTTTGGGATGATCGGTTGCCAAACGATAATCACAGGCCAGGCTAATTTCCGTACCGCCGCCCATGCAGGCGCCGTCAATAACCGATATGGTAAGGAAGGGCAGTTCACCGAATCGTTTGAAAATTTCCTGTCCCTGACGAGCCACTTCATAACCTTTGGCTTCGTCTTTTAAATCTTTAATTTCGGCCACATCCGCACCGGCAATAAAAATTCCCGGTTTTCGGCTCATCAAAAGCAGAGCGCGTATATCGCTGCGCTTTTCCAGTTTTTCGGTTATTCCTCTCAACTCTTCCATAACTGCTGTGTTAAACTTGTTAACGCTTTCCCCTTGCAAATCAAAATACAGAACATGGATATTATCTTGTATTTCTTCTAAAAAGAACGCTTTAGACATTGCGTTGTCCTTTTGTTTTAATATGAATTGGTGGTTTTTTAAAATTGATGAATTAATGCTATAGGGAGTAATGGAGTACCGGAGTGGTGGAGTATTGAAATATTGAGGTCCTTTCGGTTTCATCCTCTTCATTACTCCGGTACTCCAACACTCCAATACTCTTTTTCCCTTTATTCATCAATTCATTTCTCTTCTTTTATACTCTTTCCAACACAAACGCTGCCCCCTGCCCGCCGCCTACGCACAGAGTGGCCAATCCGACTTCCAGGTTATTGCGCCGCAATTCTTTGAGCAGCGTAAGCACTAGCCGCGTGGCCGAGGACCCGACCGGATGCCCCAGAGCAATAGCACCGCCGTTTACGTTTAAAATATCCTCATCAATCGCGCCCAGCGCCTTATCCATTCCCAGATATTTTTTACTTAGCGCAGCGGATTCGAAAATACGCAGATTAGCCAGCACCTGTACGGCAAAGGCTTCGTTAATTTCGATCCGCTGGAAGTCTTTCATTTTCATTCCGGTTTGATTCAGGACCTTTTGTACGCTGTAAGCCGGGCCCAGACCCATACGCGCCGGGTCTAATCCGGCAAAAGAGAAGGCTTTTACTCTGCCCAGCGGCTGGTAGCCCAGCGCTTTGGCCTTTTCTTCCTCCATCACCAGCAGCATGGCTGCACCGTCCGTAATCTGGCTGGCATTGCCGGCGGTAACCGTTCCGTTGCGTTTATCAAACACCGGTTTCAATTTGGCCAGCGCCTCCATCGACTGTCCATAACGAATGCCGTTATCTTTATCCACAATCGTGTCATATTTGGGCGGCACGGGCACCGGCATCATTTCCTGTTGTAGAATACCTTCTTCCGTGGCCTTTTCCGCCCGGTTATGACTGCGCATGGAAAAGGCGTCCTGCTCTTCGCGGGTAATTTTAAACTCACGGGCCAGGATTTCGGCCGTATCTCCCATATTCAATCCGCAAAAACCGTCGGTTAAGCCCAACTGTAAACCGATGATGGGCTTCAGGAAGGCCGGTTTCAGTTTGGTGAACAGAGATAGACGCTGTCCCAGGGTTTTTGCTTTGAACAAGGCGCTCATCCATTCGGCGGCTTCCTCATTCCACAAAAGCGGAATGCGGGACATACTTTCCACCCCGCCGGTCATGTACGTAGTGCCGTGTCCGGCCTGAATGCGGTACCAGGCGTCGGCAATGGCCTGCATCCCGCTGGAGCAGTTTCGCTGCACCGAAAAGGCCGGCACCTCCTGCGGCACACCGGCAAACAAAGCGATATTGCGGGCAATATTGGTGGCCTCCGGCGGTTGAGCCACATTGCCCACAATAACCTCATCCAAATCTTTACCGTCCATGTTCAGGCGTTCCAGCAATTCTTTGAGCACGATTGCGCCTAATTGCTGCGCCGGTATATCTTTAAAATCCGTATCAAACTTGACGTACGGAGTACGCAGACCGTCAACGATTACCACGTTTTTCATGTTTTCTCCAGTAAAATATGTTTAAAAATATTATGAACGATGGTGAATGAATTATTGAATTGGTGGAGTGTTGGAGTATCGGAGTAATGTAGTATTGAAGGTGGAAGCATTTTTTGGGTATTCTTTATCCAAACGACATAAATGTCGTTTTACAATACTCCAGCACTCCAGTATTCCATTTTCATCACACCATCAATTCACCAATTCATTTTTGCTTTCTCTTTTCTCAGCTGGCCAACAGCCCGTCCACAATGGTTCGGGAGAGTTCTTGAGAAGCTTGCTCCAGAGAATATTTGTCGTCTGCGCCCAAAATCCATTGCCGCGCCACTTCATCAATGGCGCCAAATATCATCAACTTAATAATATCGGTATGCAACGTCGGACGAAAAAAACCTTCCCGCTTTCCTTCATCGACAATTCCCGCAATAATGTTGAGATAATCCAGAAATTTTTGATTGTGATAATCCTTTAAAAACTTGGCCGATTGCCGCAGTTCCACCTGAAAAACTTCCGCCAATTGCTGATCCTCTTCGATAAGGGTGAAATACACATGGATAAATGTTTTCAGTTTTTCAATAGGATCATGAATATTTTGAAGACCGGCCGCAAAGCGGTTGAGGATATGATCCATTTTGTCTTCGAAAAGATTGATAAGCAGATCGTCTTTGTTCTTAAAATATAGATAGATGGTTCCGTCAGCCACGCCGGCTGCCTTAGCCACATCGTTTACTTTGGCGTTATAAAATCCTTTTTTAGCAAATACTTTTACCGCCGCTTCAATAATAGCTTCCCGTTTGCTGTTTTTTTGTTTCATTTCTTCCTTGTCGATGTACATTATGAATGAACGTTCATTCAATATAAAAAAATTTATTCCTTTTTCAAAGCGGAAATTTGAGAAAATGAGGGTAATTTGAGGTTTTCGGATATGGTTCATAGAAATAAAAAAGCCCCCGAATTACCTTCGGGGGCTCTACGCTGTCGGAGTCCGGTTCAACCCGGTGCTAACGAGTCGTACCGGAGGCTCCTATCATACTTCGACTACTAATAGGATCACCTCCTTCCTTCGGGGCATCCGTCATCGCACCCGAAACTTCCCCGGCCAAATTCCCGGTGCAGCACTTGAGACATGAACATTATACGTAATCCCGTATAAAATGTCAATTATAATCCTCGGCCAAAGCGGAAGAAAAATAAGTAATTCTCCGTTTAGTGAAGAAATGCAGACATTTAATGAAATGGAAATGAGAAAGCATTGGCATGTTGATTTTGGATATTGGTCAAGTGTTTGTTAATTTGCGGGCTTGATTGTGTTCCGCTAGAGATCGTGTTTTGCGGATGCTTAGACAAGTTCAGTACGGCTCGTTATGTCATTCCGAACTTGATTCGGAATCCCGACTTTGGTTGTTTGGATGTTGAAACAAGTTCAACATGACAGGTACGTTTTTCCATCCCGCCTCGGTGGGATCAGAATCCCTTCTTCTAAAACATGGGATGCTGAAACGCGTTCAGCATGACTCGTTACGTCATTCCGGGCTTGTTCCGGAATCCATAACTTCAGAAGAGCCTGAATCAAGCCTGTCCTGGCGACAGGCCAGGGTTCAGGGTAACGTTTTATTTGCAATATCGTTTTTAGAGTGTAGTTCGTAATAGAATCTTTTAAAAGGTATGCCCAATGGATATTTTAAATAACTGGAAAGAAATCATCGGATATATCGGTACGGTTCTTATTGCCGCCTCGCTGATGATGAACTCCATCGGTAAGTTGCGTAAAGTGAATCTGGCCGGAGCTTCTACTTTTGCCTTTTACGGTTTGCTGGTGAGCGCTTATCCTGTTTTCGTTTTAAACAGTTTTATCTCTGCGGTAGATATATTTTATTTAATTCGTATGAAAATGGAAAAAGACTTTTTCGAATTGTTCCGGATTTACCGCAGCAACAATCCTTTTTTGGTACGGTTTGTCGAATTTTACCGGGATGACATTGTCCGTTTTTTTCCGCAATTTCGTTTAGAACCCCATAAAGAGGATTACATTATCATCTTCATTTTGCGTAACATGATGCCGGTGGGCCTGTTTATCGCCCGGCCAATCGAAGATAATAACCTGCAGATATGTTTGGATTATGTGATTCCCCGTTACCGCGATTTAAAAAGCGCCCATTATTTTTATCGCCGCAGCCATAATATTTTTGATGAATTGAATTGTCAATACTTCTATGTGTATAGCGAAGTAAAAAAACATATCACTTATCTTAAAAAGGTGGGATTTACACCGGCTGAAGAAAAGGGCTCCGGCTGGTATCGGCGGAAAGTGCATTACGAATAAAAAACGCCGGCCTGTCTTTGGGCCGGCGTTTATTCAATTGGTTTTAAACCAGCGGGCCGGCCGCAACGACATCCTTATCCACAAACTCTTCGTATTGTTTAAAATTCTCTTTAAACATTTGGGCCAGCTTTTTAGCCTGTTTATCGTAGGCCGATTTGTCTTTCCAGGTATTGCGCGGCATAAGCACCTCCGTTGGAACGCCCGGGCAGGATTTGGGAACGCTTAAACCGAATACCGGATCGGTTTCAAATTCCACACTACCCAGTTTACCTTCCAAAGCGTTGTTTAATAAAGCGCGGGTGTGCTGGATGGACATACGATGCCCCACGCCATAGGGGCCGCCGGTCCAGCCGGTATTAACCAGCCAGGGCGTTACCTTGTGTTTGGCGATCTTTTCACCCAAAAGCTTGGCATATACGCTGGGATGCCGCGGCATGAACGGCGCTCCAAAGCAGGTGCTAAAAGTGGCCTGGGGTTCGGTAATGCCACGTTCGGTACCGGCCACCTTGGCAGTATAACCCAACAGGAATTGATACATGGCCTGTTCCGGCGTTAATTTGGCCAGCGGCGGAAGCACGCCAAAGGCATCAGCGGTTAAAAAGATAACATTCTTAGGATGGCCGCCTTTTCCTTCCGGCACAATATTATCCAGATGTGTTATCGGATAGGAAGCACGGGTATTTTCCGTAAAAGTATCATCATCCAAATCCGGTTTACGGGTATAGGAATCGATGGCCACGTTTTCCAGAATGGTACCGAATCGCCGGGTGGTTTCGTAAATGGCGGGTTCCGCTTCTTTGGACAGACGGATCACTTTGGCATAACAACCGCCTTCAAAATTGAAGATGCCGTTCTCGCTCCAGCCGTGCTCATCATCGCCGATGAGCGCCCTGTTGGGATCGGCCGAAAGGGTAGTCTTTCCCGTCCCGGAGAGACCGAAAAACAGCGCCGTATCACCTTCTTTACCTACATTGGCGCTGCAATGCATGGGCAGGACGTTTTTTTCGGGGAGCACATAATTCATCAGTGTAAACGCGGATTTTTTTATTTCGCCGCCGTAACTGGTTCCGCCGATGATAATCAGTTTTTGCGCCAGATTTACCAAAATAAACGCCTCCGAGTTGGTGCCGTCCAGTTCCGGCATAGCATGAAATTTGGGCATATCAATGATGGTATACTCCGGCACATGTCTTTTCAGCTCTTCAGGGTCTTCAATCCGTACAAACATATTACGGGCAAACAAAGAATGCCAGGCATATTCCGTTATGATGCGTAAAGGAATGCGGTATTTATCATCTGTCCCGATATAAACATCCTGTATAAAAACATCATTACCCTGCATATAGGCTTGAAGGCGGTGCCAGATATGGGCAAACTTGGACTCTTCAAAAGGGCGATTAACCGATCCCCACCAGATATTATGCTGCGTGGTCGGTTCTTTTACGATAAATTTGTCATTGGGGGAACGTCCTGTATAAGCGCCGGTGCGCACTACTACGGGGCCCAGATGGGACAGCAGTCCTTCCCTGCGCCGGATAATCTGTTCGTAAAGACCGGCAGCCGGTAAATTCCAGTAAATGTTGTTGAGATTATGCAGGTTCAGGTATTCCAATCCGAATTGCCCCTGAACATCATGTTGTGAACTCATAAATCCTCCGGTTTGTTATTTTTTTACTGTTATTTACTCTATTCTTTAATCAGACTGAAAAGTTTGTCTACTTTTTCCGAATCGCCTAGTACGATCAGTCGATCGTTTTCTTCCAGTAATTGATTCGAACTGGGGTTGAACATCCAGCGGGAGTCCTTTCCTTTTTTTATGGCAATAACGATAAGGCCCGTCCGCTGCGGTATCCGGGCCTCCTTTAAAGTTTTTCCTACTAAAGACGATCCGGCGGGTACATCTACTTCTTCCATGCGGAAGGACAGGTCTTCTCCGCCGCGCATCATAACCTCAATAAAACTGACGACCGTTGGTCTCAACAACACGGATGCCATACGCGTCCCTTCTACCATGTTAGGGGAAATGACATAATTTGCCCCCGCCTTATATAACTTGTCCTCCGTGGAGGGGTCAACCGCCCGTGAAATGATGTTCATATTGGGATTAAGCGCCCGTGCGGAAACTACAACAAACAAATTATCCGAATCCAAAGACAAAGCCGAGATTAATCCCTTGGCCCGTTTAATATTTGCTTCTTCCAAAACCTCATCTTTAGTAGCATCCCCGTGGACAAAGAAAATGTGTGGATAGTGTTCCTGAAGAGCTTCTATCACTTCCATGTTTTCTTCGATAACAACAAAATCCTTTTTGGCCTGAACCAGCTCCTTAACAACTGTTTTTCCGGTATCGCCGGCGCCGCATAAAATGATATGGTCTTTGAGCTGGGCAATCTGCTTCATCATGAGCTGTTTTTTCCTCTTGAGTAATAGTTCATTTTGAACAAACCAACTGGTCACACTGGCGGAAAGCATACTTATGACAATTATTCCCAATAAAACAACCACCATGGTGAATATGCGTTCGCCAAGGCTCAAATCATCCACTTCACGAAATCCAACGGTGGAAAAGGAAATAAAGGTCATGTATAACGCATCAATCCAGTTCCAGCTTTCGTCAATGAGCTTATATCCAATGGTTCCAAATAAAAGAAGGAGCGCCAAAAAGAAAGCAACCATCAGAAGATTGTATTGTAGACGGTTCTCTTTAATCGCCATAGAAAATCGAAATTGAATAAGAGTAATCGTACAAATCGTACTTTATGTTAATATAGTCAATTTATGCGATAGAGTACAACGACGGTCTATAAAAAGTTATACACGAATTACTAGAAAGTTTAAATGGATTTTGCAGCCCAGCTTATAAAAATTTCAAATAAATAAAATCTTTTATTGTTACTTGCCCAAGCGCTTACGTCTCTTTAGATACAAACACTTTACCATCCTTAACGTTTACATTAAACGGCGTCAAAGGACGTGGCGGCGGACCGGCAATATTTATTCCTTTTAAATTATAGTGGCCGTTATGGCAGGCACACCAAATATGTTTGAAGTCGCTACGATACTGTACGATACAGTCTAAGTGGGTACAAATGGCACTGAAAGCCCGTAATTCTCCGTTGTCCAATCTAATAAGAATCACAGGCTTTCTGCCAAATTTGATAATCTTTCCGCTATTCGGTTTCAGATCATCAATCATTCCGGCCAATACGGATTTGGGCGTTGCTTCTCCGCTTTGCCGCGGAGGAATCAGATATTTCCCAACCGGGTAAAACACGGACGCGATTAGCGCAAACAAACTGCTACCGATGAGAATATCCAGAAAAGAACGACGTGTTTTTGTCTCGGCAGGGGCTTGTTCTTTTTTACTGTCTTTCATGGCAGCCCCTAATTTAGTTGATATTATCTTTCCTTAAGAATTACTCATTTTAAGTGTCCCTTGTGTTTCGAGTTTATTTTTCTCCAGGTAAGATGTTCGTAATAACTGGACCAAAGCATTCCGAAGGTAAAGGCAAAAAGCAACTCTTCAATGGGAATACCGATGATTTCTATTCCCGATATGGCCGACATGGTCCAAACCTTTTCCACATAACCGGGAGCGAGCAAGGCCAATGACAAAAAATATACCATGTAAAATAGAAGGAAAAGAAAACCGCCGATCCATATTTTTAATTTAAGGTCCGGCCTGCACCACAAAGCAGCCAGACCGGCCAAAAGCATAGATAGTGTCGCACTATAGATAGGATTCCAATCGGTAAAAAGATACAGTATGGGAAAACTAATAACCGGGGTTAACAAAGCCCAGATATGAAAGCGGTGCCGGGTGTGGTGTTTCTCATTTATGCTCATTTCTTCATGATTAACTGAAAAAATGAAATCATATAAAACGATACCCAGCCCCCCGATCCCAAAGGAAAATATCAGACTTTCTATATCGAAGCCGGTTCGATGTGCTAAATCGAAAAGAGAGGGAGGATGCCAGTATTCGGGGACAAATAATGGTTCGGTTAATCCGAACGGCATCGTTAACAGGCTGGCCCACAACATACGCCGGCGGGCCTGACGATAAAATATAAATACAATCAGCCAGACCAGTATCAGGCCGAATGACCACGCTAACCATATATATGTATCATCCATCTTAACCCTCTTTTATTTAACCAATTAATTAAATATTTTTTATCACTTATTAAAATCCAGTTTATTTCCTGCTTTTGTCCAGGCTCTTATGCCCCCTTCGAGGTCATAAACATTGGTAAATCCCAATTTGACCAATTCCTTTGATGCCTTAGCGCTCATACCGCCGCCTCGACAATACACAACAATTTTCGCATTTTTATCGTCCGGCAGTTTGTCCAGATTTTGTTCGATCTTATCAAACGGAATAGAAAGATCGGTCTGTGGTATGTCTCCGGCGTAAGGAATATGAACATTGACGAGCAAAAAATCTTTTTGATTTAACTGCTGCTTTAATTCCTGTGCGGACATTTTTATCGGAGAAGAAACGGCGCATTTGTTTTTCTGTTTTTTTGCAGATTCATCGACTGGATTTTTGTCCTGCAACCCGTACGCTAATATTGGAAATACTTCTTGTACCTGCTGCAAAGAACGCGATTGTTCAACAACATTTCCGTTTCTGGATATGGCAATCGGCCCCACACCCATCAATTCCTTTACATCCCCATTTTCCTGCATACTGACCTCGAATCTTTTATATTCTTTGTCCCTCGTTACATTTTTTTTGCCGGGATCGTAGTTTTGCGCTCTAATCATAGCTGGAAAAATCATGAAAACAAAAAGCATCAATGCCAAAATTTTATACTTATCCATAGTTCACCCCTTTCTTATAGTTCGTGTCTTAACGCCATTAAAGAGTAAAATCCCTCAAAATTAACGGATATTCATCTGTAAGACAGATACCGGTTTTTTTACACCACTCTTTACCCCAGTGGGCTTATTTTTGATGTTGAATATATTTTTCTGGAGCTTTTTCAAATTCCGACTGACATTTGGGACAACATAAATAATATTGCTCGCCCCGATGCTGAATAGTAATAAACGCCTTATTTTTACTCATTCTTCTGCCGCATACCGGGTCCTTCACCAAATGCTTTTTACTCATTTTTCCGTCTCCTTATAAATTTTGAGTACCAATAAACGCATTGTTCCTGCAGCCCCAACTGAACACCTATCTTTATTTACTTGTTGATCACTTTCCCGCACCATATTTTTATCTCACATTGGAATTCATCGCATTCGCTTTTATAGTCAGTTAAAAACCAGCAGACAGTATTTGCTGTCTATCCGCTTACAATATCTGAGGATGCCATGATATCTTTTTTCTGGTTAATGAATACCTGCATTCGATTTATGCAAAACAGGTGCCAGATAAAAAACCAGACTAACAAACGTTGATATTACTGGGAATGGTATTCTTTTCGTGAATAATATCGACACCTTTTGCGGATTATCCTACAGATCGATTGTAGATTATTCTACAGATATTAAGAGTCGCTTTTGGTGAGTAACAAAATTGTGGGGCCAAAATAATATTACACACAACTCGATAGCACCGGCATATATTTCTCGGTACCCGTTATGAAGTTATATGTATTAAAGATATCCCAGAGGAATAGTTCGAAAATATATTATATATTATATTTTTTTGTTTTTCCACTCCGATCGTATCAACCCGTAACGAATAATATCGTAATATTTACCGTCTGTATAACGGGCCTCGCGCAATACACCTTCTCTTTGGAAGCCAAGATGCTCGAACAATTTTTGAGCGGCAATATTATATTCATAAATTTCCGCTTCCAGCCGATGCAAATTCATACTGTTGAAGGCGTACTCGATCAATTCTTTTAACACCTTTGCTCCGTGACCCTTTTTACGAAATTCCGGCAAAAATACGATACTGACCTCGGCTTTTCGGTTAAACCATCGGATGTTTTGAAGCCGGACTTCTCCGATCAATCTGTTTTCAATCTCGATACGAAAAATGAAACGATCCGGCATTTGCGCCGGATATTGACGTGTTTCCGAAAGATTGTTCAGGGCTGTTTTGTCCTGAGGAAAGCGGGAAAGTTCGGGATCATCCGCTTCCGTCGGTACCAGACTGAAGTCGTCAAAACTTAAACGCATTTTTGAATATCCTTTTTAGGAATAATTTTTCCGGTAAAGGTGGCGGAGTCAACACCTTTCCTTCTTTATCCGTATGTTTTTGCTCGCGAATTAATCTATTATACAATTATAAAAAAAATATTAATAACCGTATTATCATTCATCTGCACTGTCTTCAGTTTCAAATTCCGGTTTATCTTTCATAAGAACGCGTGCTGCGTAAATGATAAAGGCAAGGGCATGGCCGGCCAGAAGAACGATAACCAGAATGAGGAACCAGTTATTATCAAACATAAGTTTTACTTTCTATTTTTTCGAATATTTTAACCGCTGTGTTCCGGTCTCAAAAAACTGACGTAACATCTCCATTACCTTATGAATACCGTCGCTGCCTCCGGCAATCAGTCCGCCGGTAAGAAAGATATCAAACGCCTTGAAAATAAAAAGCTGCATATCCTCTAATTGAGCCAGTGATTGTTGGGTAACCAGATGTTCCAGAGTGCGTAAACCGGCCAATCCGCTTAAAATTATACCGATACATAAAGACGACCACATGGCGATGATGCGTGTTTTTGCCCGGTATTGCCGTTTTTCTTTTCGAAGGTTCTCCAGTTTTAGAAGCTGTTCCGGATGTTCTTCGTCCTGCTTAGCCGCCTGTTGGTTAAGTGCAGTCAGTTGTTCATCCATTTCTTCCGATCGTTCGGCACGCCAGGTTGTTAAAAAGACATCCAACGCCCTCTCCATTAAAACCGTAACGGTTATGAAGGCCAATAACAAGCCGGTAACCGTAGCGCCCAAATCCTTACGAAATTCAACCGTGGACAGGCTTAATACAGACCCCAGCACAACGATAATAATTAAAAAAACCAGAAGCGCTTTTTTAAATGTATTCATCATACACCCCCTTAATTAGCCAACGGTTTGTCATCACTGAGCAACAAACGGTTCCGCCCCGGATCGCCCGTTTGCATTTTCACCAATGCATAGCCATTGATGTCTAAACACGTTTAGTGATCTTTATAATGATAAGCACAAACAGGTTGAATATCCCGAAAAGTTTCCTCTTGATAACGTATCCGGGTTGGCCTCATGCCTGCCTGGCCTTTGACATAGCAAGCACTAATAAAAATAATTCAAAAAAATCGTAGTGATGGAAAGATAGATAATCAGGCCGATAACGTCATTGGATACGGAAACCAACGGAGCTGCGGACAGTGCGGGATCGATATTTAATTTTTTAAACATCAACGGTACCAAGGCGCCAACAATCGCCGCATTGTTAATCACAATGAACATAGAAGCGGCCAGAATGGTGGCAAACTGCATCCCATCCCACAGATACACAATACCGAAAATCAAAGCGGAAAAGAACAGGCTGTTAATTAACGAGACCCGGAATTCCTTTAACAGGCGGCTGCCCGTATCTTTGATGTTGATATCTCCGGTAGCCAGACCCCGCACGGTAATTACGCTGGACTGCTGACCGGTAGAGCCGCCCATAGCCATAACGATAGGGATAAAGAAAGCGGCCATAACTTTTTGTTTTAAAGTTACTTCAAAACTATTCAGAATGAAGGCGGCGGCAATTTCCCCGAAAAAAGCCACCATTAACCAGGGAATACGCGCTTTGGAAACAACAAAGGCAGAATCTTCCAGAACTTCTTCATCAGGCGCACCGGCTAAGTAAGCCAAATCTTCCGATCCCTCTTCTTCCAGAACATCCACCACGTCATCCACGGTGATGCGACCGACCAGGCGCATATTTTCATCCACAACGGGTGCGCTGACCAGATCGTATTTTTTAAAGAAGTTGGCCACTTCTTCCTGATCCATATCCAGCCGCACATAAGGCACATCTACATCCATGATTTCGCGCAGGGTGGTATAGCCTTTGGCCAAAACCAGGTCGGTTAGCGATACACTGCCGATCAGCCGCTGGTTCTCATCCACCACCCAAATAGCGTACAGGTCTTCCACTTCGTCGCGGGCTTCGCGGATGGCTTCGATGGTTTCGTTAACCGTGGCGGTTTCGGGCATGGCCACAAATTCCAGAGCCATGATACCGCCGGCGGTGTCTTCGGCGTGATGCAGCAGTTCCTGAACCTCGTGGGAGGCTTCGTCCTCCATCTGATCCAGCACTTTTTCCGCCACTTCTTCCGGCAGATCCCCGATCAGGTCGGCGGCATCGTCCGAATCCATCCGATCCACCAGGTCGGTGATCTTTTCTTCACTGGCGTCTTCCAGAACCTGTTCCACTACAGGAGTGTCCAGCTCGGGGAGAACATCGCTGGCCAGCTCGGATGGTAGCAGATTAAAAACGTATTTACGCTGCTCTTTTTTAAGCCGATTCAGGATTTCTTCGATATCTGCCGGATGCAGGTCAACCAGAATATTCAATAAAGCGCCGCGATTGTCGCTTTCGATCAACTTTTCGATATCGGGCAGGATATTTTCATAGTCAAGTTGAATCATAAAACTGCTTTTGTTTTTGAACGGATTTCGTTTGCCAGGGTTTTAAATTGTTGTACGGAAAGGTTTTCCGGCCGCTGGTTCAAGGCCACAGACTCCAATGAATATACGACAGTTTTGTCTAAAATTCTACCCAAACTGTTGCGCAGCATCTTGCGGCGATAGTTGAACGTATGCCGCACAATTTTACGGAACAGTCTTTCATCCTCCACGCCTTCCAGCCGCTCGTAAAATTGCAGGCGGATAACGGCCGAATCAACATTGGGCGCCGGATAAAAATTACCCCGTCCTACCTCAAACAGATACTCAACCCGGGCGTAAGCCTGAGTGATTACGGACAGAATGCCGTAGTCTTTGGTATTGGTCGAAGCGGCAATGCGCCGAGCTACCTCTTTTTGCACCATAAGCACGGCACAATTTAACCGGGTATAATAATCAAGTAGTTTAAAAAGAATGGGGCTGGTGATATTATACGGTATGTTGCCGATTATTTTGTTTTCATTACGATTTGCGTCAAACCATTGTTCGAGGTTCGTTTCCAAAAAATCATCATTCAATAATTCTATTTTTGACCCAAATCGGACTTTTAATTCCCCGGCCAGGTTACGATCGACTTCCACCGCTATAAATTTTGCCGGATTTTTTGTAAGGATGTGTTCACTCAATGCGCCCCGTCCGGGACCTATTTCTATGATCACATTTTGTGGCGTGATTTCCAGCGCTTCAACAATTTTTAGTTGAAAATGCGGGTTGGTCAGAAAATTCTGGCCAAAACGTTTTAAGGGGCGGGACATCATTCAGTTATACGAATGCTATTCATTTTTTACTTACCAGTGGGAATCTTTCAGGATGTTCAATAATATCTTCCGTCAGGTCTATATCAAGTTCAGGCCAATAAAAATGACCGGGAGAAATCTCCTGAACTTGCAAGATTGAATTCACGGTTTGCTCTCTAAACCAGGGAAAATCTTCATATGATAAAAAAAATTCTTTTTCTCCGTTAAGAAGCCAAATACCATGTTTGGAAATGTTTGTCACCTCAACGGTCGAAATATTTTTCCCATGCTTTACTAAGTTCATTATAATGACTTTCTATTATTTCTTCTATTTCTTTTAATTGAACTCTTGTCAATCTATAATTTTTCGCAAGTTCTATTTCCGGTTTTAGCCAAAATTTTGCCTCACCCTTTTCACTAACCACATGCACATGCATTCGTCTCTCTTCTCTGGAAAAGAAAAAAAACCTATATCCTTTTTTCTTAAATATCGTCGGGCTCATAAAGTTCCTGAACTTCCATGCCGCATTAATTATTTCTATTATAAAGGCAGTCTAAACAGCTTTATAGCATTTTCACTGGTTACCTTTCCCACTTCTTCCAGGGTTAAACCTTTCAGCTCGGCTATTTTCTCTGCAGTATGAACAACAAACGCCGGTTCATTACGTTTTCCGCGCAGGGGCACAGGCGTCAGAAACGGGCTGTCGGTTTCCAGCAGCAGGCAGTCCAGCGGTGCGGCCTTTACCAGGGCATCACTGGTGCTTTTTTTAAAAGTAATATTTCCCGTAAAAGAAACAAAAAAGTGCTCCAGTAAAACCTTCTCCAGAAATTTTTCATCACCGCTGAAAGAGTGCAGTACACCGCCGGTTCTCCCGGCATCCGTCCTGGTGAGAATGGCAAATAAATCTTCGTGTGAATCGCGGTTATGGATAATCAACGGCAGATTCAATTTTTGGGCCAATTCAATTTGCCGTACAAAAGCTTTTTCCTGTATCTCTTTGGAGGCGCGCATGTGATAGTAGTCCAGGCCGACTTCGCCTATGGCCACAACTTTTTCGTGACCGGCCAATTCTGCGATCAGCTCATAATCTTTTTCGGTTGCCTGGGCGCAGTCTGTGGGATGAATGCCCACTGCGGCAAACACAGCCGCGTATTTCTCGGCCAGTAAAACCGACTGCTCGGAGGTTTTGGCATCTGTGCCGATGGTAATTATACCCTGCACATCGTTTTCAATAGCTCTCTGGATTACCAGTTCACGGTCTTCATCGTAAACATCAAAATCCAGATGTGTGTGTGTATCAATAAACATAAATAAGTGGTTTTCCCTGTTTTAAAAATGAATGGATGAGCCGGTGAATGATTGAATTGATGAACAGATGGAATAATGGAGTATTGGAGTGATGGAGTAATGGGGCTTACTTCATCGTTCCATCACTCCAATACTCCAACACTCCAACGATTCATTAATTCAGTAATTCATCAATTCAATCATTCTTTCTCTCCCGCTTCTCTAACTTATTTTACTCCCGGACGGCATGTCCTCCGGGACGCTGAGCAGAGCCAGTTTATCCCCGTTTTTGGCTGCCAGAAGCATACCCTGAGACGTTTCGCCAAACAGTTTGGCCGGTTTCAAATTAGCCACCACAATGATTTTCCTGCCGACCAGTTTTTCCGGCTGATAATGCTGTGCGATGCCGGCCACAATTTGCCGCTGTTCATCGCCTATTTTAATTTGCAATTTTACCAGTTTATCGGATTTTTTAACCTTTTCCGCTTCAACAATTTCGGCCACCCGCAAATCGATTTTGGCAAACGTTTCGATATCGATTTCCGGGGCATTTTCTTCTTCCTCATCCGCTTTCTGCCCGCCGTTTAACTGCGCCTGTAAATAATTTGTTTCGCGTTCGATAATCTTATCCTCAATTTTTGTGAACAGGATTTCCGGTTGGCCTACGGGCGCTCCTTCTTTAAGCACCGGACGGATAAACTCGTCCCAGCGATGCGTTTCGCCCAGGCCGAGCATATTCCAGATTTTACGGGAGGTAAAAGGCAGAACCGGTTCCAGCAAAACAGACAAGGCGCCAACGGTTTGCAGACAGTAGTGAATGGTGGTCGCGCAGGAATCCATATCCGATTTGCGGGTTTTCCATGGCTCCTTGTCGTTAAAATACTTATTGGCAAACCGGGCCAGATCCATAACTTCGCGCACGTAATTCTTTAGCTGAAACGTATCGATCAGCTTTCCCAATTGTTCGGGCGCTTTTTCCAGCCTTTCCAGCAGTTCCTTGTCCAGCGCATCCGTCTGACCGGCCGCAGGCACTTTCCCGCCAAAATATTTATGCGCAAAGGTAACCGTACGATTGACGAAATTGCCCAGAATATCGGCCAGTTCGTTGTTATGCCGCGCCTGAAAATCGCGCCAGGAAAAATCGGTGTCCCGCGTTTCCGGCAGATTGGAAGCCAGCACATAGCGCAGGGAATCGGGATCGAATTTTTGCAGGTAGTCATCCAGCCATACGGCATAATTGCGGCTGGTGGATAGTTTATTGCCTTCCAGATTGAGGAATTCATTGGCCGGCACATTATCCGGCAAAACAAATTCTCCGTGGGCCATGAGCATGGCCGGAAAAATGAGACAATGGAATACAATGTTATCTTTGCCTATAAAATGCACCAGCCGGGTGTCTTCATCC
>DRQG01000099.1 GCA_011369465.1 Caldithrix abyssi
GCTTATAACAGATTACTTGCAATTGGAATAGTTTAAAAAAGATTTTACTAAACTTAAATCTCTATGCCATTAGAGAAAAGGATGCCTATATCCCAAAATGAAAATATAGGTAATTTTGACTTGTTTTCTAACATAACGGAGGGGATGGGGGTGGGTTGTGAGCAGGGCTTGCCGACCGTCTTACCAAAACTGTCGCTCGGAGCGGCGTTATTCCGTTCAGGATCATAAAACACGGGATGCTGAAACAAGTTCAGCATGACTCATTACGTCATTCCATCCCGCCAGGTAACCCACCCCTGGTCGTAAAAAACAATACCAGCGCCATGTTACGCCCCTCCCTTCGCCGGTGAAGAGGGGATAAGGGGGTGGGTTGTGGGCAAAACTTGCCGCGTTTTCAATAAACCGAAACTCACGAGGACAATCAAAATCATTCGTTTATCCCCGGCTCACTTAACTCAAGTTTACATAAAATTACATCCGGAGGAACGAAAAGGAAAGATATAAAATCATTGCGGTGTAATATCTTCGGAAACGATATCCAGAAACTCTTCTATTAAAAAGCGGGCTTCCCTCAAAAACCTCTCGGCTGCGCAGCCGCGGCGGTCACAAACTTTGCAGGCGTTGGTCAAACGACACTGGATGCGTTCTTTGTAGGTTTGTTCCAGTTCCTGCTGTGCCTCATTCAGTTCCTGCTCAAACCGCTCCGATAAATCCCGCGTTGCGGCCATTTTGAGTAATTTTTTAGACATCATTTCAGCCAGGTCTTTTATGCGCCCCAGATAAACGCTGATGGCGCTTTGCCAGATGATGCGCGCCCGGAATTTGATCTCCGTCTCGATATCATCCGGTGTACCGGGACGCAGCGATTGAATACCCATTTCACGGAGCTGCAGGATTTCATCCAATATAGAGGCAATGTATTCCAGTTCACGGATGGTTTTTATATCGGTTGTAGAATAAATTTCCTGGAGTTTTTTACTGAATACCTGACGAATTTCCTGAAATTCGTTCAACAGGTTTTTATAGTGTACCTTTTTCCCGTTTTCAAAATAAGAATGATAGCGGCTCAAATATCGCTCGGTTCGGTTTAAAGAATGCAGAACATCGTGAAACTCATGAATACGGCGGTAACCTAAGGATTGAAAGATGATATCAAAATAAGCACGGACGCTGATTTCCATTTCTTTAAGGCTGTTTTTCAGCCGGTAGGATTCCCTCATCCGGGCTTCGTGCACTTTTTGATGAATAAAATCATCTTCGTGGTGCATCAAAATATCCAAAACCTGTCGGAATATGTAACGAGGCGTGGATTTGTCATTAATCAGAGAAAACAAATCGTCAATATTAAGATATTTCCTGGCCAGTTTACGAATGTTGATATCTTTATCGATATGGCAATACGCTAACAGAACGATGTTATCGAAACGGCTCAGATCACTTTCCAGTGAACGGATAATTTCAATACGTTTTGATCGAAGCAGCAGATCAAAATAATCCTTTATGGAACGTGAACGTTCTCCGGACTTTATCTCTTCCGGAAGATCAAGGATTTGCACCGATGTATTTTCCAATCCCTCGGTTTTGCTAAGCAGCTGCAGCAGTCGGCTCAGGGTTACAAAATGATCCAGTCGGCTTGTAAAACCGTCATCCAGAATGGCCAGATGCACCAATCGGTTTAAGGTATTGGCGTCTTCACGCAGCAATATGTTCTGCACGGCCAGGCGAATGGTATTGTTTTCATCCCGTAAATATTGCAGCATGGTAATCAGGTTTCTATCCTGATTTAACTGGCGTGACGCACGATTGATCTGAGAAATCTGAACGATTTGTTTACGCTTTTGGGACATGACCTGCATGGCTATTTCAAGAATCTGTTCATCTTTACGGCCCTGTCCCCTCTGGCGCAGCAAGCGGATAAAGTGCACCAGCATTTTCAATGAAATGGCCGGATTGTTCAATGCTTCGGCTAATATTTGCAGATCGTCTTCAAAAATGAGAATAACCAGAAGATTATGAAACCCTTCGATACGGGCAAAGGTCATCCGTTCCGTACGGGCAAAACCCAGTATGTCCTGAAAACGGCCGACCAGGTTCCAAAATTCGTTTTTTCGGGCCAGCATGCGGATTTCTTCATCTTCATCATTGGCCAGTATATTGATTATAGAAGGAAAATGACAATATCGGGCAATTTGCTTTTTTATCTCTTTGTTTTTAATAACATCCTGACTCAAATAGATATTGCTGGGGACGGGAGGTGTTTTGCGGAAATAGCGATCCATCACATCCATATAATACTGCAAAAAATCCGTGTAAGCATATCCGCCGAGCTGTATCACTCTTTATCCTTCCAGGGCCAGGGTGAATGCCGTTGTAAGTTTAAGAATATCCCTATTGGCCTTGCGCAAACGCTGCACCAGTTGGGAAGCGATATTCCGATAAATAATCATTCCGATTTCCGGATTGCTGCCCAGCACCTTTAACAGGTCCTTTTTTGTGATGGCCGCCATCAGGCAGGGCCGTATGGCCACAATAGAGGCCGAGCGTTCGGGTTCGTCGTCAAACATGGCCATTTCGCCGAAAAAGGGATAGTGTTTTTCGGAAAGACGCAGCAAGGATTTTTCCTGCTTCTGCTGGCTTTTTACCCATTGAGGCAAAACCAGCGCTTTGGATATTTCCACCTCGCCTTCCAGCAGAATGAACAGGTTACTGCCCGCTTCGCCTTCGCGAATTACATAACTCCCTGTTTCGAAATGTTCCGCCTTCATTATGGCAATAAGCTGCCCGAGCTGAGCGGATGATAAATCCTTGAATAAGGGCACCTTTTTCAGATAATCCAATTTTTCTTTAAATAATTTTTGATCAGCGCTCTTCATTTTTTTGGCTCTCTATTGAAAGATAAAAATCATTTTTCGTAAGCGGCGTATCCGGTTTGGGATTAACCCGAATGCGTACCTGTTCGTTTCCGTCCATTCCGCGGCCGGCTTCCTGAAACTTGCGCATAATAAATTCATCCAGATACGATGATGAATCTTCGCTCATTAAATCGGTCAGAGAAAACGGTTCGGTCATGGTACCCAGCCCCAAAAGGATTCCCTCAAACCGGCTTTGATAGTATTCCTTCAAATCGCCGTAACTCTGACCTACCAACTCGGCCGGTACCGGACGCTGTTGAATCGTGTATCCGGAAGAAGCATCGAACATCTGTAAGATGAACTGGGGCACGCCCGGCGAAGCCACATAATTGGCCAGTAAATATCCGCTGTAGGCATCTTTAACCAGCACCTCGTCGGCATGAGCTTTTTTAAGATGAGGCAGGTTTTCCCTGTCGTTTATATGAGCGTACACTTTTATTTTCGGATTCAGCGTTTTGAGCGACAACGTGGCCAGAATAGTGCGTTCGTCACCGGATTTTTTGCCCTGCAGGCTTTCATCCGGTACGATGATGGCTGCTTTGGCGTTTTGCACGTTAGCCCGGTTGAGTATGCCCTCGCGTGTAAAATCACCGCGAACAAATTTAAGTTTTAGCGTAGGATACCGCGCCTGTATATCGGCTACGGCCTCCTCGGCCAGTTGATTGATGAGCACAATGGCATCCCGTGTATGGCCTTTTTGTTCGAACGTGGATAAAATTTCCTGCGCTTGTTCGTTCCAGCCGCACAAGACAATGTGGTCTTTCAGCTTTAATTCCTGCAAACCTTTGCCCTCTCTTATTTTTCGGGTGACTAAAACGGATGACAATGTGGCGGTAACCACCGACAGCGCGGCAATACCGACCATCATAACCAGAACACCCAGGATTTTACCGGCCGGCGTCAAAGGAACCTTATCGCCATATCCGACCGTGGTAATGGTAACCAGCACCCACCAGACCGAATCCCAAAAGGTTTGGAACTGGTCATTATGATGGGATTCGAAGACCGCCACCAGAACGGATGCGGTCAGTGTGATCGAAAAAAGAATGATCAGGGCCCGGATGGTGGGGTGTTCCAGCCATTGAAACAGTTTTTGCTTAAAATCTTTGTAAATGGTTTCCATTTATTTCCGTTCCGCTTTGCTCTCTCTGCTTTCGCAGCGTGTATATCCTGTTTTCGGCCGATAAAAGCAACTGTTTAATCCGATGTATGGATTCTTGCTAAAACCAATTCTGCCTGATTGTACCCGCTACATCCTCCGCAGCGGGTATCATAGCGTTTTCCAGATTTTTTGCATAGGCAATCGGGCTCTCGGGAGCGGCAAATTTGAGCGGCCTTTTTTTTAGTAAACCCGAACCAGCTATAGCCATCCTGGATATGACTTCCGACCCTATGCTTCCTGTAAACGGCGCCTCTTCCAGCGTGGCCAGGCGACCGGTTTTGCTAAGCGATCGCAGGACGGTTTCCGTATCCAGCGGATAGAGGGTCAGCAAATCAATTATTTCCACATCAATCCCTTCTCTCTCCAGTAATTCCGCAACCTGTAAAGCTATCCCCACACCCAAAAGATAGGTAACAATAGTTACGTCTCTGCCATTCCGTAAAATTCTGGCTTTACCAATAGGGAGTGTGTACTCGTTCTGATTGACTTCCCCCGCATCTGCATAAAGCAGCTTATGTTCGAAAAATAATACCGGATTATTGGATCGAATGGCGGACTTCAGTAACCCTTTGGCCGTAAATGCATCCGAAGGCGCAATTACCATCAATCCGGGTATGCCATAAAAAAATCTTTCCATGGCCTGTGAGTGCTGTGCGGCCATGCCGATTCCACTGCCTACCGGCGTCCGTATAGTGAGCGGCACCGACACCTGTCCCCCTGTCATGTAGCGCAGTTTGGCAGCCTGATTTACAATGGGGTCCATAGCGCAGGTTAAAAAATCGGCAAACAGGATTTCCGCCACAGGGCGCATTCCGGTCATCGCCGCACCCACCGCCCCACCCACAATTGCATTCTCAGAAATTGGGGTATCAATAATCCGTTGCGAACCGAATCGATCGATCAGACCTTCGGTTACATTAAAATACCCGCCCAGTGAAACGTCTTCGCCCCAGAGAAAAACTCGTTCGTCACGTTCCATTTCCTCTGCCAAAGCGGAATTGATTGCTTGAGCGTACGACATCTCCAGTGTGTTATCACTCAGCCTAAAATCGCCCCTAAAAAGATTTTTACTCTGAGGTGCATATACGTGGGCTGTTAAATCCGTAGCGTCCGGTTCCGGTGACTGTTCCGCAAAAGCCACAGCCTCATCGACGGCTGTTTGTGCTTTGCGCCGAATTTTTTCAGTCTCTTCATGAGTTATTTGCAGGGTGTTTATTAAGTTCTGTTCTAAAACAAGGATAGGGTCTTTCTGCAGGAATTCTTTTTTTTCTTTTTCGTCCCTGTATAATTCCGGCTCGCCTTCCATGTGCCCGTGCTGGCGGTAAGTTAGCAGTTCCACAAAACGCGGCCTGCCATCCCGGCGTATTTGTTCAATAATTTTGCCGACTTCTTTATACACCTGTTGTACATCGTTACCATCCAGAACAAAGGCCTCCATTTTATAGGCCTCAGCGCGTTTGGACAATTGCGTCATGGCCGAATGGCGCTCTATGGAAGTAAACTCTCCATAACGGTTGTTTTCAACGACCACCAGTACAGGTAGTTCGAACAGCGAGATCATATTCATAGCTTCATGGAACATACCCTGATTTACCGACCCGTCACCGGCAATGACTACCGATATATCATCACTTTTTTTATGTTGCTTTATTGTGAACCCGGCGCCGAGAGCCAGAAGATAACCGGCACCAACAATGCCGTTGGCACCCAAAATCCCTTTACTGCCGTCAGTAACGTGCATAGAACCGCCCTTACCTTTGCACAATCCATCTGCTTTACCGTAAATTTCGGCCATCATTTTTTTAAGATCGGCACCTTTGGCGACAATATGGCCATGTCCGCGATGGGTAGTATTTAAGTAGTCGCTGTCACGCAGATTCAGGCAGACACCGGCGGCAACCGCTTCCTGTCCTATGGAAAGATGGATCGCTTCCGTAGGCAGCCGTCCCTTTTTAAAAGCCTCCGAAAGATGTTGTTCAAATTTACGGATGATATACATGGTTTCCAGGATATCAATAGGCTCAATTTTTGGCTTTTTACTGCTCAAAACAGGTAAGCTTATTTCGCTGCGGTCATCCGTCAAAGGCAATGGGAAGGAAGGCAGAACAGAAAGATCATAATCCGATTTTGGAGGCCGTTTGAACAAGCGGAATGTTTTCTTTCTCTTCCGGGACAGTTCCCGGAGAAGCAAGTCCTCCCGGCCTTTCTTTTTAAGAATTTCGGGATAAAGTGCAAAGGCCGGTTTAAGCGCCGGTAAAAGCTTTAAAGCCTTTTGCACCGATCCTTTGGCGATGATCTTACGGGAGGCAATTGCCAGGGGCACATTCAGCTTTTCCAGCCAGAACAAATGACTGGTTTGCGAGGATAGAATCATTTCCACATCAAATTCTTCCTCACCCTTTTCGCTCCAAAAATAACGCGGTTTCTTACCCTTTAGATCTATATACATGGAAGTATCCATATCGGAAAAGCGAAATTTTACCGTAATTTTTTCTCCGGAAACTTTA
>DRQG01000100.1 GCA_011369465.1 Caldithrix abyssi
ACCTATATAAAGCATATCGCAGCTTTTGGATCGGATCACGTAGGTGGTATATTCTTTCATAATAAAAAAAGCTCAGAGAGGTTGTTCTTCCCTGAGCTTTATGTGGGCGATGTAGGATTCGAACCTACGACCCTCCCGATTGAAAATCGGGATGCTCTAAACCAGCTTGACGGGCTATCCAATTTAACAGAAAATCTTTATTCTTGAATCTCTTTAATTTCAGCTCTAAGGCTACAGCTTCTTTGCGAGTGGGAAAGCTGCGTGAAAAGATGAGTTCCCAGGGGCCTTTGTTCTTTGTAAATGTATTTCTGTTTTGATTGTGGCGCAGCAAACGATCTTCCAGATTACCTGTCTGACCTATATAAAGCATATCGCAGCTTTTGGATCGGATCACGTAGGTGGTATATTCTTTCATAATAAAAAAAGCTCAGAGAGGTTGTTCTTCCCTGAGCTTTATGTGGGCGATGTAGGATTCGAACCTACGACCCCCTGCTTGTAAGGCAGGTGCTCTAAACCAGCTGAGCTAATCGCCCCCTTCTCTTCGTCTCTACTACGACCCTCCCGATTGAAAATCGGGATGCTCTAAACCAGCTGAGCTAATCGCCCCCTTCTCTTCGTCTCTACTACGACCCTCCCGATTGAAAATCGGGATGATCTAAACCAGCTGAGCTAATCGCCCCCTTCTCTTCGTCTCTACTACGACCCTCCCGATTGTAGATCGGGATGATCTAAACCAGTTAAGCTAATCGCCTTTTTCGCTTTTTATCATTATTGCTATTGGTATGATAACCAAATAGGCGATAACGAGAATAATCGGCGCCAAAGTTCTGGATAAAAATCCGTAAACCGGCGGCTGGGCCATCAAAATAAAACCCAAAGCAATAGATGCCAATCCAATCAGAAAAAGATAAATATTCTTTTTACCAATGATCAACGCTTCTACTTTTTTGCTCTGTTGTTTTGCTTTGGCCATTCTGATTTTCACTTACGTTAATCGAGTGCTAAATATACAGCAGGTATTTTATCGAATCAAGTCTACGAATAGAAAATATGGATAAAAATAAATAGGTTTTTTGAAAGATATACAACACTATGATAAAGTATAAGAAATATGAAACAAAAGTGCCTGTTAAGCAGCTTTTTTGTATAGATGTTTTTTAGACTCTTGAGGCTGATAGATAAAATATTTTGCCTTAATTTTAATCTTAATCTTTAATTTCATCCCTGAATCCTCCTTATTTGGTTTACATATTTTCGGTTTACGTTACTAAAACTTAACATAATTTTTACCCAAGCTACACCGGTTAATCGGATATCTCTATGATAATCATCACGAGATTAGATTATTTTTGCGATACAATGTTACAACATTTATGCATAATTTTTCCTTCTGTTCCGGAATAAATCTTTATGTAAATTAAAATATATTTTAAATTGCAATTAGATTGCGCTCTGTATAATTTATATCTGTTTTACCACCATATAACAAATTATCACATCGAAAAAACAGTATGATTACACGCTCACAAAAAATACGGCTGGGTATTTTTATTACTGCCGCTTCAGTTATTCTTTTCGTTATCTTGTTTGCTCTTTCCTACAATCAATTCATCAAAAAAAAGGATATTTACTATATCGCTTATAAGAACATATCGGTTTCCGGTTTAAATATTGGCGGATCAGTTAAGTATTTGGGAATTAATGTAGGCAACATCAAGGATATCCGTATAGACCCGGAAGATATTAACCGAATTATTGTTACTGTCGGTATCAAAGCCGGAACGCCCATTAAAAAGGATGTTCGGGCGGATATTAACACGATTGGTATTACCGGTATTAAAATTATTGAATTACGTGGTGGCTCTAACGAAGCACCTCTATTGGAACCCGGCGGCTTTATAAATCCGGGCCGTTCTCTTACCGAAGATATCACCGGCAAAGCCGAAGTGATTGCGGAAAAAGTGGAGTTGGTTGTCAATAACCTCCTTGAACTTACAGCCGAGGACAAAAGAGAAAAAATCTTTGCTTTGGTTGATAAATCCAATGCAGCCCTTGAAGAGGTAAACGGTATTCTTTCTTCCAACAGGCAGAATATCAACCGTTCGTTGGCCAATCTGGATATAATTACCGGCGAATTGGCAGGTCTCACCCGTTCGGCACGCGTTTCTTTGGAAGAAATTGAAACTGTTGTAACTTCCGATTCCTTCCGCACCGCCGTGAATACGCTTATAAAAGTGGTAAACGATATCGAGAAGTCCAATCTGTATAACCTGATCAGTCAATTGAACGAACTGGTAACCAAAGCCAACGGCATTCTTAAATATTCCGAAAATATGCTCAAAGAAAACCGTTATAAATTTTACGAAAGCATCAACGATTTGAATGAAACCATAAAGCATTTAAATAATGCGGCTAAACAGATTGATGAAGACCCATCGGTATTAATAGGCGGTTCAAAACCATCTAATCCACCGGACGATAAACTGGAGTAAAGATGCGTAAATCTGTAGTAATTCTATGCATAGTTGCATTTATTCTGTCTTCATGCGCCAGCGAGCGTATTATTACTAAATTTTATGTAATGGACAATGTACCGGAACAGCCAATTGACAGTTCCGGTACACCGACTGCTGCGTTACCTTACGTGGTTATGGTGGATAATTTCAGTATATCCCGAATTTATGACTCCAACCGTATCGCCCTACGTACCAACAGCAACGAAATATCTTACTATATTTACCATAAATGGGCGGAAAATCCATCTGCGGCTTTACAGACCATCGTTTGGCGCCAGCTGCGCGGCCTTCATTTGTTTCAAACCTGTAATCTTCGCCGGATTGAACCGGAACCCAATTATAAAATAAGCGGCCATATAGACCGCATTGAACGCGTGGAACAGGATGATTATGACGCCGCCCATGTAATGATTACGCTGCAATTTAAAGATTACGATACCGGAGAGGTCCTTGTGCAACATATCTATAATCGTTTTACCTCTTTGAACGAAAAAGATATGAATCATTTCGCGAAGGCGCTCAATCAAATTATTGTTGAGCAAAACAGCGTTTTTTTTGAAAAAATCCGCCATTATTTTGAACGACAAAGCCAATAGACCGCGCTTATGGAGCCCTACTCGTTTGAATTACCGGAAACTCTTGATTTTCATTCAGCCGAATCCGTTTATCGTCCTTTACAAATGCTCATTAGCGGAGAAAAACCGCCTTCTGCCATTGTACTGGATTTTAAACGGGTTAAATCCCTGGACAGCGCTGGCGCAGCAGTAGTGGATCGTCTGCAGAAAATAGCTGAACAAAAAAACATCACGCTTATCCGGCAAAACCTTGCCGAAAGCATATCCCAAACGCTACAACTCTTCCAACTACAGGAACAGCAAAGTACAAAAAAGGAAGAAAAACCTTTATTCCTCGAAAAGGTGGGAGATACCGGTTTCAGTTTATTGCATAGTCTGGGCAATCTGGTGCTTTTGCTCTCTAATATGATGTACTGGAGCTTTATCGCTTTCTTCAAACCGGGTCTTCGGCGCAAGGATGAAGTGATCCATCAAAGCCTCAACATAGGCGCCAATGCGCTGGGTATTGTGGGTCTTATTTCTTTTTTGATCGGTTTCGTCCTGGCATTACAATCCGCAGCGCAATTGCAGCTTTACGGCGCTAATATTTATGTAGCCGATCTCGTGGCTCTGGCCATGATCAGTGAAATGGGCCCGCTTATCACCGCCATTATGGTGGCCGGGCGTTCCGGTTCGGCCATTGCGGCGGAAATTGCCACCATGCAGGTCAGCGAAGAAATTGACGCGCTTAAAGTGATGGGTATCGATCCGCTGCCTTATCTTGTTGTACCCAAAGTTTACGCCATCACAATGACGCTGCCTCTGTTAACCATGTTTGCCAATGCGCTGGGTATTATGGGTGGAATGCTTATCGGTTATACTTATCTGGATATAGAGATTTTACCTTTTTATAACGAAGTCCTGTCCGTTCTGCGGTACAAAGAGGTTTTTATTTCGTTGCTGAAAAGCTTTGTCTTTGCCTGGATTATCATCGTTACGGGTACCTATTTCGGTTTTAAAGTAAAGGGCGGCGCGGAAGGCGTGGGGCGGGTAACTACCGCTTCGGTGGTATTTTCCATCTTTTGGGTGATCGTGGCCGACAGCATCATCGGCCTTCTGTTCTACTTCAGGTAGTATAATATTATGCAAACACCGATTATCGAAATAAAAAATTTAAGCAGTGGTTACGAAGAGGATGTGCTGATCCTGAAAGACGTAAATCTGACTATTTATCCCAACCAGATTACCACCATTTTGGGTACCAGCGGCTGCGGGAAGACTACTCTTCTTAAACATTTGATCGGTTTGTTAACACCGTTGGAAGGCGAACTGATTGTGCTCGGCAAAAACCTGGCGCAGATTGATGAGAATGAAATGAACAGCATTTTGCGCAAAATGGGTGTGCTTTTTCAAAACGGGGCTTTGTTGAATTCCATTTCCGTTGCGGAGAATATCGCTATTCCACTCGAACAACACACCTCGCTTAGTAAAGACCTTATTGAACATCTCATCCGTATCAAACTGGAATTGGTGGGGCTCTCGCATGCCTATCATCTGCTGCCTTCGGAACTTTCGGGCGGAATGCGCAAACGGGCAGCGCTGGCCAGGGCTCTGGCTCTGGACCCGCAAATACTCTTTGCCGATGAACCTTCGGCCGGACTGGACCCTGTTACCACGGCTGCACTGGATCACTTGCTTATTTCTTTGCAAAAGCAGCTGGGAATGACTGTGGTGGTGGTTACGCACGAAGTCAACAGCATCCGCCGTATCGCCGATCGCGTGGTCTATCTGGACAACGGCCAAATTCTTTTTTCCGGAACTCTGGACGAAGCCTTGCAATCACCGCTGCCGCAACTTCAGTCTTTCTTTTCGTAAGCACGCGCTTCATTGTTTTTTATCTTAAAATCGTTTGCCTATTTCTACAAAGACCTTTCGCTTGCGGAGATAGTGAGATGTCTTTATCCAGATACGCCGGATCAATCGTCTGCTTGTTTCTTTTAATCTGCTTCGGTTTAAACCGATTGGTCGCTCAAACCGATCGTCTAACCGAGTTGTGGGCGGAATTTGCCCGGGACGATCCGGAATTCGTGGAGCGGATTCAGGAGTTGTCCGAACATCCCGTAAATCTGAACACCGCCGATAAAAATGAGCTGCTGTCTGTCCCTTTGCTTACCGTTTTACAGGCCGATAGTATTTTGGCGCTGCGAAAGCGGCTGGGTGGTTTTCGCAGTAAACGGCAAATTCGTTCAATATTGGGCGCCGAATACTACGAACTGACCAAAGCGTTTTTTACCACCCGCAGCCGCCTGGTTAAAAACGGCGCCTTTATCCATAAAAACTATTTTTCTTTAGCCGATGAATCTGCGCCTTATCCCGGCCCGAATTACTATGATTATAACAAGTTGTATTATGAAATCAACGACCGTCTGCGTTTCGGGCTTATTTCGCAGAAAGACCCCGGAGAAAGTAGTTTTTTTGATTATTTTACGGGATATGTCCGTTACCGCGGCAGCTTTTTTAAGCTGATTGCAGGCAGTTATAAACTGGAATTCGGCGAAGGCCTGACCTATTCCGATCCGTTTGGTCAACAGAAAAGTTCTATGGCCGTGGTGCCGTTTGCAAGCGCAATCAACGGAGCGCGTCCCACCTTAAGTTCAGCGGAGAATGTCAATCAATTCGGCGTATTTGGTGAATTGCAGAGCTTTTCGCTCTTTCGCTGGCAGGTGTTTTACGCCGGGAATCGGCGGGATGCGCTTATGGACGATAAGGGGCAAATTATCATCGGAATGGACTATGACGGCTACCACCGCACTCCCCGGGAAATTGCCTCTGCCGGTCAAATAAACGAACAAATATGGGGCAGCGCTTTGACAATGGAAATCGGTAACCGTTTATCGATAGGAGCATTGGCCAGCCGAACGCACTATTCACCGTCTATTCAATTCAATAAAAAAACCGTCCGATTAAACGAATGGCGCCGAAAATATTACAATTATCACGGTGAGCAATTAAACAATTTCAGCTTTTTTTACACCGCGCAGTGGGAACGTCTTTTTTTCAGCGGCGAGTATGCTATTTCCGGCAGCCGCCGACCGGCTTACGCTCAGACGGTTTTTTTACAAATCGATCCGCTTAAAATCGGCTTCAAATTCTGGCATCTGGATAAAAATTATCAAGCGCCTTACGGCAGGGTGTTCGACGACCGCAATCCATTTCCGCGGGCTGACGAAGGTTTTTATTTGGGATTGACATACAGTAAGAAACGTTTCCGTTTCAATTTTTACCGCTTGTTTAAAAAAGAATTGTGGCGCAGTTATTTTTACCCCCTGCCGCGGCAGGGCGCTGAATGGCTTGCTCAGGCAGATTACCGTTTTGAGCGCGCCGATGTGATGCTGCGCTACCGTAACAAACAGGGCGAACGGTTTATTTCGAAAGCGACGGGTAATTCGGCTCGGATACAACAGAGACAGGATATCTATTACGCCCAGGCGCGGTTTAAACCGGCTTCTGTTTTAAGGCTCACGACCCGTTTTACACACACCGTTCTCCATCCCTTTACCGAAAAAGGCGCCGCCTTATTTCAGGATCTGGAATGGCGGGTACTGCCCGCGCTGCAATTTAATTTTCGTATCAGCTTTTATCGTACGGATTCGTATGACTCACGGATTTACGAGTACGAAACCGATTTACCGGGCAGTTTCGCCAATTATGCGTTGTATGGAGAAGGATACAAATGGTATGTCCGGCTGCGCTGGAACCTGATGCGATTTTTCAGATTGTGGTGCAAGTTTCGTTACGCTTACTTGCAGGACGCCTTGCCCGCGGTTTTCAAATACCATCCCACCGGCAGGCGCCTGGATCGAGGCTTGCGCATTCAGATTCAGTTTAATTTTTGACCTTAACCTGCGCGAACCCAGCGCATTATTTCGCTCCAGGTCGGTTTTTTACCCTGCATAAGAGTAGCCACCCGGAAAATACGCCCCGAGAGATACATCAATACGGCAATGGAAGCAAACATAATCAGAGTTGTTATGTAAATGTCTTCGGTAATGGGCGTAGTGCTCAGCGGGATGCGCATAATCATAAACGACGGCGTTAAAAACGGGATGTAACTCAAAATCCGGATTAACAAAGAATTGGGCTCCGTGAGCACCATAAGCGAAAGCAAAGCCGGAAAAATAGCCACGGTACGCAATAACTGATTGATCTGTTGAGCGTCGTATTCGTTGGCCGAAACGGAACCCACCGTGATAAAAATGGCCCCGTAAAACAGAAAGCCCAAACTGAAATACAGCATAAAATACAGGGCATTATTGATCGTCAAATAATCGATTTTCTGCACCGGAATTATGTTGGCCCCAGCCAGCGCCAGAGTAATAACAATCCATATAAAAATCTGTACCAATCCCAGCAAACCCAGCCCCAGTATTTTGCCACCCATGAGCTGCTGGCTCGTAGCGTAGGAAAGCAGAACTTCAATAACCCGATTGTTTTTCTCCATTAATACGCTGCTGAAAATATAACCGCTGGCCGTGAAAATGGCCATAAAGAGTAAAAATACGCCGATCAGCGGTCCGTAAAACTGGATATAAAAATCCCATTCGCGCTGCACGCCTCCCTGAACGCGAAATTTTTTTAACTTTATGGGACGCAGCCAGTGTGCCGCTTTGGAACGTTCCACATTATCGCCCAGAATACGCTTTTTGATGATAATGGCTTGCAGTATTTTCTCCAGCCGCGCCGTATCCAGAAAATCACCGGGATTATTGGAATTGTAATGAATGATTCCCGTTTCCTTGAAATCCGTGTCAAAAATCAGATAGGAATTGAGAACTCCGGAAACAATCAATGAATCGGCCATCTTCTGCGCTTCGAATTTGTAAACGGAATCCAACGCCGTACGAAAACGGGACAATTCAATATCCACCAGTTCTTTTTCCTCGCGCACCTGTTGAAGCTTTTTGTAAGAGGATTGTAACAGATAGGTACGGTTCGGCAGTTTTGTATTTTGATAGTATCGGGTACGCTGCTGTTTAATCTGATTGTACAATTGATTGATGGAATCGCGGCGGGCCTGAATTTCGCGAAATTCGCCTAATTTTTCCTGATATGGTTCGGAATTATTTACGGAAACATTTAATACCATATATTCCGGCGAAGTGTTATTCAAACGATAATAACGGTTCAGTTCTTTTTGCAGGTCGCGGGCGATATTTTCTCCGGAAAGATCGATAATACCCACCAGTTTGGTGGATTGTTCGGGTTGATGTTCGAAAAAAAGCAACGGCAGCATAATCACCGTGGTAAACAACAACGGCGATACGATGGTATTAAACATAAAAGATCGCGAGCGAAACCGCGTAACAAATTCCCAGCGGGCAATTCGGAACAAATTTTTCATATCAGGCCCCGGCACTCTCTTTTTGTACCATTTTAATAAAAATATCGTGCAAAGACGGCTCAACAATTTCAAATTTTCGTATTTTCACTTTACCCTTTATCAAACCAAAAAAAGAGGTGATGGTCATAGAACGATCGGTAATGGCAAATTTGTAGGCATTGTTCTTTTCTTCGAGAATTTTAATCCCTTTCATCTCATGCAGGTAATCCATCGGGCTGTCCGATTCGATTAAATAGGCATTTTCCCTGTATTTTTTCTTTAAATCGGAAAGCCGGCCGTCTAGAATCACTCTGGCCTGGTTTATCAGGCAAATATGGTCGCACATTTTTTCGGCCTGTTCCATCTGGTGGGTGGAAATGATCAGAATACGCTTCTTTTTTTTGTATTCGGTCAGTATCTCCTGTAACACAACCTGGTTGATGGGATCGAGACCGGCAAAAGGTTCGTCCAGTATTAAAACATCCGGATCGTGCAGAAAGGCGGCCACAAACTGAACTTTTTGCTGCATACCCTTGGATAGCTGATTCACACGGCTGTCCGTAAACTCGACCATTCCCAGGCGATCCAGATAGCGGATGGCTTCCACTTCGGCTTTACGCCGGGCCATATTATTTAAAGTGCCAAAGTAAACCAGCATTTCCAAAACGGTAGCCCTCGGATACAAACCGCGCTCTTCCGGCAAATAGCCAAAATGAAGACCTTTTATTTTACGCCTTTCCTCTCCATTGTATAAAATGGCGCCGCTGTCCGGCCGGATAATATTCATAATCATGCGCATCATGGTGGTTTTACCGGCGCCGTTCGGTCCCAGCAAACCAAACGTTTCCCCGCCCTTTACCCGGAAGGAAAGTTTATCGATAACCTGTTGTTCACCAAAACTTTTACTAACTTCCTGAACTTCCAGTAATTTTTCTTCCATAACGATCTCTATTTAAAAATCAATTTGGCCTGAGAGTTGGTCGTCTCGGTTAAGGCAGCAACGAATCTTTCATGCAAACTTTCCGGTACCGAAACATCCATTGTAATTTCTTCCCCGTACACACTTTCATCCAATCGGGCGTGAAAACATTCTATCAAACGACGTATAGGCGATTCCAGCTCATACTTAAATTGAATGCGCATTTGTTTTCTGCGCGTTTTTTTAACAATAACCGAACGCTCCAGCGCCAGGCGAGCCGCCTCCCCATAAGCGCGGATCAACCCGCCGGTACCTAATTTAGTACCGCCGAAATAACGGGTTACCACGCACAATGTTTCCAAAACGCCGGTGCCGTCTATGGCCTGCAAAATAGGCTGGCCGGCCGTACCGCTGGGTTCGCCGTCGTCGGAATAGCGAAATATGTTCTGATCGATGCGATAAGCCATACAATTATGTGTCGCTTTATAAAATTGTTTGCGAATTTCCTCGTAACGTTTTTCGGCGTTTTGCCGGTCAGCAACGGGCAGAACCCGGGCGATAAAACGGGAGCCCTTTACTTTAATTTCCACAACCGCTCCTTCTTTTACAACCGGATATTCGTCCCGCGTGCTGTCCTGTTCTTTGTTCATTATCTATAACATCAACAATATTAAAGGGTTATGAAATTAATGCAATTTAGGCACGAACGGTATTGTTGTCAAGAAAGGTTGGACAAACTACGCATATCTGATTATTTGGGACAGCTATGATTTTATATATCACTTTGGATTCGGGAATGTTCGAAAAATTTTTGAACGAGCTGAATCGCCTTTTCCTGATTCATAAAAAAAGGGCTGGTGGCGATGGTTATAAATTCCGCCCGCGCTATATAGGCGCGTATTTTATCCATCTTTACATCGTAACCGATATAGTCCATTTCTTTGGTAAAAATATCCATATCGATATCCAGCACATAGCGCTCGGGTATCATGTTCTCAAAAGAAAGGGTACTGTCGATTATTTCCACATCGGAAAAAAAGCCCATTTGTAAAGCCGGTTTAATAAAGCTGGATACGGTAAGAATGCGCTGGGTATAATTGAAAACTTCTTCCAGCGTAAAATCCCTGCGCAAGGAAAGGGCGAATGGCGCGGAAGGGCTATACATATCGCTGTGCATATCAACATGAATGAGTTTGGCGCCGGGTTGCAGCTCATTTTGCAGGTAAGCCGCCATCCAGAAAAAGAAAGCATGGTTGTGGTTATCAAAAATAAACACATCCGTATTCTTATGCCGATAGTAGATAAATTTTTCCAGTCCCACATCGTTTTTTTCCACGCCGTCTTCCACTTCGCTAAAGGCGATGCGGCTGCCCGGACGCAGGTCGGCCGGCGTGCCTTCGACCAGCGGCGCCACATAAATTCGTTTGTTCAGGCGTATCTCAAAGGAAAAGGCATTGTTGCCCGTCGGCGCAGGGATGTAGAAGCCTTTGTATAGTTTTTTTAGCGGTTCGATGTTCATGGTTATGGTTAGTTATTAGTTATCAGTTGTCAGTTTTAAGTTATTAAGTTATTGAAATAGCTATCGGCTGTCAGCTATCGGCCATCGGCTTTTGGCTTTTAGCTGTTGGATATTGGCTGTTAGCTGCCTGCCCTGAGCGCGGTCGAAGGGTTGGCTCTTGGCTATTGGCTACAGGCATTTGTAATTCCCAGTTCCCAGTTCCAAGTTATTAAGTTATTGAATTGGTTGTTAGCTTTTAGTTTTCAGTCTTCTGTTAAACTTCATATTCCAGCATCCAGCTTATCCTTTCTCGTCACGCGTTACTCGTCACTTGTCACTTTTTGCGTTTCTTTGTGCCTTTGTCCCTTTGCCCCTTTGTGCCTATTAACTCGTAATTCGCCGTGCCTGCGGCAGGCAGGTAATTGAAAGATTCGTAATTGAGTACCCAGTTCCCAGTTTCTAATTTCCACTTTCCAGTATCCAACATCAAGTAACCAGTTCCAAGTTCCCAGTTCCTGATTCCCAATATTTTATCCCATTAATCCAATACTCCATCAATCCAATTCTCTAATGATGCCCGTAATCCTTTTCCCCCGCTGTAATTCTTAGCAGTAATTTATTTTGTTTCGGAGGCAGGGGACAGGTGGCAAAGGGCGAGAACGCGCAGGGCGGGTTGTACGCCTTGTTAAAATCAATATAGGTTATTCCGTTCTCATCCGGGGCGTCTATAACCAGATACCTGCCGGCGCCATAGGTTTCTCTGCCGCTGGTTTCATCGGAAAAATTGAGAAACCATTCTTTTTCCCCCATTTTCCCTTCCGGGTCCAAGCGGTATTCTTTACCGTCTATTTCAAACACCAGGGCGCCCGGGCAATCCGTTTCCGAAACCTGCCCCAGCACATTGGCGATATGCAGCTTCTTAGGAGGATTATAGGGCTCCAGACGGGCTTTAACGCGCCAACGCACATCCACCGGATAACGCTCGATTCCTTTGAATTCCTTTAAGCGCGGGTGTTCGCTGTCCTTCAGACGAATCAGATAGCGGTCGCCGCGTTTGATTACATACCAGCTCAGGCTGCCCAAAGTGAGAATGGTCGGTTTGCCGGTCAGATCGTGCTGCAACGGCAAGGCCTGCACCGGCTGACCGTCATGGAGCACCGTTACACGGGAATCAATTTTTACGCTTATTTCGTCGCCTTTAACGATAAAGCGGCCGATATGAGCCGGGGCTTTGTCTTTGGGAAAGACGATTTTGTTGTCTTCGGCCGAACCGAACGTACTTTCTCCTTCCTCCAACCAGAACAATCCGGCCAGAGTCAACCAGCCGTCCTTTTTGGTAAGAGAGGCAATGCGCTGCTTATGCCAGTTTTCGATTTGTTGGAAATAGGCAGCTTTTTCTGTAGTTGGTTCGCTGTCGCACCCAACTGTTAGAAAGAATAATACCCAGCTAAATAAAGCGATGAATACACGCATGCGATAGTCCTTATGTTAATACGGCGGTCTGAATTCCAAACCAAGAGAACGGTTTATTTATTCCGTTTCCAGCTCCCGGGCGGCGTCGATTACCGTGCCGTCGCGCCATTCGATAACCGCCACTACATTGTCTTTTGTTTTGGGTTTTTGCGGTCTGCCGGTGATGCCGATGGCCTTTTCGTGCAATTCTTCAATGGAAACCAGCGGCAGATCGCTGCCCTTCAGGCGATCCAACAAATCCTGCCGTTTGGGATTGACGGCGATGCCGTGATCGGTAACGATGGCGTCGATCACATCGCCGGGCGCGGTAACCGTGTGTACCCGTTCCACCACAATGGGATTGGTTTTGCGGTACAGAGGAACCGTAATGATAGTCATATACGCATCCGCCGCATCCTGAAAACCGCCTATGCCGTGCAGCAGCCAGCCGTCGGAGTGGGTATTTACGTTGACGTTAAAATCCAAATCGATTTCCGTCCCCCCCAGCACACTGGCCTTTACCCGCGGCGCAAAACAGCCTTTGGTATGATAATTATACGATACAAAGGGATTGGTTTCGATATGATTCCAGTTGTCGCGCAGGGAACGCACCCCGGCCAGATCAAAGGACTGTCCATCGAGGATGAATTTCGTCAGGCCTTCCTCCAGCATATTGACCAACGTTTGCGTGGAACCGCCGCGCACGAAATCGGCCGTTACCTTTTTCTCGCGCATATATTCGGCCACGTATTGAATAAAAGCCAGCGACATGCCGCCTGCCCCGGCCTGAAAGGAAAATTCCGGTTCATCGATCAACCCGCTGTCACGCACCAACTGCGCCGCCCAGGCGGCTATTTTCAACCGGTCGGGATCGGTGGTGACTTTGGTTGTACCGGAGACGATTTTTTCCGGATCGCCCAATTTGTCGATAGGCACCACATAATCCACATTGCCCCCTTCTATAGACCAGGGCCAGGCCGGAAAAGGCACCAGATTATCGGTAATCACGACCACCTGATCAGCGTAAAGCGAATCGGCCAGAGCGAATCCCAGCGGTCCGCAGGCCGAGGGACCGTGTACACCGTTGGCGTTGCCGTGCGGGTCAGCTGTGGGCGCGGCAATAAAAGCCGCATCGATGTGCAAGTCGCCGTCCTGAATGGCCCGGTAGCGTCCGCCGTGCGAGCGCAGAATAGCCGTTTTTTTCATCCCGCCGGTGGTACAAAGGCGGCCGATCGGTCCGTTCATGGAACCGAGCACATGCGAAACCACCCCGTTTTTAATGTGATTGACAATCGGTTCGTGCACCGGAAACAGCGCCGAGGGCGCCAGTACGATGTCTTTCAAGCCCCGTTGGGCCAATTTATCGATCACCAGATTAACGATATAATCGCCGTTGCGCAGGTGATGGTGGAAAGATACGGTCATACCGTCAAACAGATTGAGTTTGTCCAGCGCTTCATCCAAATCTCTGAGTACTTTGCTGCCTGTGTAATCCGCGCCGCTAGGTATGGGCGGCCCAACCTTACGGCCGGTTGGTTTATGCTGCCCGACGCCCTTAAACGGTACGGCCGGTTTCCCGTTAATTTCTATAGGGACCTCGCGTCCCAGCGCGTTTTTTACCAGTTTCATTTTTAAACTCCTCTATACTACTTTAGCGTAACTAAATTTATGTAATAAATTCTATATAATTTTCCGGGGAAATAACCTTGGTTTCGCTGTTCGGATACGCTTTTAAAAAGGTTTTCGGGAATCTTGTTTTTTTATGTGTGCTCCATTTAAAGTCATAGGCATGGAGCTTGCCGTCGTATTCTTCAATATAATCGATTTCCTGTTGTTGGAAAGTACGCCAGAAATAACGGTTTAAATAAAGTCCTCTGTAATGATTTCGCTTCATTCTTTCTGCTATTACAAAATTCTCCCATAACGCACCAACATCCTGTCTGATTTTAACAGGATTAAAATTCTTAATTATTGCATTACGAATACCATTATCATAAAAATATATTTTCCGAGATTTTTTAATCTCATTTCTCTGATTCCGGCTTAACGAGCGTAAACGGAAAACAATAAAACTTTGTTCTAAAAAATCTACATAGCGTTCT
>DRQG01000101.1 GCA_011369465.1 Caldithrix abyssi
ATTATCTAAAGTTTTTTGAGAAATACGTTCTTGCATCTTATGTTTTTGAAAGGAATAATGAACAATCATGTCATGGCCTCCACTTTGATAAATAATCCAAATTAATGGGTATTTCGAGTAGATGCCAAATGACATAATACTGAATGAAGAATTAAGAATAAAAGCCTCTGTGTTCACTATGCTTTCAGTAGTTAACCCAACAGGCATAAAGGAGCAAAAGCACAGAGGCACAGAGTAACGCAAGATTCATCTTGCGCCCTGACGGCGAGGCAAACAGTGGCAAAGGCAGAAGGCACAAAGGGACGGGAGATAAATTAAGAATTAAAAATAAAAAAAACCTCTGTGTTCCCTGTGCCCTCTGTGGTTAAATAATCAAAAGGCGGCTACAAAGCCGCCTTTTATTTATTATGCAAACATTTTATCCAATCCCGTTCGGGAATTAAACTCATTTATGGCCTCATCCCAGCGGGGGGCGATGGTAAAGCGCTCCGGCCAATAATTATCGTCGTACCATTGTGCATTTAATTCATCCACGCTTTTACCCTGCTGTTCAATCCAGGTAAAGTATTTTAAATTATGAACACGTTTGCGGTCGGTATATCGCAGTTCCAGAAGGTAATCGGTTTTTTGCTGTAACATGGCAATATGCCAATCCAAACGGGCTTGCTCCGTAGTATAGGCGCCGAACTGCTGATTCATTTCATCCAAACGGGAAAGATACATATCGGCTGAATCGGTGAATACGGTAAAGATGACATCCTTTTCGGTTAGTTCAAAATATTTAGCCAATTTAACAGCTGATAATACATTGGCGATGGAAGAAATCCCCAACCAGGGAAGACGTTCTATTACGTGTGCGGGTACACCTTTCTTACGCAGCAGAACGTGTCCGGCTTCTTCGTTAAACAGACGCAGCAGACGCAGTGTATCTTCATCATCAATGGCGGTAACCAGATCGGTGTTACGCACGTTGTGTATCCAGGGCACATGCTTATCGCCTATACCCTCGATGCGATGACCGCCGAAACCGTTTTGCAACAGGGTTGGGCATTGCAAAGCTTCCGAAGCCGCCACTTTGATTTGGGGATATACCGTGCGCAGATAGTCGCCGGCGGCAATGGTACCCGCCGAGCCGGTAGCGCTTACAAATCCGCTGAGCCGATCGGCACCGCCGGCAATTTGTTTGAATAACTGCTCGATGGTATATCCGGTTATCTCATAATGCCACACGGCATTGCCGAACTCGCTAAACTGATTAAAAATCATATACCGGTCGCTTTCCGCTTCCAACTCGTGGCATTTGTCGTAAATTTCCTTTACGTTGCTTTCGCAACCCGGAGTGGCAAACACTTCGTCGGCGCGTTCACGCAGCCAGTCAAACCGTTCCCGGCTCATTTCTTCCGGCAAAATCGCTACGGAATGGACATCCAGTAAATTGGAATTGAACACACCCCCGCGGCAGTAGTTGCCGGTGGAGGGCCATACAGCCTTATGGTATTCGGGATCAAACCGGCCGGTTACCAGCGCCGGAGCCAAACATCCGTACGTGGCGCCCACTTTATGCGCTCCTGTAGGAAAAAACTTGCCTACCAACCCCACAATGCGGGCCTTTACCCCGCTTATTTCCGAAGGGATTTCCAGATGGTTAATGTCTCCTATCCCGCCGGATTGCGGATCGTTACGCCAGTTGATGCGAAAAAGATTTAAGGGGTGGGTTTCCTGCGGGTCAACATCCTTGAGGGCCTGTTTTAATTTTTCCGGCAGCGCTTGGGGTTTTTTAAGTTGTTCAAAAGTGGGCAAAAGTATATTTTGCTTTTTGCAACGTGATACGGTTCTTTGCAGGTAGTCTTCGTTTTCTACATTCCAGTTCCAGTCAAACATAGTTTCCTCTCAATAGTCATTTATTTTCATCTTTAAAACATCTGTTACAAAATGAAACAAAAATGGAGTAATCGAGTGATGGAGTATTATTCAAATCTACATTTACCCAATACTCCACGACTCCCCTACTCCATCCAACCGGTAAAAGGATCGGCAAATCCAGGAACCGGACTTTTTATGATATATTGTATTTTTTCAGTTTGGACATAAACGTGCTGCGATTCATATTCAGCATTTTCGCCGTCTGGAATTTATTATAATTGTTCTGATCCAGAGCTTTGATGATGAGATTGCGTTCGTAATCTTCCACGAGCTTGTTTAACCCCTGGGTTAAGTCGGCCGAATCATTATCCGGCTGACCCGGTTTTTTGTATTCGCGAATATAACCCGGCAAATCGGTTAAACGGATCATGCCCGTTTTGTCCAGAACCACAATACGTTCGATCAGGTTTTCCAGCTCGCGGATGTTCCCGGGAAAATTATATTTTTCCAGCACGCTCAAAGCCTGCGGTTCAATATCACGAATATTTTTACCATACACTTTATTGAATTTTTCTATGAAATGATAAACCAGATACTTGATATCTTCGACCCGTTCTCTTAACGGCGGCACTTCGATCGGAATAACATTCAAACGGTAATAGAGGTCCTGCCGGAAGGTTCCTTCTTCCATGGCTTTTTCCAGATCTTTGTTGGTGGCGGCAATAATGCGGACATCCACCTTAATGGTTTCCGTACCGCCTACCCGTTCAAACTCGCCTTCCTGCAAAACACGCAATAATTTTAATTGCATGTTGAGTGAGATATCGCCGATTTCATCCAGAAAAAGCGTACCCCCGTTGGCCATTTCGAAACGTCCGATTTTATCTTTAATGGCGCCTGTAAAGGCCCCGCGAACATGCCCGAACAATTCGCTTTCCAGCAGACTTTCGGCCAGGACGCCACAATTTATTTTTACAAAGGGCCGTTTTACCCGTTGGCTGTTATAATGAATGGCGTTGGCGATCAGTTCTTTTCCCGTACCGCTTTCACCCCGAATCAGTACAGTGGTGTTCGTAGCGGCAACCTCTTTAACCAAACGGAACAGGGCCTGCACTTTATCCGTTTTGCCGATCATGTTGGTAAAGTCGTATGTTTGCTGCAGCTTGCTGAGCAGATACTCGTTTTCCTTAATCAGAGAATTCAGTTGTGTGATACGCTCGATTTTTGCCAGTATCTCATCCAGTCGCAGCGGTTTGAGAATATAGTCTTTGGCGCCCAGTTTCATCGCTTCCACCGCCGTTTCAATCGTACCATGAGCGGTAACCATGATTACGGGAATATTCGGGTATTCTTTGTTCAACACCTCCAAAAGCTGCATACCATCCATCTCCGGCATACGTATATCGGTAAGAACCAGATCGGGTTCCTGATTACGGATGATATTGAGCGCTTCGAGGCCGTTAGTAGCTGTGACAGGAATATACCCTTTGCTTTCGAATAGTTCCTGCATCAGTTCCAACGCGTCGAGCTCATCATCAACAATAAGTATTCTGGTTTTCATTGATCCTCCGTTACCCCCATTCTATACTATCTATAATATTTTTGCGGGAAAAAGCAGAGTCAGTTTTTCCCGGTTCGGCGATAGGCTGAGTATTGAATATTTACCTTTATAATGATGAATGTAGTGCTGAACAATGGTAGATTCCACAGATTTCAGGCGAACCGGATCGTCCTGTTTTCCAAAAAGAGCCTGTAAGGTCGATTCATTGCCAAAAGTGGAACTGCTATAATTTAGAACAAAATTTATTTCAGCCCAATTTTTATTTAAATAATTTTTCCGTTTCCCTGTTTGAACAAGAATTTCGCCATTTGTCCCTACACAATTAAAACACATTTCCAGTAAGGTTTTGAACAATAAATCAAAATCTGCGGCTGAACCGCTTACAATAGGTATGTCCCCCAACTCGTATTTCAACAAAACTCCGTTTGTCTCCCTCAAGCGTGCTATGGATGGTTCCAGTAATATCTTGTTAAGTAAACTGTTCACATCCACGTCCTGAGGAACAGTATCTTCTTTCAGATGAGCAAAAGTTACCAGTTTGCCCATGGTTTCTTTGATGCGCTCGGTTTGTTTCTCTATGGCGGTTAAGCTTTTTATCAACTTTTCCTGCCCTTCCACCTCACCGCGCATCAGTTGCAGGCGCCCGGAAATGATGTTAACCGGATTTAGTAATTCATTGGCAACCGATTCGGCAAATTTAGAGATCAGATCAAACCCGGATTCCTGGCCGGTGTGTTCGGATGCGCATGGAGATGGTTCGATCTGTAACAGATAATATAAGTTTTCAACGTCTACACAGGTGATATCCGCTGTACGGGAAATTTCCCTGTTGTTGAAATCCCTGACCACAACGGGATAGTTCTCGATACGTTCAGTCCGGGCCGGACATTGCTCGGTAAAATAACGCCAGATTTTTTCCCCGTCATTTATAAAATCATAAAAAGATATGTTTAACTCCGCTTCAGACGGTACGTCCAGCAGCTTTTCCGCCATAAAGTTTAAAAGCTGCACTTGTCCTTTTGCATTTAATATAATAATTCCCCTGTTCACAGCCAGCAGGCTGTTATAAATAAGATTTTGCTGAACCAGACTGCCGTTGTTTTGTTCGCCAAAGCGGGAATAGAAATCACCCAGTACCAACGGCAAAGCATTAACCATTTTTTGTTCATCAACCAAATAGACGCTGCTTTCCCCTGTCCATTCACTGTTTTCTTTCGGCTGACCGCTAATCAGAATAACCGCTAAATTGGGACGGAAAAGCCTGATTTCGTGCAGCAGATCCCGGTTAAAATGTATTGCATCATCATTATGGACAATCAATAAATCGTATTGTGCAACGGAAACCTGCCTGCGGATTTCTTCTGCATCCGTCAAAAGCTGTATTTCATGGGCAATGGAGCGGAAAATACCTTCCACCAGAGGGATAATCTGATTTCCACGATCCACACACAGTATGTTTATCGGTTTACCGGTCATAATACCGAAGTTTCGGTTATGTTCTGTATGAGCTGCAAGGCGTTTTCCAGTCGTTGGGTTACTTTTTCTTTTCCCAATATATAGATCATTTCAAAAATACCCGGACTTTCTGTCTTGCCGGTTAAAGCAAGACGCAGGGGATGAATGACTTTCGCAGCCGAAATCCCCTGTTTTTCGGCATATCCGCGTATAAATTGTTCGATGCGCTCGGGACTATCATAAAAGGATTGATCGAAATCTTTAAACGCCTCCAGCAGATCATTAAGAACTATCGATGCGTTATTTTGTCCAAAAAATTTACGCACGCCCTTTTCATCATATTCCCGAGGCGCTCTGAAAAAGACGTGCAGCGCATCCCATAACGCATTAAGCGTCCGGGATCGTTTTTGTTGCAACCCGATTAAATAGGTGAAACGGCGCCGCTCGGCTTCCTGCAGTTTGTATCCGTTTTGTTCAAGCCATGTGTCGGCTTCGCGCAGCAGTTCGTCTGCCGAAAGATTCATAATATACTGCCCGTTTAGCCACAGCAATTTTTTGGGGTCAAAAACAGCGGCGCTTTTGTTTACACGTTCTAAACTAAAAGCGCGGATGATTTCTTCCCTGACCATTACTTCACGATCATCGCCCGGCGACCATCCCAATAACGAGAGATAGTTAAACATAGCTTCCGGAAGAATACCTTCCCGGCGAAATTCCTCCACAGAGGCTGCGCCATGCCTTTTGGATAAAGGTCGCTTATCCGGTCCCAGAATAAGCGGAATATGGGCAAACTTCGGTAACGTCCAATTCATTGCCCTGTAAATGAGGATTTGTTTGGGCGTATTGGGCAGATGATCGTCTCCACGAATGATATGGGTTACTTCCATATCATGATCATCGCATACTACGGCCAACTGATAAACCGGACTGCCATCCGGCCGCAAAATGATGAAATCATCCATGTCTGCTGTGGAAGAAGACTGTTGCCCATGTATTTGATCTTCAAATGCTACTTCCGGGACCGCAATTTTGAGACGGATCGAAAACGGTTTATTTTGGTTCAGGTTCTTCCGGATTTGTTCCTCTGATAAATGGCGGCAGGTTCCGTCATAACGCTTGTTTCGTTTTTCCCGCTCGGCTGTTTTACGTTTTTCCTCCAATTCCTCGCGCGTGCAAAAACAGCGATAGGCCTGCCCGCTGTTCAACAATTCCCGGGCAACTTCCTGATGACGACTCAGCCGGCTGCTTTGATACCAAATATCACCATCCCAATGTACTCCCAACCAGTTTAAGCTTTCAATGATCTGGTCAACCGCTTCTTTGGTTGATCTGGCCTTGTCAGTGTCTTCGATACGTAAAAGAAAACGACCGTTATGATGCCGGGCCATCAGCCAGTTAAAAATAGCCGTACGGGCCCCGCCTACGTGCAGATAACCGGTTGGGCTTGGCGCAAATCTGAGGATATATTTCATCTGATTTTCGGTTTTGTGAGGTTTTGTTTTTATAAGTTCTAAATATAACTTTATTTAGGGGTTAAGGCAAACGGAAGCTGATTTTGCGAGGTGTGAGACCTGTTTGTATTTGGCAAATAATTAAATTGACGGTTGAAGTTTATCTACCGGAACCCCTATATTAAAAAACAATCGATTACATATTTTACGGTGCCCATGTTTCGATCCAAACAGTTTTATAAATTTTGCGCTTACGGCTTTTTAAAAAACCTGCGCTTGTTTGATGCTTTTTTCCTGCTTTTTTTGCTGGAGAACGATTTACCCTATCTGCAAATCGGATTCCTTTATTCCATCCGGCAGGTTACCATATATATATGGGAAGTGCCGTCCGGGCTTTTGGCCGATGCGCTGGGAAGAAAAAAAACTCTGTTGTTTGCCCTGGCCTCTTATCTGATTTCTTTTGGAATATTTTATATTTCCGATATTTTCATCCTTTTTGCCGCAGCTATGATATTTTACGGCATCGGAGAGGCCTTTCGTTCAGGTACCCATAAAGCTATGATCCTGGAATATCTTAAGTTAAACGGACTCACAGACCTGAAAACGCGCTATTATGGTGCAACACGTTCCTGGTCGCAATTGGGTTCCGCCATCAGTTCTTTAATGGCTATGGGTGTGATATGGACAGGACAAAACTACCGCGAGCTTTTCCTTTTTACGGCTGTTCCCTATTTACTCGATTTTATCAACATTGCGACCTATCCCCGGGAACTTGATAAAACCCATTCCGATGCAAGCAGTCCATTCATTTTAAATTCGGTCCGTAAGCGTTTTAAGCAAACCTGGCATGATTTCATCAATATATTTAAACATAAGGAAGCCGTGCGGGGTATTTTCAGCGCAGCTACTTACATAGCCGTATATAAAGGGGCCAAAGATTATTTACAACCAATGGTCCAGGCGGCCGCGATAAGCATACCGTTCTTCATGGAAGTTGATCAAACAAAACACACGGCTGTTTTTGTGGGCATTGTCTATTTTATCCTTTATTTATTCACTTCTTTTGCATCTCGCAATGCCTGGCGGTTTGAAGAATCTTTCCGACCGTTATCCAAAGCCATAAATGTGGCCTATCTTGCCGGTGTCATTTCCATTGCCATATCCGGGATATTCCTGACTTTTAACGTTGCCGCCTTGGCCATCATCTTTTTTATTCTGATTTATATCCTGCAAAACATCCGGCGTCCACTTGTAGTCAGTTATCTAAGCGAGATCATTCCCGCCCGGGTTATGGCCTCGGGATTGTCGGCGGAATCCCAGTTGGAAACCATCATACTGGCCGTATTTGCACCATTGCTCGGATTTTTGGCCGATCAACTGGGGCTTGCCGCCGCTTTAGTGATAAGCGGACTTCTTTTTTTGGCATTGTTTCCGTTTGTACGATTACGGGAAAAAGACCAGAGCGGATAGTTTGCTATCTACTTCGTTTGAGTTTAAACCAGCGGATAAAAGCCTATTTTACATTATAGCTCGAGTATCGAACCGTATTCCCAGCTGGCTGCTCAATATTTCCATCATATCGCGGGCGTTTTTTATGGCTTTTCCCTGAGGATGGTTATTAAAAAAAATATACGTTTTGGGGGCTTTCTTTAAAATGCGGCTAATGTTGTCCAGCCATTCCAGCAGTTCATTTTTTGTGTATTCATAATCGTAGCGTTCCGATCCCTGTCCGTCCCACCACTTTGCTGCATTGCGGCCGTGAAAGCGGATATATCCGGGCGGATTGGTCACAACGTCCTGAGGCGGCAGCAGCCCTTTCAATCCGGGCTGATCCACATTAACATAACACATGCCGTTTTCCCTCAAAAAGGGGATAAGCGCCGGTTTCAACCAGCTGTCGTTACGAAATTCCACAAACAAAGGTATATCTCCCACAAACCGTTTGGTTTCCGACAGATAGCGGCGGTTTGCTTCGGTATTGCGGAAGGAATACGGAAACTGAGCCAGCAGGCCGTGCAATTTTTGGCATTCCATCATCGGTTTAAGCGCTTCTATAAGCTGGTTTATTGCCTGCTTGTTCTCCAACCGGCGATGGGTGGTTTCCTGATTTACTTTTACGATAAACTCAAAATCCGGTGGAGTTTTTTCCGCCATACGTTGGAAAACGTGGTGATTCGGGATACGATAATAGCTGGAATTTATTTCCACCGTGTTGAAGAACCAGCTGTAAAATTCCAACATTCCGGCTTTTGGAATATCTGACGGATAAAAATTATCCCGCCAGTCTTCGTAGCTATAACCGGAAGTGCCTATCTTCACGTCAAATTGTAGATTGTTTCTTTCCATCGCTTCTCAAAAGGAAATCGTTGTACTCTTGGTGCAGTTTTTTTACCTTTATCCAAAGGCCGGTCGGTTTGTTTTCAAAAATAAAATACGAATAGAAATTATAAAACGAAAGCGCATTTATGAAGCGGATAGTTATTATTGGCGCTACTTCCGGTATCGGGTTAGCATTAGCCCGTTTATGTTTGCAGAAAGGATACCGCGTGGGCGGCTGCGGGCGAACCGTTTCCGCTCTGGAAGAGTTGAAATCCGCATATCCGGCACAATTTGAATTTGAGAGGCTGGATATTCGTGATACAGGGCAGATTCCGCAGGTGCTCAACACACTCATTTCGAAGCTGGGCGGGATGGATATCTGTGTGGTTGCTTCCAGCATTGGCGGAAGCAGCGCCGGTTTGGACTGGCAGAAGGAATTTGACGCCATCCAAACCAATGTGGTGGGTTACAGCGCTGTATTAAACTTTGCCGCACAATATTTTATCAAAAACGGTAGCGGACATTTGGCCGGCATCACTTCATTAACCAAGTATTTTGGTTTTCGCAATGCGTCATATAACGCCTCAAAGGCTTTTGAGGCCGTTTATTTGCAAAGCCTGCGTTTAAAACTTGAAAAAAACAATATCCGTGTTACAGAGATTGTCCCGGGTTTTGTGGATACGCCAATGGTGAAAGAAAACCCTCAAATGTTTTGGCTGGTACCCGTGGAAAAAGCGGCCCGTCAGATACTACAGGCATTGGAGGATCGAAAAAATACAGTCTATATTTCCAGACGCTGGCGTCTGATGAGCTGGCTTTTACCGCTTTTGCCCTTCTTTGTTATCAGATATTTTTATATTAAAGAACAAAAGCTAAAAAAAACCGACGGTTAGGATCGCTTACTATGATTAACCGCCTTTAATATTTTGAAGTTTAGGACGATAAAGCGCCAAAATTGATAGATTTTATTATTCATCAGTTTTTTATTCATCTCTATCATATCTTTTTCCTCTTTTATTCCGGTATAATTTTCCAGCCGATACGCCGTTTGAATTTATGCATAAAAGTGGTGTGAATAAGCCGCTTCATCCAGGCCCCGGCCAGCCCCATTTCCATATTGGTTACAGACATATCACGGCCGTGCTCGTTGGGATAGCGTCGGTTATCCGGCACAACCGGATATAACACCATCGTTGCCGCCGAGCCGTCCCACAAGGAATCGCCCATGGAAGCGATACAAGCGGCAAACATCTCCGACATACGTTCCTGGTGGGTCATCCTTCCCTTTTGGATCAGGTCGATAATGTTTTTGGCTACAATCCGGCCGATGATACCGGAGACCATTCCGGTTCGTGGCGGTGCCGGACTGATCACCATGCCATTGGGATTTTTATGCGGACGCGATATTGGCCCGGGCGGGGCAAACGCGATACCCGCGGCAAAAATATTTCGATAATTGGGATTTTGGTAAACCGATGGCCAGGCATCCGGATTTTCCGCCAATGTTTCGTAAGGCAGTCCGTAAATACCATCCACCAATGTGAAGCCTGCTTTATTAACCACTTTTTCCGAAACATCTTCTCCGCTTTTTCCTACATATTTAATCGGTACGCCGGTGAATTGAGGGATGAGCATGGCAAAATCAAAATCCGTTTCACCTTCGTTACCGTTTAAGTCTTCCCAATACGCTTTTTTATTATCCACCGCTTTAACGCCGCGTCCTATTTCCCATTTTATGCCAAAATCTTCATAGATCATTTTGATGAACTGTTCGCTGGTAAAAGCCCATCCCCCTTTTTTAACCGTGAGACCGCGTACACCAAAATCGCCCAACTCGGGTTCGTTGGAAAGCCAAACCAGCTCAGCCCTATCCCGTAGATTTCGGCGTTCCAAATCGCGATGCACATTGGTGATAAACTCATAAGCCGCACCCTGGCAGGTAGCCGCCGGATGGCCTACGCCGGCTACTATTTTTAGTTTTTCGCCCTTTTCCATTCGTTCCACGAGTTCATTGTATTTCCGGGCTGTTTCGACAGTATGATCCAATGTACAAACCGAATAGGTGGTTCCCTTGTGCGGCCCCAATCCCTCTGTTCCGTCAAAATTTAACTTTGGGCCGGTGGCTACCAGTAAATAGTCATATTCCAGCTTTACCTGTTCATTGTTTTCGTTTTTCTCTGCATAAAGAAAATTTTCTTCCGGGTGGACTTCTTTCACGCTGCCGTGAATAAAACGAACATGCATTTTATCGTACACCGGTTTGAGCTGGAAATAGGTTTTTTCGGGTTTCATTCTGTTAACCGAAACCCATATTAATGAGGGTAAAAACAGAAAATATTCACGCTTGTTCACAACGGTAACTTCATGTTTTTTACCCAGTGCATCACCCAGATACAATGCTGCGGTATGTCCGGCAAAACCTGCGCCGATCACTACGATTTTAGCCATTACTAATCCTCGTTTTATTATAATTATCGAATTTGCAGTTTTTGTCGAAAAAAGGAGATATACGTAAAGATACAAAAAATTTGAAGCGAAATAAAAGATATTTATTTGATGGCATTCGGGTTTTATGATCGATTTTGTTTCGAAACAATCCGCGGGGATGCACTCCGGCGTGCAGCAATAAATTATTTGGGGGTATTACGAGGTTAATAAGTAAATATGTATCAAGAATTATTTGATATTCATGCCAGTAGGTCGATTTGCGCTGCTAAGCAGTTTAAAAAGATCATTGTATATTGTTCTACATTCTGCATCATTCGGTTGAATATTCAAGGCCTTTTTTAATAAATCCTGCGCGCTATACAGATTACCTATGTTATACGCAGTTTCTCCGGCCAGTTTATACGCGATAAATCTTTCCGGCAGAATCTTGGCGGCCAGTATAAAGTTACGAAGCGCCTGTTCTTCATCTTTTTCTCTGTTGAATTTTATTCCTTCGGATATTAAAAATGACCAGCTTATTTCTTTCTTTTTTTTAATGTCGCTTTCATGGGTGGTATCATATTTTAAAGCGTTTAGAAAGCATTTGGCCATTTCCTCAAAGTTCATCATTAAATAACATATATCCCCTAATTTATACCAAGCTTGTCCATCTTTGGGATGAAATTGAAGCCAACGTTGCAATAACACCAGTGACTCCACCCAGTTTTCTTTTTCGATTGCTTGTTCGATCTGCTGCCAGGTTGGAACCATCTTTTGAAAAAGAGCAATTGTACTACTGTTTATGGGTAGATATTTTTCCAATGGATTGAACCGAAACATAGCGTCCCCAATCATTGCTTTAATGCCGGACTTCATTTAAGTCAATGCAACCACCGTACCAAAATTTAACGCTTATTTAATAGGGTGTACGGAATAATATGTTGATTTTTTACAACATTAAGAAGCTTTAATGTTTCATTTTGACAACAAATTTGGTTAAAAAGGTAGGAAGTATTTTGTTAAAACGGGAGCCCAAAGACATAGTACTGAATGCATTTCGTCTGTAAAAATCCTCAAACCCGTAAGCTTAATAGAACTGTACACTGTAATGTTGTAGTTGTTTTTGCTTGTAGATAAATTTTGCCGAGAAAAAGCGATCCTGATCCAGCCACTTTAAAAATATTTTATCTCCTTCCCAAAGCGGCAAACTCAACAAATCCTCGTTGTTTATCCATTCCAGTTTTCCTTCGGGCGATTCTATCATTTTACCAGAAAACCGATCGATCACAAATAAAAAAACATACCAATCCTTTACTCCGTCAAACATAGGAAAGGTGATAAATCCTTTCAGATGCAATCGATCTACAACAAGACCGGATTCCTCCCGTACTTCGCGTATGGCGCATTCTTCCGGTGTTTCCCCGGCCTCCATCTTGCCGCCCAGACCGTTCCACTTGCCCCGGTGCATATCGTTTTCTTTTTTGATACGGTGCAGCATAAGCGTTTTACCTGCCCGACGGACATAACACAGCGTGGCTAATTGCATGCGGATTTCCTTTACGAATTTCTTATACAAACAACCGGATAACCAGTGCCGTGAACAGCGGAACGCTCAGATTATCCGTGCCCTCCGGAGCAAAGGCCTCCGCCAGGGTTGCGACCAGGGCAGCCGGCAGCGCAACAGCCCAGATGTTTAATCCCGTTAGGTCAACACTCAACGGACTCAGTTCCGAACCGGGCAAGAACTGCATCGTTATACCAATGGCCAGATAACTGACCGCAAACATGGTTAGCGAGCCTTCCCATGTACGGGTGTGTCCAAAAACGGTGTATGTTTTTTTGCCAAAAGCTTTGCCGATCAGGCTGGCAAAGGCGTCGCCCCAGGTCATCGCCATAACACCGGCTACGGCAACAAATACGTAATCCGGCTGGCCGTTGGTTTCCCAAAACAGGATAAAAAGCAGGGTAATTGATATGGCAAAATAGACGGTGCCCGGCGTGGACTCCTCTTCGTCCATTGCCTTAAAAATTTTAAAGCGGTAAAAAATATAATTGAGCACGATAAAACTGGCGAATGGGATGATCCCATATTCCCAATTGTCAAAAAAGTACAGAATACCCCAAACCCACATACCGGCGCCGATATGTGTTAATTTACGCGTTACCCAGATGGGCCAGCCCATCTTTTTACCGATAAACTCAATAATACCCAACAATCCGAAAGCATACACATACGAAACAATCAGTCCAAGCACATCGTTGCTCATAGTTATTCCTCTATACTTATACGGTGATATCCCCAAACTCTTTTAATTTGTTCAGCACCAATGTTTTTATTTCTTCCAAACGCTCTTTGGTGTTGGCTTCAAAACGTAAGACCAAAACCGGCTGAGTGTTGGAAGCGCGCACCAGACCCCAGCCGTCGCCAAACTGAATACGGACGCCATCCACATCGATTACATCATAATTTTGGGAAAAATATTCTTTTGCTTTTTCAGCGATTTTAAACTTTTCTTCATCGGTAGCCACTTCGGCGCGGATTTCCGGCGTGGCAACATACTGCGGCACGCCCTCCAGCAGTTCCGAAACCTTTTTACCCGATTTTGATACAAGCTCGGCCATACGAGCCGAAGCATAGATAGCGTCGTCAAAACCAAAATACCGGTCGGCGAAAAACAGGTGGCCGCTCATCTCACCGGCCAGCGGTGAGCCGGTTTCTTTCATCTTCTTTTTTAAATGGGAATGGCCGGTACGCCACATAATCGGTTTGCCGCCGAATTTTTCGATCATTTCCGGCAGGGCCTGAGAGCACTTAACCTCAAAAATTATGGGCGCGCCCGGATGGGTTTTTAACACTTCACGGCTAAACAGGATCATAAGCCGGTCGCCCCAGATGATCTCGCCGTTCTCATCCACCACACCGATACGGTCGCCGTCGCCGTCGTAACCGATGCCCAAATCGGCTTTTTTCTCCTTTACCGTCTTTATGAGTTCCCGGATATTTTCCACCACTGTAGGATCAGGATGGTGATTGGGGAAATTTCCGTCCGGAGTATCGAACAGGTCGATGGTCTCTACGCCCAATTCCTTAAACAAGCGGTGCGCTACCAGAGAAGCGGCGCCGTTACCGGAGTCGAGTACCACTTTTAAAGGGCGGGTAATTTTGATATCATTTTTTATATAGGCAATATAATCGTCAATCAGATCAGCCTGTTCACGTTGCCCGTTGCCGCTGCTGAAGGCTGCCGTTTCGATAATCTCTTTAATTTTCTGGATATCCTCACCGTAAACCGGCGCGTTGTGCATGGTGATTTTAAACCCGTTAAATTCCGGCGGATTGTGACTGCCCGTTATCATTACGCCGCCATCCACATCGAGTTTATGCATGCTGTAATACTGCACCGGTGTGGGCACCGGGCCAATATCCACCACATGCACTCCGGTCGCCCTCAAACCAGTGATTAATGCCTCCCGGAACCGTTCGGTAGAAAGCCGGACATCTCCGCCAATGGAAAGTTTTTTGGCGTTGTGTTTTAGCATAAAGGTACCAATACCCTTGCCCAAAAGTTCAACCGTGCTATCGGTCAGGTCCTTATCCACTACACCTCTGATATCATATTCACGAAAAATATACGGATTGATCATTTCTTGCTTCCTTCTGTTTTATTAAGAGTATGCACCTTTAATTTAAAATGAACGCGCAAATTATTCAACGAAGAATCTTCCACATCTCTTGTCGTATCCCAATATAAATCCAGACCTTCCTGTTCAATAAGCAATTTAATGCGGCGGGTTAATGCAGTGATATCCGAATTGCGAAGCCGATCAATTAACAGGGCCGGTTCGACGATTATCCCGCTTTTAAGAGCAAATTTATTTATGAAAACCGCTTCGGACAGAGGACTGTCCTGCAAAACAAGCAGCTTATCCATCAACTGACTTTTGAGTTCGGTCATCACTTCAGGGGTTATCTCTCCAAGTATTCTACGGATGATGGGTGACCAGTTGGCCAGCAAATCTTCTATAGTCCGGCGGTCTGCGATAAGAAGCGTCTCCGGTAAATAGACCGGAAAGCGCGATGAACAAAGCACATAAAAAGCAGGCAGCCGGTACTGAATTTTTGTTCCGGTCGGAATTAACCGTGTATTAAAAAACCAGTCGATATACTCTATAAGCAGAAGTAATTCCTCCGCAGATTGCCGCACATACATGGAAGGAGGCACCCGGAATAGCAGAATATCCGTCCCTGTAGTTCTATCATAATGGAATATTTCCAGCCTTTTGAATTCGCGTTTTTCCTTTCGCAGATGCACCGGCACATTTCTGACTCCGATTGAGTCTTTGGGTGCGTAGCGGCGGTTATTGGTAAAAAACAGAGTGAACGGTTCCGTTTCACGTTCGTTGTAAAACAACTGTTCAAAATAAAGACCTGTTTCTTTGGCACAGCTTAAAGGAATTAGTGACCGGTTTAAAACTTTGGGATACCGGGACCTGTCCGGGCCATTATGCGAGCTTGTTATGGAATAGGATTTTGCCCATTCATCCGGAGTATATATGCGACTGCTGTTCCACCACAGCACCGGTTGTATTTTGTCCGATACAGAACCATTACAAGTATCCGGGCAAATTTCCACATCCGAATCAAAATTGGTTAGTAGGAAGGTAAAAGAATAATTCTTACTATAAACCGGATAAACCGGGTCAATCCCTGCAAAAACCGGTGTAATTAAGGCCAGAACGATTATGAAGAATCGAATCATCTTTCCTTCTCCGCCTTTATTACGGCTTTGGCTATTTGTCTTATTTCTTCCATAATTTTCCTGTAAGGAAAAGAATTCGGCAACCAAAGCTCGGTTAGGGAACCGGAATCGGATAAATATCGCAGCGCAACGGTTTTGTAGAACAAATAAAATTCCGGATCGGAGGCGATAAGTTGTATCTTTTTTGAATAAACGTTTGCATACCAGTTCTGAAGTTCAACCGGCTTGCTTTTATCAAGTTGTGTCATCAAAAGTTCCCAATCGGGATCAGCGGAAGCCTTTACGGTATAAACCTGTTGATTCAAACCCCATGGCAGGCGGACATCCAGCTCAGAACCCGGATTTTTCCCGGTAATGTTACCATATAAAAAATCCGAAATGAATTCCAAGGCAATATGCCGGATCAATGTGGTTGCAGGTAAAAATACTGTAAATCCATCCGTATCCTTCCTGGCGTAAATTGAAATCTTTTTTGTGCTTGACGGCATTGCCGCTGATTTCTTCTCTACAGTATGATCAATTTCATTTTCCAGAAGCCGGACAACTTGGGAAGGATCGTAGTTGCCGTATAACCAGACCGTAAAATATCGCGACGGATTTTCATTTTCCATAAAATTTTTTATCTGCCATCGGGAAAACGAAACAGTTTGTTGTTTAATATATTTTTTCTGATAAAAAGCTTCGGGCAGCGGAACCGTAACCGTATTGTATGGAAAACTTATGTTTCGGTTTAGATCGCTAAACAATCGTACAATGTGTTCGCCTTCCTGAGAAAAACGATCCGATGATAAACTTGAGTAAATAAACTTATGTTCCCGCCAGTTGTAGGGATGGTTTAAAAAAGAAACCGGCGGATACAGAACGGTATGCGGTACGCTCTCAGCCAGTATTTGTTGAATCCGTTGGGCAATTGCATCCATAATAAGGAGTGTATCCGCAGAAGACCGGTAGGCGCTTTGATCGACAAATACACCTAAATGGACACCGGACAATTCATTATTAAATTCCAACACAATCCGTACTCCGGATTTTAGCCGGAACATTTTTTCTTCCGCAGACACAGTCGATCCCGGTACCAGCCCCAAAATAAAAAGAATAAACAGTAAGCTACATTTTCGCATAAGCAAAATTTAGGGATAAAGCAGGATTGATTCAATTACAAAATACCTTTGATCCACAATACTTAAATCGATCATTCGTGCGTTTGGTCATAGCAAAGAAAAATAGAGTTTGAGATATTTCAAACAATCCCGAACAATAAGCAGGTTCTGTTTCGGTATTTCTATCCGCTTGGGTTGATAAAAAAGAAGTTGACTTTGTCTTTGTTTTTTTTAAACTTCTGTAAGCAATCATTCAAAAGAGCGACTATGAAAGATAAAGTATTAAAAGCATTGGAATCAGTTCGACCCGGGCTTCAGGCGGATGGAGGAGATATAGAGTTTGTGCGCATTGATGAAAATAACATTGTGTATATTCGGTTAATTGGTGCTTGTGGCGGTTGCCCGATGTCCACTTTAACGTTGAAGCAGGGTATCGAACGTATTCTAAAGATGCAGGTTCCG
>DRQG01000102.1 GCA_011369465.1 Caldithrix abyssi
GACTTGTTCAGCGAAGGGGGGATCTATTCCACGGCGGATTTTTAGCGACTTTGTGTCAGGCAAAGAACAATGATTAAATACAGTGAAGCAACCCTGTTAAAAAAGAACCACAAAGAAGTCGATCCGGTCTTCCAGAAACTGCTAACCGAGTTGGACGGTTACTGTACCGCCAACGACGAGGCGTTGATCCGGAAAGCCTACGATTTCGGTATGAAGGCGCATCTTCAGCAGAGACGGCATTCGGGCGAGCCGTATTTCTTACACTGCGTGGAAGTATCGCGCATCCTGGCCGAATTGCGGATGGATATGCCTACCATTGTAGCCGGTCTTCTGCACGATGTGGTGGAAGATACCGGTATCACCATGGAAGAACTGAAAGATAACTTTGGCGAAACCGTGGCTTTGCTGGTGGACGGGGTAACAAAAATCAGCAGCCTAAAATTCCAGAGCAAAGAAGCCCGTCAGGCGGAAACCTTCCGTAAAATGCTGCTTTCCATGGCCATGGATATCCGGGTCATTATTATAAAATTTGCCGATCGTTTGCACAATATGCGCACTTTGCATCATGTTCCGGCCAAAAAACGTCCGCGCATCGCCCGGGAAACCCGGGATGTGTACGCGCCGCTGGCCCACCGGCTGGGTATCGCCCGCATCAAAAGCGAACTGGAAGACCTGGCCCTGAAATATCTGGAGCCGGACGTTTACAAGGATATCGCCAAAAAGATAAAACTCTCTCAGGAAGAACGCGACGCCTATATACACATGATTACCGAGCCCATAGAAGCGGAATTGGAAAAACATCAAATTAAAGCCCAAATTTCCGGACGGCCGAAATCTTTTTTCAGCATTCATAATAAAATGGTGCGGCGCAACCGCCCCTTCGACGAAATTTACGATTTACTGGCCATTCGAATTATAGTGGAGAAAGTGGAAGAGTGCTACTACGCTTTGGGGATTGTGCACAGCAAATATATGCCGGTGTACGACCGCTTTAAGGACTACATTGCCATGCCCAAAATCAACGGTTATCAGTCCCTGCACACCACCGTGGTAGGGCCGGACGGCAGAATGGTGGAAATACAGATACGCACCAAAGAGATGCATCGCATGGCCGAGGAGGGTATTGCCGCTCATTGGAAATACAAAGAAGGCGTGGTGCGTGCGGAAAGCCGGTTCGAGCAGCATCTGGCCTGGGTAAAGGAATTGCTGGAGCGTCAGATGCAGGAAGAAGACCCGGTGGATTTTATGGAACACCTTAAAATCAATTTGTATCAGGACGAGGTGTTTGTATTTACGCCTGCCGGAGATCTGATTAAACTGGCCGTGGGCTCAACACCGGTGGATTTTGCTTATGCCGTTCATACCAATATTGGAAACCATTGCATTGCCGCCAAAGTGAACGGTAAGCTGGTGCCGCTGCGCACGGAATTGAAGAGCGGCCAGCAGGTGGAAATTATCACTTCTAAAAATCAGAAACCCAGCCAGGATTGGCTTTCCTTTGTAAAGACCAGCAAGGCGCGTCACTGGATCAAAAAGATCCTGCGTGAAGAACAAAAAGCGCAGATGCTGGAAATAGGCAAGGAAGTCCTTAGCAAATTCCTCAAAAAAATTAAACTGGATATAGACAGCCCGCAGTTTTTGGAAGTGCTTCCAAAGTTGGGTTTTACCTCGGTGGAAAGCCTGCAAGCGGCCATCGGGCACGGCGATATTGCCGTGGATCAGATCGCCAAAAAACTTTTTCCGGATCAGGAACAAATCCCCGAAGCCAAAGACAGTTTTTTTGTTAAATTTCTTAAACGCGCCCGCAGTAAAGGCGGCATCCGGGTGCAGGGGATGAACAATATCCTCATCCATTTTGCCAAATGCTGCCAGCCCGTACCGGGCGATCGTATTATCGGCTATTTGAGCCGGGGTAAGGGTGTTACCATCCATCGCACGGATTGCAAGAATATGATCAAATTATACGAAGAACCGGAGCGCATCCTTGAGGTGGAATGGGATATTGAGGAGAAGCAAAGGTTTCAGGTTCATCTTTCCGTATTGGGCGAAGACCGTAAAAGCCTGTTGCGTGACATCACTCTGGGCATTTCCAAACAGGATGTGAATATCATAACCGTTCATTTTCAGAAAGAAGATATTTATGCCCGCGGCAATTTGAATATAGAAATACAAGACCTGCAGCATCTGACCAAACTGATCAATCTATTACGAAAAATTCCCGGCATCTTATCGGTTGAACGAGTCGAGAGTGTGGATGAATCGACAACCCCATAACGCCGATATACTTGAAATCACCTTTAATAATAATTAGCTTTCCGCATTGCCTATAAAATAAGAAAAAGAAAGGAAATACAGTGGAATATGTATATCTGACCGAGGAAGGATTACAGAAACTGAAAGACGAATTACATGAATTAAAATATAAAATACGGCCGCAAATTTCTCAAAAAGTGGCTACCGCCCGCGATCATGGCGATTTGAAAGAAAATGCCGAGTATCATGCCGCCCGGGAAGAACTTTCCATGACGGAAACCAAGATTCAGCAATTGCAGGATCGGATCGCCCGTGCCCGCATTATTAGCGAGGATGAAATCAATACCGATGAGGTGTCCATCCTTAATGCGGTAAAAGTGAAAGACCTGCGCAATGGCAAGGAATACGAATATATTCTGGTTTCCGCCGAAGAGGCTAATATCAAGGAAAATAAAATATCCGTTACGTCGCCGGTTGGACGGGGGCTGCTGGGTAAAAAGGTAGGCGATGTGGCCGAAATTCAGGTGCCTGCCGGCCTGCTGCGATACGAAATACTCGAAATTCGCATTTGATGAAACAAAAAAATATCTTTCTGCGTCCATCATAAATATGATAACCGGAAGCGGGTAACCTACCAATCATTATTTTGTCATTATGGAGGCTGTATGAGCCAGGAAAAAACTAAAAACGATCTCGATCCCGAACCGAAACGTCTGTATCGGTCGCGTCATGACCGCATGTTGGCCGGTGTATGCGGCGGATTGGCCGATTATCTGAATGTGGAATCGGTTCTCATTCGTATTCTTTGGGTTGTCGTCACGCTGTTGGGGGGTATGGGACTGCTTCTGTACATCGCTGCGGTCATCATAATTCCCGAAAATCCCGAAGAAATCGGCGAAGAAGAAAGCGGTGAGAAGAAAAATGATAAGGCGCTGTTCTGGGGCGCGCTTCTTATCGTAATCGGCGTGGGGTTGTTGTTAAAACAGTTCGGGTTTTTTCATTATTTTAATTTTTGGTCGATCCCCTGGCAGCTTATCTGGGCTGTCTTCTTAATTCTGGTGGGCATCTTTCTGCTGTATAACCGCGATCCGTTAAGCTATTTTCGCGGCCCGGAAAAAGAGAGCGATTCGGCTGAAGAGCCGCTTAAAGACCGTCCCCAGTTGTACCGCTCGCGGGAAAACCGAATGTTAGCCGGCGTGTGCGGCGGATTGGCCGAGTATTTTAACCTCGATCCTACTATTGTCAGACTGGCCTATTTATTCCTCACTCTGGCCTCGGTGGGTATTGGCGTGATCGCTTATGTTATTATGGTGATTGTTTTCCCGGAAAAACCGTATGAGGATCATTCATCAGCCTTAGAGAGGTAATTATGAAAAAGGATTCCCCGTTTACCGCCTGGGCGTTGATTGTTTTGGGCGTCCTTTTGCTGCTCAATCAGATCGGCCTGTTTGAACCCAGCCGCCCGAATATCATTATGCTGGGCTCGCTGTTTTTGGGTCTTATTCTGTTGAACAAAGGCCGGCACCATCCGCAACGGCATGGGATTTTGGGCGGCAGTTTCTTTGTTCTCTTTGCGCTTACCCTCTTTCTTATGAAAAGAGGCCTTTTTGCTGTGGATGATACCCTGGGAAGCGGGCTGCTGCTGATCGATTTGGGTCTGGCCAATATAATCTATTTTATATCGAAACCGGAAAAACTGTCCAATTTAACCTGGGGGCTTATCTTTGCCGCAGCAGGAACCCCGTTTGTTCTCATATACATGAAACTTGTTCCCCTGTGGTTGTTGGAGGATATCATCGTCACCTATTGGCCGGTGCTGCTCATCCTCTTCGGTCTGGGATTGCTGGGCGAAAGCCTGCGGCGCAGGAGAGTGCAGGGGGCGTAGGCGGAAGAAGTACATCGTATTTAGTACTTATTACAGAACGGGAGTTGGATACTGGTAACCGGATGCTGGTTGCTGGAAAGTAATTACGAATTAGTAAATTACGAATTACGAATTAAAAGCTGATGGCCGATAGCTGATAGCTGACAGCCAATAGCCAAGAGCCGACAGCTTTCCCTGTCACTCCACTACTCCATTAATTCAACAATTCAATAATTCCGTTTAACTTGTTAAGGTAACTTCGTGAAAATTGTAAAAGGCAGCATATCCGTTCCGGGTGATAAATCGATTTCCCATCGCGCCGCTTTGTTTTCCGCAATGACTCCGCAAACCAACCGCTTTACCAATTTCAATTTCAACTTTGATTGCACGGCCACTTTATATTGTCTGGCTGATATGGGTATTGCCTGGCATAAAAAGGATGATTTTTTGGAAATACAGGGCAAGTTGCCCGAGGAATGGAACCGGCCCGATACACCGCTCTATGCGGCAAATTCCGGTACCACGGCCCGTCTGCTCAGCGGTATTCTCTCGGCTCTGCCCTTTAAAACCACGCTTACCGGCGACGTGTCTCTGAGCAAACGACCGATGGGCCGAATCATCGATCCGCTGCGACAAATGGGCGCAGACATCCGCAGCGAGGACGGGCATCTGCCGATGGAATACTTTCCGGTGCAAAGGTTACAGGGCATTCGTTACCGCCTGCCGGTAGCCAGCGCCCAGGTCAAGTCGGCTGTATTATTGGCTGGGCTGTTTGCGCAAGGCGAAACGGAAGTGATCGAAACGACACCCAGCCGCGATCACACCGAACGTATGCTTAAACTGAAAAAATCAACCAATCCGGACGGAACGGTATCCCTGTTCAGTTCTTCCGAATGTGTTGTGCCGGAATTGTCCATGGCCATTCCCGGGGATTTCTCTTCAGCCGCTTTCTTTATAGCGGCCGCCTTACTGCTGCCCGGATCGGAACTGCTCATCCGCGATGTTTCACTTAATCCGACCCGTACCGGTTTGCTGAACGTACTGGAACAAATGGGCGCCCGGTTGGATGTACGATTAAAAAATGAAGAGCCCGAACCGATGGGTGATATTTTTGTGCGGTCGCAGGAATTGCAAAATATTCAAATCTCCCCGGAATTAGTTCCCAATATCATCGACGAAATACCCATCCTCAGTCTGCTGGCCGTGCGCAGCGAAGGCCCGTTTGTTTTACGCGGCGCAAAAGAACTGCGCTTCAAAGAATCCGATCGTATTGCCGCGTTGGTTTCCAACTACCAACGATTGGGCGTGCAGGTGCGGGAATTTGAAGACGGGCTGGAAATCAGCGGGCCGCAGAACATCGGCGGCGGCTCCATTCAAACTTTTGGCGACCATCGCATTGCCATGACCTTTGCCATCGCCAACCTTTTAAGCGACGACGATATTGTTTTGGATGATAAACAATGCGCCGCCGTTTCCTTTCCGCAATTCTGGGATACTTTGGAAGAAATTACCCATGGATAGATACGCCATCATCGGGTATCCGCTGGAGCATTCCGCCTCGCCGCGCATCCACAATACGGCCTTTACAGAATACGGAATGGACGCGGTTTACGAAAAACTGGAAATAGACCCGCAAAATTTTGACACAGCCATCCGTCAGATAAAGAAAGAAGATTGGCGGGGTTTTAACGTAACCATTCCCCACAAACAGCGCATTATGAA
>DRQG01000103.1 GCA_011369465.1 Caldithrix abyssi
AAGTTTTTTGAGAAATACGTTCTTGCATCTTATGTTTTTGAAAGGAATAATGAACAATCATGTCATGGCCTCCACTTTGATAAATAATCCAAATTAATGGGTATTTCGAGTAGATGCCAAATGACATAATACTGAATTAAGAATAAAAAACCTCTGTGTCCTCTGGGTACTCTGTGGTTAACCTATACAGACACAATGGGGCAAAGGCACAGAGGCACAAAGTAACGCAAGATTTATCTTGCGCTCAGGGTAACAACGTAGTGTCATAGTGAGCTACGTCGAACTATGACACGCCCTTGTTCCCTTCGACAAGCTCAGGGAACATAGGCTGAGCGTTGCCTGTCCCGACGTGTCGGGATCGAAGCGGGTCTCTGTTCCCTTCGACAAGACTTCGGCGTTAGCTCAGTCGAACGCTCAGGGAACGGCATCTTCGTCCCGCCCGGGCGGGATCAGGACAGGAGCCTTCGATAAGCTCAGGGAACGGAGGCTGAGCGCTGCCTGTCCCGACCTGTCGGGGTCGAAGCCGACAGCCAATAGTTGGAAGACCAAAATTTCGAACACCGATTAACGAATGACGAATTAAGAACTTAATAACTGATAACTTTCGCAGCGAAGCGAAGAACCCGCCGTGGCGGGGAAAACTGAAAACTGATAACTAAAAACTAATCTCCGGAGAAATACAATGAACAAAAAACTACTCATCGGAGCCGGCGTTGCTTTGGTGGCGATTGCCGCGGCGGTATATGTGCTCTTTTTTATGAAAGATTTATCCGGGCGCATCGTGATTCCCTATATATCGCATCAAAAACCGCGCATCGATCCGCACGTGCCCAGCGCCGTGCCCATTGCCGATAAACTGGATGAAGTGATGTTCGACGGGCTGTTCAATATTTCCGCCAACCCCAGCGGCATTACCTATGAGGACGGACTGGGCGAACTGATGGGTATCGATGAAAACGGCATCGTAAGCGTGCGTTTAAAACCCAAAAAACGCTGGCACAGCAGCTACCAAATTAACCGTGAAGACGATGAGTACAAGATTTCCGAGCGCGAGGCGGTGCTGTTTACGGCCAAAGACCTGCATTTTACCCTGCGCCGCATCAAACGGTTGGGCAGTTTGTCGCCGGATTACATACTGGTATCACAGGCGGTTCCCGAGCTGGATTTTTCCGGGCCGGATGAAAACAACGAAATCCATTTCCGTTTCCGTATGGATCGCGAATGGCCGGAGGCGGATATCAAAGAAGTGCTGTCATTCAAAATATTGCCGGCCGAATCGGAGATGAGCGCGCCGAATTATCTGAACGGCACCGGGCCTTATATTTTAGCCGGAACCAATGAAGACGTCATCACCTTTTTGAGGAATCCGGCCGGCCTGGCGCAGATACCCTTGTTACAGCTTCAACCGTTTATCGATAACAGCACTTACGCCACCGAGTTAAAAAACGGCAATATAAACAGCCTGCTCAGCACGCCGTTTGGCAGCCTGTCGCCTTTGCTGGAAGACCGGGAAGATTTTTTCTATAAATCCAATATCAGCACCACCTTTTTTGCCGTGCTGTTCAATACCCAGCGTTTGAACCGCGCGCAAAGGCAGGAACTGCGCAAACTGATTTCCAATAAAAAGATTGTTAACCGCTTTTTCAAAATCGGCACCGAACAGCAGCGCCATATTACCGATTACAAAGGCAATAACGATAATTACGAAGATTATCTCAATTACAGTATGTTTCCGTCCACTTCGTACTATGTGCAGGATAATGTGGTGCTGCCGTTACATCCTACCGGCCAACCCGATGTATCTATTTTGCCGGATACGGTACGTATTCAGGTCTGTTTAAATTATGGATTCCGTGAAGAGCTTTCCGAACTGGCCCAAATAATGAACGACCCGGCTTTGTTTAAGGGCAAAATCAAGGTTACGGCCGTACCCAACGAAGAACTGCGCAAAGGCAACTACGACGGCGTACTGGTGGCCGTGAGCGGCTACCGCAGTAATTTTCTGTTCGATCTTTACGATCTTTTCCTGCGTGAACCCGATCTGGCCGTAAAGAAAATTCATCTGGTCACCGATTCCGACGGCCGCGGCAACCGTATCGTCAATCCGCGCTCTTTTCAGGCTGATAAAAACTTTTTCCGTCTGGATGCCACCGTTTCATCCGAAGAACAGGAAGATATCCTGAAATTACTGGACTACATTTACGGTTTTATGTCCACCCGCGAAGTAGGCGACAAACAGGCTTACGCGGAATTTATCGACCAACTCGATCAGGATATGGCCCTGGGCAGCTGGTTGTTTTCCTTGCCTTCTCTGGCCTACTTCAGTACTCAGTTTGACAGCAGCAGTATCGATCTCTACGGCGTGGCTTCTCAGCTTTCCACAATCGAAAAATGGCGGGAGAAAAAGGACGAGTAGAAGATTTATATGGGCAGCCCCCGGCAAAAACAATACCGTTAATACCGCCAAATTTGATTCTACAAAAAATGTAGAATATTTTTAATCCGTTTCCAGGGGGCTGCCTTTCTTGTTACAGCGGATTGAACAAAAGAAATTCCTGCTAAAATGGCTCAACATATATACAAAATCTGTCTCATCTTTTTTTGCATAACAACTGTTTCCTCCGTTGTGGCGCAGCGGGCCGATTATCTTATTGTGGAAAACCCAAACGCTCTGCTCATTCTTAACAAATACGAACAAAACAGCACAGCGGATTTCCCGTCCTTCACTCCCTTTCGCATTCTGGAAGAATATACCCTGCTCAGCGACGCCGTAACGCCGGCGCTAAAAGTTCGGGGAGAGGGAAAACCGCTCTTTATTGTTCGGGACGAGAAAGGGAAAATCATCGGCGAGCAGGCGGCCGGGTACACGGCAGTTTTCCGAAAATGTGTACCCGTTGGCGATACGGTGCGTGTACTGCGCGATCGTTCGATATTGATCTATGAAAAGTATTTCGTAAAAAACGCCCGTCGTAGCCAATTCCTGAAAAAAAACGATATCCTCATCCGTTTGTTCAAATATAAAAATGTGTATTATGTAAAACGGATCAATCGCTCGCCGACCTACGGCTGGTGCCGATTTCCGAAAGGGAACGGCTGGCGTAAACTGGAACGGCAAGCCGCGGGGCAGCCGCTTCTTTCCGAAGATTTGCGGCTGCGTATAAAGGCTTTTATGACCCGGATTAATCTGACCTACGAAAATTATTTCAATTATTTTAACAAAGTCTATCATAATCAAATACCCGTACCGCGTTGGGAAGTTCGGGAAACGGATGAACGTATGGAACTGAGATTTAGCGGACTCTCAACCGGGCAATTACGACGCAGCACCGAGGTGCTGATACGTAATCTGGAAACGCTTCTTCTCGGCTCCGGTTACGCCGTGTATCCGCAGGAAAACGGTGTGTTACAAATTCGATGGCGTAAGCGGGTGCAACGATGAGACGGCGTTTAACCGAACATTTACTCAGTATTTTAGTGATTACTCTGCTGGCGGCCGGCGTCTTTTGGTATCTGCGCGCGCAAAACGAACAAAAACCCACTCCGGCAGAAAAACAATTAGGCCCTTTGCTGGAGCTGCCTTTTGCCGAATACGATGATCCCTTTCACACGGCTTTGTTGCGCGATTTGCTGGATTTGTACCGTCCCGGGCGAAGTGCGGAAAATGATTCTCTCTTGAGTTTACTGCTCAAAACCCGCGAACAGAAACTGGTTAAAGAACTGACCCGTTCGCATCTGCAGCAAAAGCTAACCTGGCCTAAACTGGGACAGTTGTCTTTGATGTACGGACAGTTTATCTGGGTGTATGTTTTGGTGCTCTTTTTAACCTATTACGGCGTGCAAACGGTTGCGGTTATGCGTTTTGTACGAAAAAAACAGGAACGCGAATCCTACCTGTACGCTCTCTGGCAACTGTTAAGCGCCAAACCGTTTTCCGGCGGCGCGCAAAAAACGTTGAAGGCGGTACGACAGGCCGTATCTCTGCTGATAAAAGCCGCGCTGCGGGGCCTGCTCTATTTTATATTGTTTTCCCCGGCCTACGTCATCGCCTACTCTTTGCGCACCCGTATCGATACGGATACGGTATTTTTTATGATTGTGCTCGGTGTTTTTTCCAACGGATTGCTCATAAATTACGCCAATAAATTTTACACCTTTCTTGTCTCGGAGAGCCGAAAAGGATACGTGCTTACGGCGATGGTGAAAAATTTAAGTACGGATTACAGCCACCATAAAAAACGGGGCATCCCGTATCGGGCGATTTTTGCTTTGCGAAAACATTTTGGCGCCCACGTGTTCCAGCATATATTTATTAACAGCCGGTATCAGTATTTGGCCACCTTTAAGGAACAGGCTTCTTTTTTGATCACCGGTTTAATTATTATAGAAATGGCGCTCAATATTCACGGTCATTTGGGGTATGAATTGCTGCAGCAACTGCTCTATCAAAATTACGAGATTGTTCTGGTTATCATTCTGTTTATTTTTTACCTGGTAAAACTGACCGAAATGGCCACGGATTGGTTCATAGAGCGCCTGGCAAGGGTGTATGAAAACAAAATTTAAACAAATTTTCGAAAAACTTTACGCTCAAAAAGACAAACTCTGGCTGGTTATCTGGCTGGGCGGGCTTCTGCTGGTATGGGGCTGGAATCTTTTATTTTTAAACCGCCCGGCCCTGCAAAGAATTGAAACCGGATTTATTAACAGCTTTATGATCGCTCTGCTGGTGCTGGTGTTTTCGCTCGCGCTAAGCTGGATAACGGTGAACAGCCTTCTTTTGCCCCATCGCTGGCTGCGCACTTTGTTTGTTTTTCTGCTCAATATCCTGCGTTCCATCCCCCAGATAGTGGGTATTTTATTCGGTTATGTGGGCATCACCCTTCTTTTGCAGCAGGGAAAACTGCAATCCACTTTTACCGTGCTCGTGTTGATGGCTATAGTGGTTAGCCTGTTTGTATTCCAGGAACTGGTCGACCTGATGCGTGAACGGGTGAGACATTTTCATAAAAGTGATTTTTATCAGGCTATGCTGGTGCGGGGAATTGCCGAGAGCCGAATCATTAACTATGATATTTTGTGGATGAACAGCCGCGTACATATTTTTAATAAACTCATCGCTATCTTTGGCGTAGCCATCTTTTTACAATGCAGCGTGGATTTCATTATCTCCATCGGGTTGTCCACCACGCTCAGCTCAATCGATCTGCCCGTTACTCTGGGTACTCTTTTGGCCAATATAGACAGCAAGCAGGATATTCTGGCCATTGGCAACAGCCTGATGCATCCGTCTTATATCAGTAAAATATTTTTTGAACATTTGCAGGGCGTAACCGTGGCCTTTCTGATTGTTTTTTCTTTGTTAAGCATTTATAAAATTGCCAACGGTTTTACGGAACGGTTTAAATTATAATGAACAGGCATTTTCAAATAGAAATAAAAACCGGCAGCCGTACCCTGGCGGCCATAGACGACTATCCCATAGCCGGCGGCGCGATTACTTTTATATTCGGTGAATCCGGCATCGGAAAATCGCTGCTGGCTAAAGCGGTTTACGGCCTGTTGGACCCCGCCGCTCTAAGCGTGGAAATAAACGGCGCTTCCTATCAAAAATATCTGAAGAGCCGCTTACTCAAAAATATGAAAAAGGAAGGTTTTTTTGTCTTTCAGGAGCCCTCCTCTCACCTGAATCCCCTGCTCAAACTGGGCGAACAGCTAAGCGAAGGAAGCCTGAAAGATGCCGGCGACGGACAGGGCATCTTGCGCCATTTGTTCGATACCAAAGACGATACCTATCTGCAATCGCTTTTGGATATTTATCCCCTGCCATACCGTCCCAGCGGCGGCGAAAAACAGCGCCTTCTGCTCACGATGGCTTTTAAACGACTCAACGAATACCTGAAAAGCGATATCCCCGCGGATAATTCTTTGTTTGTTTTCGACGAACCCTCCGGCAGTCTGGATGATCAAACGCGTAATCGTTTTATCCGGCTGCTTATTAATATCTTCTATCGTAAACCGTTTACCTGTTTGTTTATCACCCACGATTATTCGATCATCGGGGAAATCTTTCGCCATTACAGAGAACTGCTTCCTTTTATCCGCTTCAAAGAACTGGTACGCAGTGAGGCGGGTTTGCTGATGCGTGACTTCGCTCCCACCGATTATCTGGACTGGTTAAAAAACACGCGGGCTGTCAAAGACAAACCCACGCAGTTAAAGGGACAGAAAAACCAGAATTTGATAACAATCCGCAATCCTTTCCGCGTGTACGACCACGATTTTTATTTCCACAAACCGGACAAGCCGGATGAGCCGAAGCCGTTTCGATTAAACCGGGGAGAAATGGTTTATTTGAAAGCGCCCAGCGGATTGGGAAAAACAACCCTGGCAAAAATTATTATGGGCCTGCAACGGGCTCAAAAATTAGATATGATTCTGTTGGGCAAAAAAATAAATGAAAACACTCCACCCGCATTCTGGAGACGAGAAATCTGGGGTAAAAAAGCGGGTATGGTTTTTCAACACGCCGATGAAGCTCTCAATCTGCAAGCCACGGTGGGCAGTGTATTCGACGGTTTGCCGCTCAAACGAAAGCTCAACACAAAGGACAAAATCGATCTGCTGAATACCCTATTCCGCGGCGAGGTAAGCGCGAATTTTCTGGGGAAACGCATCGGTCTGCTTAGCGGAGGGCAGAAACAGCGGCTCAACCTGCTGCCCACTCTGGCGCTCGATACCGACCTGATTGTACTGGACGAACCGCTGAATGGCCTGGACTTTGCCAGTATCAAAAAAATAATTGCCATCATTCGCAGCAAACAAAGTGAAGGTAAAGGCCTGCTGCTTATTTCACACAACGAAGAAATATTTGATTCTTTGGTGAGCCGGGAACATATTTATCGCCTTAATGTTTATGATGCAACGAGTTGAGTCATCCCAAATGAAGAAAGTCAGGTGATCCTATGCGCGTAACACGTATTTTCCTTGTTTTGTTGTTTGGCGGCCTTCTGTTCGTAACCAATAATTGCAGTACCTCCACAGAGCTGCCTCCTGTTGAACTGCCGCTGAGTATTGCCTACTCGCCGGACCTTAGCGGCACCAATATTGATTCTTTGTTTGTATGTGACGACAAGGGCGAACGAAAACAATTCTTAACGACGGTAAAAGAGCTTCATTCCATCGTCTGGCCCCCGGAAGGAGAAAAAATATATGTACAGGAAAATCACGTTTCCCCTTTAGCTACATACATTTACGCCGTTGCAGAACTCGGCGGGGAAAAAGAAGAAATTTTTTCCACATCCGGTTTAAGTCGTTTGGCTGCAATCTCCCGCGACGGAAAGGTAATCATTCTGCGGATGCGCGAAACGGGTTCGGAAATTCTGGAATTATTTCGATTAAATACGGATCAGGGCAGCACCAAAAAATTAAGTAACGGTCAAACGGAAGACGATCTGCCCGCCATTTCGCCCAATGTAACTATGTTGGCTTACGAAGGCTCTGTTCCTGAGCAAAGTTTCGGGAATATATTTTTGTATAACCTGTATTCCGGTTCGCGTGTTCAGGTAACCGGGTTCGACAGTACGTTTATCGACGCCATTACCTTTAGTCCCAACAACGGTTATATTTACTTTAGTTGCAGACAACAAACAGGCAGCACATTTACCGCCTATTTGATGCGTTATGCCATAAACAGCAAGGGAATAGACACTCTATACAGTTATACCTCAGCGTTCTCCAATGACTACATAAGCGATCTAACCTGGTCGGACGGTAAAACACAACTGGCCTTCACCGCCCGCAGCGAAGGGAACGATAAGCGGCATATCTTTATTATGGATTTAAACGGAAGCAATCGCCGTCAGATAAGTACCGTGAGCGCTGAATATACCCTAAAGGGTTTTAACGGCATTTATGTATATTTTTCGTATGATTCGGAAAATGAAAACGGTATATATAAAATAGATGCAGGCAGTTCCGAAATCACATCATTAATAGAATGCTCTGCCTGTAAAAACATTATCTGGGATTTTAAGGCTTTGTATCGATAAACCGCGGAGAATGTATGCGTATTGTATTAATGGGCGCCGGGCGAATGGCTTATGGATTTGTCCACGATTTTTTAAAGAACAATCAACTGGAAAAATTAACCGTAATCGATCGTTCTGACCGGGCTTTGGAGGCCATCAAAGAGCGTTTTAAAGATACGCGTTTAAGCGTTACGCCGATAAAAGCAGATGACAGCGCGTCGTTACGGCCCCTGTTTCAAAGCGCAGATGGCGTTGCCAGCGCCGTGCCGTACGATTATAATTTGGAGCTGACAAAACTGGCCATTCAAACCGGTTGTCATTTTGTGGATTTAGGCGGCAACAACACCGTAGTGGAGAAACAATTTGCACTGGACGCTGCAGCCAGGGATGCCGGAGTGGGCGTTGTACCCGATTGCGGGCTGGCTCCCGGAATGGTATCCGTGGTGGCCGCCTATGCGGCTGATCAATTGGCCAGGGTAGATTCTCTAAAAATCCGGGTTGGCGGTTTGCCGCTGCATCCTAAAACGCCGCTTAACTATATGCTGTTGTTTTCCGTGCACGGTTTAATAAACGAATATATCGAGCCGGCGGTTATTCTGGAAGACGGTAAACAAAAAACCGTACCTTCTATGACCGAGGTGGAAGAAATTGATTTTCCGCGACCGTTCGGTATGCTGGAGGCTTTTTACACCTCCGGAGGCACTTCCACTTTGCCCAAAACATTTGAAGGCAAAATAAATTATCTCGATTATAAAACGATCCGTTACCCCGGACACTGTCATCTGATGAAAGCTATGATTGATTTGGGTTTTTGCGATGAGAAGCGTATAAAATTTGACGGGACGGAGCTTTCCCGGCGGGATGTGTTTGAACGGATGCTCTCCATTCCCCTCACCTATGAGGATGAAGACGTTACGCTCATCCGGATAACGGCCAGCGGGCAAAAAGGCGGCAGCAGTGCCTCCGTCCAGTACCAGGCCATAGAATACGGTGATAAAGAGGCCGGTTTAACGGCTATGATGCGCACCACCGCTTTCCCGGCGGCCATCATCCTGCAAATGCTTATGGAAGGCATAATCACGGACCGCGGCGTGCTGCGACAGGAACTGGCTGTTCCGGGCGAGTTGTTTATGCGGGAACTGGAAAAACGGAATATCCGATTTGAGGAGAGTTAGAGCAGAGTTGGTAGTTGTCAGTTGTTAGTTATTAAGTTATTAAGTTGTTAAATTATTGGATTGGCTGTCAGCTATCAGCTATCGGCTGTCTGCCCTGAGCGACGTCGAAGGAAACACGTAGGCTTCGCCCCTGACAAGTCGGGACAGGCAGAGCTCAGTCTCCGAACCCTGGGCCTGTCGATGGACGTGTCATAGTTCGACGTAGCTCACTATGACACTATGTTTTGTCACCCTGAGCGCAGTCGAAGGTGCCTGCCCTGAGCATAGTCGAAGGGTTACTTTGTGCCTCTGTCCCTTTGTCCCTGTTTTATCCAACCACCGAGTGCACCGAGGACACAGAGTTATTCTTCATTTTTAATTTCATTTCCAGCATCAAGTATCCAGCATCCAATTCCCAGTTCCGAGTTTTCCCCGCCACGGCGGATTCTTCGCTTCGCTACGAAAGTTCTCTGTGTTCAGTTCTTAGTTCGCCATTCGTTAATCGGTGTTCGAAATTCCAGTCCTTCGGAACGTGGCTATCGGCTATCAGCTTTGGCCATCGGCTTCGATCCCCACACGTCGGGACACGAAGAGCTCAGTCTCCGAACTTTGAGCCTGTCGAAGGTTGTGTCATAGTTCGACGTAGCGCACTATGACATTATGTTGTTGCCCTGAGCGCAAGATAAATCTTGCGGTACTTTGTGCCTATGTGCCTTTGTCCCTTTGTGCCTTTATATTCTTAATTCAGTATTATGTCATTTGGCATCTACTCGAAATACCCATTAATTTGGATTATTTATCAAAGTGGAGGCCATGACATGATTGTTCATTATTCCTTTCAAAAACATAAGATGCAAGAACGTATTTCTCAAAAAACTT
>DRQG01000104.1 GCA_011369465.1 Caldithrix abyssi
ATACATAAGATTCTTTGATAAATGTACCAAGAGAATAAGTAGACAATTCTATATATTCAGACAAGGCAAAATCATATAATTCATATGGCATATCAGGCCAAATATTTATAACACCGATTACCTCTTGAGAGGAGACTAGAATAGGAACAGAAATGAACCAATTTAGTTTAAATCTTTTAGCAAATTTTTTGTTATTAAATTTACTATCATTAATAATATTTGTATGAATAATAGCTTTCTTTTGATAAATGGCTTCACCACTTAAACTATCTTTGTATAAAAATACTTTTAAGTCAAAATCATCACTGCTTACTTTTTTATTTTTAACTTTTAAAGGATAATATCCCCTAAGGACTAATGTATCATCTATCTTATTATATAAATAATATTCTATGATATGTATTTTCATTAAAGACTTCATTGAATCATAATAATTTTTTAATATTTTATCAATATTTTCTGAACTATGAGAAGATACAGATTTTAGAAAATCTATTATACGTTCTTTATTTTTTTTATCATATTCATTTTTAAAAATTATTCCTAGAACAGAACAAACAGTGTTAATATACTCCCTTAATACTATATCAATTTTATTCTTTTTAAAATAGCTTAATATGATTATAGATACTACAAAATCATTTATAACAATTGGCACCAATATCTCGCTTTTCATTTTTTTCTGAAAAGGAACGAATTCACCTTTCTTTATTAAAACCCCTGGATTATTGATGATTACAGGTTTGCAAGTTTTTACAACTTTACCAATCGCACCTTTATTTATTGGCCATTTTTCGAATTTTTCTTTGTTTTCTTTTTTTTGCCAAAAAGTATCTGGAAAACCTATAAATTTTTCAAAAACGTTCTCATTAATATTTCGTTTATAGAAACAAGCAATATCAGGATTAAAAATATCATATAAATGTTTCATAATAAGGCTTTGATATTTTTCAACACCCTCTATATTTAAATTATTAATATCTATTATTGAAAGTTTTTTTATATCTTTTTGCAAAAATAATATATCGATAATATCATTTAAACTTCTAAGTTTAGCACGGTCACTTTTTTTTAAGCTAATTATATCAAATATTTTCATATCCTTATAAAACATTTTCTTCTTTAATAATTATACTTCATATCCTATTTTCCAATTAATAAATATAGCTTTATAACGGAATGCGCATCACCAGATTTGCCACGCTCAAAAAACCTTCAAAATGCCGATTCATCGTCCGCGTGGCAAATTCTGGTGCATGCGCTTGTTGGCCATTTGTTAGGAATCAATTTTCTTCATTGGTCTAGATAAATCATAATTGCAATTTTCACGCTCTCTATAGGCGCAATCAATTAGAAAAGCAAGATTCTCAAGATCATTTCCAAGGCGAGACCACTGTGTTACTGATACTTTTGCATCTTTGGAAAGCAGTTGATCGATAATACGAGCTGGCAGGTAAGGATAACGTTGCTCATATTCACTGCGTGAATCAATCGAACACCAACTAGTTACTTCTGGATAAAGCCTTTTCTTTTCGTCATCACCAAATGCAGCCGTAAAATGTTGTGGATTCGTACTTGGAAGTTGGACGACAACAAGCCCGCTCTTTTTGTTGACTTGTCCGTCTATCATACTGGAGTAAAGTTCCCAGTCTATATGCTTTCTTCTTGCGGTTTCCGTACCAACCAGTAGTATAGTTACTGAAGAATCCCTTAAGTATTCGTCGCGGATTTTTATACGGATGGACTCATCAGACAGATTTGGGTCTATATCTCCAGTATCCACTGACTCATCAATAAAAATATCTAAACGTTTATTTAGATCAAGCAAAGCTGATTTGTAAGCTTGATCATTTGCATGGTGATAACTGATAAAAACCTTATGTTTTGGAAATTCACTCATCAGTAATCCTCCATGTCGGTCATATCTTCAACATCTGCCAATTCTGACAGCATCTTTGTATAGGCTCTGAGTTTTACTTGAAGTTCGGCTAATTCTTTTCTGAACTCGATACATTTTTCCTCTTTGCCAAAAGCCCCTTGTTCACTGAGCTGATGCCATTTTGCTGTAAAAGGTCTAATAACTTGATTAAGTACAATGATAGCAATTCTTGTAAAATTTTCTGCCTTTCGACCATGTTGCTTAAGAGTTGTTCTAGTTAGTTCAAATATTTTGTATACGCTCTTAAGAGCAGCAGCTTCCGTTCCATACTCATCTGGCAGTTTTTGTGTAGTTATTCTTGTAAGGAGCTCGACATACAAATCCCAAGCTGCATTCTTGTCGGGATCACTTGGTTCCCAATCCATCTCAAGAATTGGTGTTTTAACTTTTAAACCTGTTAATCCCCATTTTTCAAATAAATCCTTAAGTCGCATTTTTAATCCTCCGTTAACCAACGCCTCAATGTGACGGCTGTATTATTCTCGTGATTTAAAACAATCCAACCGTCTTTCTCTGTAACATCCTTGATTTTTCCCCAGACTATTCTCTGATAAAGGCCAAGATACTCTACCTCCGACCAACTTTGTTCATATGTGTTTGCTGCTGTTGGAAACAAGGCTATAGGCCAAAAGCCCTTCTCGCCGTCTGCAAGTCCCAACTCCCATGGTATCCATCTGCTGTCTTTGCTGTTTGTGGTGATAAAAAGTACGAACCTTAGGCAAGAGTTTACGGTCTCACGCAAGATATTTGCTGTCTTTCTATTGGGGGGCGTAGGCAGCCGATCATCTTCGCTATCTACATAGACGCGTCCACCATGATTCTTAAGGATTGATATTATAGCAGGTAAATATTCTTTGTCCTTTGATGAATGGGAAAGAAAAACTGATTTGCCAACCTTGGAGGAGGATGCTTCTTTCAAGAGAACTGATTTTTGCAGGTCTTTGTTAAAACGACTCAGATCATCAAAAGTTGCAAATTGTGCCATTTATAACTCTCTCCTGAATATGGCCAACTATAATTGTACTGCAAACTTACTTACTATAAAAAAATTTTAAAATTTTTTCAACGCCTTATTTATATTTTGATCTCTCTGCTATTTGTCTTTAATCCTTTACCACTGTACGGATTTGACCGCTGACATTTATTATCATGCCAATTTTTATTACGTCACCCTTCCGCCTAAATTTTGTTTTTTAGTCAAAGGCATGGAAATTATAAAAAATGATTTTTATCCGTATTTTTTCCTCACTAAAACTTGTTTTTCGTAAAAACACTTCGTATATTTCTGGTGTACTTTTGTATATCTTTATTTACTATTAAACACAAACCGGTCACTTCGATTTCCAAACGGCTTGTCTTGTTCGGTCCATGTATGTTATCCATCGGTGGCCGGCAAAAATGTTGATCGGAGCAGCCATGCCAAAAACAAAGCTACTTGTTCAAATGCGCGACCGCCTCCGCGCCATGCATTACAGCATCCGTACCGAGGAAACCTATATTAACTGGGTGCGTCAGTTTATCCTCTTTCATAAAAAACGCCATCCGGCCGAGATGGGCGCCGATGAAATCAATCAGTATCTTACCTTCCTGGCCGTTAAACGGCGCGTCGCTCCTTCCACCCAAAATCAAGCCCTTAGCGCCATCCTCTTCCTCTATAAACATATACTTGACGATCAGCTCGATCAGGTGGAAGATTATATTCGCGCTAAAAAGATTCCCAAACTGCCCGTTGTCTTATCCAAAGAGGAAGTCAACGCCGTATTCCGTCACCTCAAATATCCTTATACCATCATCTGCGGTCTGCTCTATGGTGGAGGGCTGCGCCTGATGGAATGTCTGCGCCTGCGCATTAAGGATGTGGATTTTAAGTTTAAGCAAATCACAGTACGGGACGGCAAAGGAAGCAAAGACCGCCACACCATTCTACCCGAAAAACTCAGCCAACCGCTCAAACTGCATATCAAAAGCGTACTCGCACTGCATCAAATCGATCTGGCTTCCGGATACGGGCAGGCCGCTCTTCCCTATGCTCTGAAAAAAAAATATCCTTCCGCCGCCAAAGACCCCGGCTGGCAGTATTTATTTCCGGCAGCCACGCTTTCAAAAGATCCGCGGCAGCCCGATGCGCCGAAGCGCCGTCATCATATATCCGATAGCCTGGTTCAAAAAGCTGTACGCAAAGCCGTTAAACAAACCGATATTGTTAAACCGGTCAGCCCCCATACCTTTCGGCACAGCTTTGCCACACATTTGCTGCAAAACGGATACGACATCCGCACCGTTCAGGAGCTGCTCGGCCATAAAGACGTCAAAACCACTATGATTTACACCCACGTCCTTAACCGCGGCGGTATGGCCGTCAAAAGCCCACTGGATTTCTGAACGCCGCCCATACAGGCCATTTTCAAACGGCTCCGCCCCGTCAATTACAGAAGGAGCCTCCTGCACTATTACATTCCCCGTGTTTGGCTTCGGATTCTTTAAATTATGGGATGCATCGCCCTGCGAGGTCATTCGCTTAAGACAATAATCCTACTTTGAACAAGTGCGGAATCCCGGCCAAAAGTGGACAATAACCTGAAAATCAGATAAATATTCTCTATATGGATTTATATAGACAACGGTACAAACCGATACATCAGAATTCAGTTTGAATCAATGTACAAACCGCTTCTCTTTAATACTGCAGAATAAACAACCGGAAAGGATCTATATTTATGTGTAAAAATACGTTTACTGAAGGAATACAACTGTACATAAAAGATAATCAATATCATGCAAAGGTGCAAGAGTACTTTTAGATATACTTCCGGGCTCGCAATAATCAAACTTACCCTTCAAGTTTGATCATGCTTTTGCCATACAATAAGAATTTGTGGGATTAAAGGAAGATAACGGTTTGATAAATCATAGTATTGTTTATTGCTGTCTCTTTTGCACCATCACCTTGCTGCGTACGATAAAGGCGCCTCGGTAACCGAAGTCGCGGGCGGCGGCTCGTATTTCTTCCGCTTCGCTGCGGGTAAGGGCGTCGCCGACGCGCACTTTGTACTGGGGAGCTTCGAAACTGATGTAGGTTTTATAGTTGAGAGGGGCAAACTGTTCTTCCGCCGTCTGTTGAGCCACGGTGGCCGCTTCGTAACTTTTTGTAGCCAGAATCTGCACGCGATAGCCGTCCGCTTCCTGCAGCGGCAACGAAGAGGCAACGGCTGTTGTCTTTTCCGAAACCTTTTCCGCATCCTTCCGTCCCGCCGCCGGGGAGGCCTTATCCGCTTTTCCTTTGATAACGATATCATCGTCATTCAGGCTCAACGGATCAAAGGATTCGTCGTACAGGGCGGATGATGCGCCGCTCTGCGTTCCCTCATCCACCGTTTTTTTGGATGACGCGCACCCTGCCGCCAGAATAACAGAAAACAAAACAACCAGAAATATTTTCATCGTTCCCTCTTTTATCAAACGTTAAATCACTTCCATCATTTTATTTTGCAGCCAGCCGGTTTTCCCGTCGGCCAGGCGTATTTCCAGCCAATCGCCCGTCCGGCGCAGCACCTCTACTTTGGTGCCTTCGTGCAGTACAAACACTTCGGTACCGCTATCGCTGGGTGAAGCGTGCACCGTAACCGTGGGCTGTAATATAATTCCGTATTGTTCGCTTTCAAAACGATAAATCTTCTGCACCAAAATTAAAGCGGATAAAAGCAGCGCCGTAAGCAGCGTAACGGTTATTCCGCGTAATCTTCGGCCCCGTCCGCGGCTGGCAAAATAAATTCGAATGGCCAGCGCGGTCAGGAACAGCCATAACAAGCCCACAGTGATCCAGCTAAGGGTGGATATGGGAAACAGATTCAGGAAAGCATCCCACCATTCCGCCAAAAACAATCGCGGCGGCGTTTCGATTTGATCCACCAGCCGCATTTGTACCAGACCAAGATTTTGCTGCAGAGCTTCGTCGTTTTTAAGAAAGCGCGCCGCTTTTTCGTAATACAGCCGGGCCAGGCCAATCTGGTCGGTGCGGTAATAGGCGTTACCCAGATTAAAATACACTTCCCCGCTCTCATATCCCAAAGCCAGCACCTTTTGATACTGTTCGATGGCTTTATCGTATGCGCCCTCTTTGTAGAATTTGTTGCCCTGCTCAAAATAATGCGCACTCTCATCCGCGTACAACAAAGCGGCAAAAAACAGAACGCTTATCACAGCGGCAAATATTTTCATCTGCATTTTATCATTTATCATTTTTTATATATCTTTTTTCATTTGTCTTTTGTCATTTTTCTTTTGTCTTTTTTCTTTTGTCATTTGTCATTTGTCATTTTTCTTTTGTCTTTTTTCTTTTGTCATTTGTCATTTTTCTTTTGTCTTCTACATCCACTTCTCCAACCTCGTCAAAACACTCCTCGCTTTTTCGTAGAAGGTTTTTCGTTCCGCTTCATCGGCGGGGATGCTGGCAAACTGGCGGAAATCGCTTTCCTGCAGCACAGACATATATTCTTCGATCACCTGGTCGTCCACCCCTTTTTGTCCCAGAACCCGGCGGATATTCTCTTCGCTGAAATCGGTCAAATCGATATTCATCTTATTTTGAACAAAACCCTGCAAAGCGGAAGTAACGGCTCTGTAAAAGGCGCTTTGTTCCGCTGCGCCGATCATCTTTTTGGCTTCCGCAAGCTGACGTGTGGCAATTTTGCCGGCCTTCACCAGCCGCGCCAGGCGTTCGTCGCTTAACAGCCGGGTTTGCCGCTCGTTATAGATAAAGAAGCCGATGAACAGCAGCAGCGCCCCCAGGATGCTCAACCAGAATCCGGCCGAAAGATACACCCGGTAGCCGATGGGGCTGAAATCGCTTTCTTCTTTAATAAAGCGGATGTCTTTACCCAACAATTCCACTTCCTGACGGTTCAGCAACCCGCTGGCCCGCCGACCGCTTAAGCGCTGCCCTTCTCCGGCGCGCACCCGGATGACAAACGGCCCCCGTTTAACGGTGTTGTATTTTTTTTGCTGCGGATCAAAATAAGAGAAGCTCAGTTCCTTTATCTCAAACGTTCCTTCGTTACGGGGAATAAGTACGTATTCGGCGCTTTTCCGCCCGCTGATCCGCGCTCCGTCATTGTTGATATGCGTGGCCACTTTCGGCTCGTACTGTTCCAGATCCGGCGGGGTTTGAATTTTGGGCAGCTGCACCAGCTTGATATTTCCCGAACCGCTTATCTGCATTTTGAGGCTGACCGGCTCGTCGACGGCCACTTCCTGCTTATCCAGTTGCGCATCAAAGCGAAAACGGCCCACCGCACCGCCAAAAGTGGACGGACGCCCCTCCTGCGGCAGCTCGGCAACGGTTACGGTAACGGGTTTGCTGATAACGGTTTTCTGCACCGTACGGCCAAACGGATCGTCAAAAAAACTGTCGAACAGACTGCGCCGGCGGCGGCTGGCCCGTACCAGCGCCTCCAACGTGATCTGCATCGGCTCGATGGTCAGTTTGCCGCTTTGGGTGGGAAAAAGCGCTACCTTGCGCAGCGTGGCCACATTATAATTTACCCCGTTCACAATTTCGTTGCTGATAACCGGCTGATTGGGCATCTTGAATTCTTCCGTCCAGAATCCCGCGCTGGCCGGCATTTTATCCACATTGTATCCGCGGACGTTTACCCGAAAATACAGCTTATATTCCACAACAATCTGCTGGCCGATAAAGGCTTTGCGTCGCGATACCTCGGTTTTCAGGAATAAATCCTTTCCGGCCACGCTGGCGTCCTTGCTTTGTTTGGGCGGCGCCTTTTTACCTTTGGATGCCGGAGCCGATGCCACGCCGGCGGATTTAGTTACCGTTATGGTAATGGTGTTGGATTCGTAGGTTTTATCGTTGTATGTAAGATAGGCTTTGCCGATGATGAATTTGCCTTCCTTTTTGGGACGCAAATAAAAGCTGAACGATTTGGAAGAACTCATCGCCCCGTTAATCCATTGCACGCTGGTGGATGTATTAGGCCCGGACAGCACATAAAAATCATCCAACGCGGGAAACTGCACATCCGGCAGCGACATTGATTTGCCGCTTACTTCAATGGTATAACGGAATTGCTGATCCGGCGCCACCGTATTGCGATCCACCGTAGCCCGCAGGGTTATTTCATCCTCAGCCCGCAGCGCCCCAGCAGCGGATACCAAAACGGCAAATAAAAGCAGATATCTTGTTTTCGTTATATGTTTTTTCATTTTTTAGTATTTAGTACTTAGTACAGAGTAGTTAGTAGTTAGTACTTAGTACATTGTATTTATTTGAGTTAGCTGTCAGCTGCCTGCCCTGAGCGCAGTCGAAGGGTCAGTTCTTAGTTATCAGTTACCGGTTCCGAGTTATTAAGTTATTGGGTTATTGGTTCATAATTCTTCAATCGTTAATCGATATTCGAAATTCGTGAATTTTAGCTATCAGCTCTCGGCCATTAGCCATAGGCATATGTAATTCCCATTAATTCAACAATTCACCAATTCATCCATTCATTAATTGTTGGCCATCAGCATTCAATTCGTAATTCGTAATTGAATGATTCGTAATTTAGTACCTGTTTCCAATCTCAAGTTACTAAGTTATTAAGTTATTGAGTTATTAGTTCCAAATTTCCAGTTTCCAGCATCCAGCATCTGAAAACTAACAACAGAAAACTAATAGTCAACCCTTCGACTACGCTCAGGGCAGGCACCTTCGACTGCGCTCAGGGCTAACAGCCGATAGCCGACAGCTGATAGCTGACAGCCGATAGCCAAAACCAATAACTGATAACTAACAACTCCTTACCAATCCTTATCCACCTTACGGCGCCCGCCGCGAATGGGGCGCTTTTTCTTTTGCGCGCTTTTTTCCTCTTCACGCAGGGCGTTCAGGATGCGCTCGGCTTCTTCCTTGCTTATTTTATCCTTTTGCCGCTGCACCTGCTGCTGTTTCTGCTGCTCTTCTTTTTTCTTTTCATCGCTCTGCTGCTTTTGCTGCTGTTTTTTGTTCTGTTCCTTTTGCTGCTGCTGATCCTGCTTTTGCTGTTGTTGCTGCTGCTGTTCGCCCTGCTGTTGTTTTTGCTGCTGATTCTGCTGATTTTGTTGCGGCTGTTTTTTAGCCATTTCTTTCAATTTGGCGCGGGCCAGTTCCAGATTGTATTTGGTATCGTAATCATCCGGCTTTATTTCCAGCGCCTTTTTGTAGGCGTCGATGGCTTCCTGTAATTTGTTTTGCTGAAAACGCGTGTTCCCTATATTGTAATAGGCTTTGGCCGTGATCTCCGGATTTTCGCTGCCCAGCAGTTGTTGAAAAACTTCCAGGGCTTCATCATATTTTTTCATCTTATACAGCGCGTCGCCTTTGTTGAACAAACCGGTTTCATTCAGCGGATCATCCAGCAGAGCGTCCTGATATGCGGCCAGGGCTTCTTCGTATTTGCCCTCTTTATACAGCGCATTCCCTTCGTTCACTTTACCGCGAATGCCCTGCCCTGCGGCTATACTCGCCGTAATGAATAATGTAATCACGCTTAAAACAATTATACGATACATCGCTGCCTTCTATTCTTTTCTGCTAAAATCCGTATTTTGTACAGAGTACATAGTATTTAGTACAGAGTACATATCTGTATTAAATAGTCCGCTATTACATTATTTAATCTTAGTTGAGCGGTAATTCCCCCTTAAAAAAGAGCCTGTCCCGCAGCGGCGGGAGGGTTAGGGGGTTGTATTATAACAAAAAACATTAAATGCACGTTTTCAAAAAAACACCCCCTTAATCCCCCTTATTAGGGGGAAATTTATAAATAGTGATCTTTTTAGCATCCATCATTAAATATTTAGAACAGTTATGAATTATTATATAGATTTTTTGATATTTACTATTATTGTTTTTTTACTGTTTTCCCTTCAACCCCTATTTCAACGGGAAAGGTACGTTCAGGAAGCCTGAGCCGAAGACTCACACCCAACGGCTAATAATTTTCTTTCTTCTTCCTCACCGGTAAAAACGTTTCCAACAGTAAAAAGATCAAACCCAACCCGATAAAAATCTGGAAGCGGCTTTCATATTGCGAAAACTGGCGCGAGGTCAGTTCTTTTTTTTCCAGCTTGTTTATCTCGTCAAAAATATCTTCCAGTTCCGTTTCGCCGGCGGATGAAATGTAATATTTACCGCCCGTAATATAGGCAATTTTTTGCAGAGTCGCCGCATCCAGTTTTGTGGTAACCACGTTGCCTTCGCGGTCTTTCTTAAATCCGATGCGGTTGCCGTAACGGTCGTACAAGGGAATGGGGACGCCCTGTTCGGAACCCAGTCCGATAGTGTAGATTTTAACGCCTTCTTTTGCCGCCTCTTCCGCGGCTTCCACCGGCTTGGTTTCGTGATCCTCTCCATCGGTGATCAGAATAAGCACCTTGTGTTTGTGTTCCTTGCGGTTAAAGGCTTTGGCCGCCCTGCGTATGGCGCTGCCGATAGCCGTACCCGGTTGTGGAATTAAATCCGTCGCCATCATATTCAGGAACAACTTGGCGGCCGAATAATCCAGCGTGAGCGGACACAACACATGCGACATCCCGGCAAAGGCCACTAGTCCGATACGGTCGCCCTGCAGCATATCGATAAAGCGGGCGATCTCGTGCTTGGCTTTTTCCAGGCGGTTGGGAGCGATATCCTCGGCCTGCATGCTCAGCGAAACATCCAAAGCGATAATGATGTCCACACCCTCGCGTTTCACTTCTTCCAGTTTGGTCCCGATTTGCGGATTGGCCAGAGCCACCACAAAAGAGGCGTAGGCCAGGATAAAGAGCACCGTTTTCCAGACGGCCCGTTCTTTACTGTAACCGGGCATCAGCTTGCGCAAAATATCCAGATGCCCGAATCGTTTCAGCAGGTTTTCCTTCTGCCGGAACACATAGACGAAAAACAGCGCCAGCAGCGGCACGCCCCACAAGCCGTGCAAAAAATACGGATGTTCGAATCGCAATACGTCCACTACAACATCACTCCAAAATTACAACAAAAACAAACCAACCTTACGGTATCTTCTTGAAATAGGTGTTGGCCAAAATGATTTCCAACAGCAGCAGCGCCAGACCGAATCCCACAAAATAGACAAAGTATTCTTCGTAGCGGGTGTATTCTTTCACTTCAATCTTGGTCTTTTCCATCTCCCCGATTTCCTTGTAGATTTCCCGTAGTTTATCGGAATCGGTGGCCCGGAAATAGGTGCCGCCGGTGATCCGGGCGATCTCTTTTAACACTTCCTCGTCAATTTCCACCCGCATGGGCACGTAGCGGCGGCCCAACACCGGATCGTCCACCGGATACATGGCCGTACCGCGCGTACCGGCGCCGATGGTGTAAATTTTGATCCCGTAGGCCTGGGCAATGCGCGCCGCTGTGATCGGGTCCACCTGCCCGCGATTGTTCACCCCGTCGGTCAGCAGGATAATCACCTTGCTTTTGGCTTTGCTGTCGCGCAGGCGGTCAATGGCGTTCACCAGACCCATACCGATGGCCGTACCGTCCCAATCCTTGTCGGCTACTTTTACCTGATCCAGCAGTTCCAGCAGCACGCCGTAATCCAGCGTAAGCGGACACTGGGTAAAGCTCTCGCCGGCAAACACCACCATCCCCAGCCGGTCGTTTTTGCGTCCTTTGATGAATTCCCTGGCCACAACTTTGGCTGCAGTGAGCCGGTTGTTGGGCTTAAAATCCTCAGCCAGCATACTGCTGGAAACATCCATTGCCAGTACGATATCCACGCCTTCGGTGGAAATTTCTTCCTCTTTGCTGCTGGACTGCGGCCGGGCCAAAGCCAGAATAAAGGCGGCAACGGCCAGCACGCGCAGTACAAACACACCGTGCCGCAGCCTCTGGCGCAGGGTGGGCGTTAAATTTTTAAGCAGGCCCACATCCGAGTAACGGATTTTGGCGCCGCGGCCTCTTAACCCGCGCACGTACCACCAGACCATCGCCGGCAGAATCAACAGCAGTATTAAGTACAGGGGATCGGCGAATCGGTACATTATGATTTATCCGCTTCCTGTGAGGTCTCTTTTTTCACTTCTTCCACCAGATCCTTTTTCTTCGGAAACAGATCCTTCAGTTTACTTTCTTTTATGGTTACCACCTGTTTCCTTCTCGGGTTTCGCACATAGACCATATCCTTTTTCTTTTTGCCGATGTCCAGTTTAACCAGAGGATCGTCGCCGGCGAACAGTTCGATCTGCCCTTCGGGATTTACCAGACCGTAGGGCATCAGATAGGGCGGGTTTTCCTCTACAAATTTTTCCGCTTTAAGCGAAGACAAACTGCTGAGCAGGCTGTTCACCTTCCAACTTTTCAGCTTTTCCCCGCTGTTCAGACGCCAAACATTGCTGGTGTCCTTTACCAGCGTCAACAGAGTATCTTCATAGAGCAGATTGATTTTGTTTACCTTATCCCGTTCAAAATCAAGGATTTTTTTATCCCGGTAACCGAACAGGTCTTTGTTAAACGGTTCCAGAAACAGAGTGTCCACGGTAAAAATGTGCGGGCGCACATCGTCTTTGCCGTACACCGTGTTTCCTTTTGGCCGGGAAAAAGATAAACCGCTTTTGGCCTTTTCCGCCCCGCTGAACAATTCTATACGATAAGCCGGTTTGGTCAAACCGTATTTTGCCGCTTTGTCGGAAGTTTCGGCAACAACCGATTTGATCCGGCCGAAGTCCAGTTTGTTCAAAATACCGTCCACCGCGCTGCGTTCCGCTTTGGTTTCCAGCGGTTCGGTTAGCTTCCAATCGCCGCCTTCCTTTACAAAGGTAAAACGGCCTTTGGGCGACCGCAGGGTAATCTGCCTTACCTTTGCTTTTTCGAAATGGATGGTCTTTTTATCCCGCCAGTCGAACAACGATTTATCGGCATTGGATTTTACGGATTGGGGCACCAGATAGACCAGCGTATCGCCCCGGCCGGCGTACACATTGGCGCCGATCGAGGTTTTATCGCCCAGCAGAATCGAATCGGCAACCCCGTTTTTCGTGGTGAACTTAACCGTAAGGGCGCGGCGATCCAGTCCGTAATCGCTCAGTTCATCCGCTTTAATCTTTATGGTGCGCGTTTTCTTAGCGGTGGTCAGCGAGCGCAGTAAAGTGCTCACCGGCGACTCATCCGCCATCGTCTCGACCGGCTCTTTGATCAGCCAGCCGTCCTCGGACCGTTCAAAACGAAAGGTTTGCAAAAGAGAGCGGATGGTTATGCTTTCTACGCTGTCCTTGTCCATCCGGAACAACTGTTCGGCCAGTTCTTTTTCCTTTTGCCGTTCTTCTCCGCCCTTGATTTCATAAAAATAGACATAGGCGGCCAGCGCTACCGCGAGAATAAATAGAATAGCTGTCTTTCGCATTCCTCTTTCCCTGTGTTGTACACGTTTATTTTTTGTTTCGTTTAAAGAAAATTACCACACCCAGCACGATGACGATGAGCGGAACAGCGATCACTACCAGATAAAACAATCCGGATACGTCCGCCTGGGTGAGCGTCAGCCGTCGATCGTCGATCTGCTTGGGCCTTACGGAAATTAAATCTTCCTCTTCGGCCAGATAGTTAATGGCATTCATAAACAGGTTGCCGTTGCCCTGTTGTTTAAAATAGGCGTTGGCGGCAAAATCGGCGTCGCCGAAAACCAGCACGGCCGACTTCCCTTTGGGCAGGTCTTTTTCGGCAATAACAGCCAGAGCAATCGGCCCCGGACGATCCTGAGCGGGATCGAAGGACACCTGTCCGGTGGAAAAATCTTCTTCGGCCCAGCTGCTTTTACTGGTTTTGAGCAGTTCGGTCATCGTGTAACCGCCCTTATCTTCCATTGGCGAAACGGATGAAGCGTACGGAAAAAAGGTCATCACCTGAAAGCCTTTGGTGATGATATGGTCGGGATCGTAGTAATTAACCAGCGGAATTCCCGGCCCGCCGCCAAAAATCTGGGCGGCAAAGCTCTGCTCGATCACCATATCGTTGCCCACCGAAATATGAAATTTCTGCAGGAAATCGCGCAGATTGCTTTTTGTTTCCGGGTCCACCGTTACCAGCAGTTTCCCGCCGTCTTTCACATATTGTTCAATGGTGTCCAGTTCCGCCTGGAATAAGGGAGTTTTGGGTGACAGAATGGCTAAAACGGTACAGCTGTCGGGAATGCTGCCGCGCCGCGCCAGATTCAATTCTCTGGTTAAATGATTGTCTTTGCGGATTTCCTCGGCCGCCGTTTTGTACCCGCTTTGGGAGTCATCTTTAATGGAGCGCTCGCCGTGGCCGGTCAGAAAATAGATCACCTTATCCTGCTCGCGGGTTACTTTGATAATGGCGTTGGTCAGATTGGATTCATCCAGCTTGTCGATGGTTTCGCGCTTTACGCCCGACTCGACCACCACGGTATTGTATTTGGTTACCCCGTAGCGTTTGGTGAGCTGAGGCTTTTCATCCGGATCGATCAAATCGTAACGCAAATAGGCCGAGCGGTATTCATATTCGTCCAGCAGGTCGCGGGCCCGGTTCTGATCCGCCGATTTAAAAAAGGCCTTGATTTCCACATCCTTATCCAGATTATCAAGAATCTTTTCCGTCTGTTCGGAAAGGCTATACAGATTGTTGGCCGTCAGGTCCCAACGAACATGCTGCCGGCTGAAAACAAAAGCCAGCATGGCTACAATAAACAGCACCATCAGCGCCTGCACGCCCACGTTGGAACCGTATTTAAGAGAACGTTTGGAAATGACTTTTTCTCTTTGTGTGAAAAAGACGAACAAAAAATAACCGATACCGGCCACACCGCCAACCAGTAGTACCCAGTGTATGGTCTCCCAGAGATTGGTGATGCTGTACCAGATCAACGCGGCAATCAGCAGCACCACTCCGGAAATTCCCGCAATATTTTCGATCTTTTTCATTCTATTTTTCTCCACGTTGTTTTTGGTTGTCAGTTATTAGTTTTCAGTTATTAGTTTTCAGTTTTCAGTTATTGGTTTTAGCTATCGGCTGTCAGCTATCAGCTCTCGGCTGCCTGCCTTGAGCCCAGTCGAGGGGTTGGCAATTAGTCATCAGTTTTCAGTTCTTAGTTTTCAGTTTTTAGTTCCCGTTTTTAAATTTCCAGTTTCCAGTTACCAGTATCCAGCAACCAGTTCCGAGTTACCAGTTTCTAATTTCCATTTTCTCGTCACGCGTCACTTACTACTTGGTACTAAGTACTAAATACTATGTACTATGTACTTTGGACAAGATAAATCTTGCGATACTTTGTGCCTTTGTGCCTTTGCCCCTTTGTGCCTGATTTATTCATAATTCTTAATTCTTAATTCATAATTCTTTACGCCCGCCATTTTACCGATTCGATCGACTTGAGCGAGAGATAGATGCCCGTAAAGGAAAATAATATGTAATAGGCGATATGCTGTGTATCTATGACGCCCTGGGCAAAATCTTCAAAATGAGTAATGATGGACACATAGTTGAGTATAGGCGCCAGAGTCGGCCCGGCAAAGCTGGACCCCCAGCCGATAACCCACAACAGCAGCGCCGCCGCAAACCCGCCGATAGCGGCAATAATCTGGTTTTCGGTAAGGGTGGAAATAAACAAGCCCATGGAAATAAATGAAGCACCCATCAAAATTAACCCGATATATCCGGAAAGCACCGGCATAAATTCGGGATCGCCGTATAGAAACAGGATAGCATGGAAAAACATTGTGGGCAGAAGCAGCACAACATAATAGGCCAGTCCGGCCAAGAATTTACCCACAATGATCTGGGTCGGCGTTATGGGGCTGGTGTACAGCAGTTCCACGGTACCCAGTCGTTTCTCTTCGGAGAAAAGCCGCATGGTGATAAGCGGCAGGGTAAAAAGAGAAATCAGGGCGATGTTCCAGAAATAGGGCCGGATGAGCATCAGGTTTACGTTAAATTTTTGAGGCGCCATCCGGTATTGCTGGGAACGGATCATATCCATAAAGGCCGCTTCTACAAAGCTGGACAGATAGAGATAAAAGAACACGCCCGTAAGCGCCGTAAACAGCGCCAGAATAACATACGCGATGGGCGAATAGAAAAACAATTTGAATTCTTTATTGAATATGGCGCTAATCGCTTTCATGTCAGGCTACCTCCTCTTCTTTCGTCGTAAGATGCAGGAAGATGTCTTCGAGGGTGAACCGGTCAACGGTCAGTTCCAGCAGCCCCAGCCCGTTTTTAACCACGGCGTTGGCCAGTTCTTTACGGACGTCTTTATCGCTTTCCACCTCGACCCGGACCAGCCCGTTGTTCTCCGGTTTTACCGTTATGTTCTGTATATCAGCAATCGGCTGCAGGGTCTTCTTAACCGTTTCCTCGCTGCCTTCCACCTGCATGATAATCCGTTCGCTGCCGCGCAGACGGTTGGTCAGGTTTTCCGGCGTGTCTTCGGCCACCACTCTCCCCTCGTTAATGATCACCACCCGTTCACAGGTCTGTTCCACTTCGGGCAGGATATGAGACGAGAGAATCACCGTGTGATCGCCGCGTAAATTTTTAATCAGTTCGCGGATTTCAATAATTTGTTTGGGGTCCAATCCCACGGTCGGCTCGTCCAGAATGATAATCTGCGGATTGTTGAGCAGACTCTGAGCCAGCCCAACCCGTTGTTTGTACCCTTTGGACAATTTGCCGATAATACGGTGACGTACGTCGCCCAGAGCCGCTTTCTCAATCACCGTATCGATTTCGCTTTTCAGACGGCTCTTTTCAATACCTTTTAATTGAGCGACAAACAGCAGATAATCATCCACCGTCAGTTCGGTATAGAGAGGGGGATTCTCCGGCAAATACCCGGTAATGCGCCGCACATCCATACTCTGCTCAAATATATCGTATCCGCCGACGGTAGCGCTGCCGCTGGTGGGCGGCATATAACAGGTCAAAATGCGCATAGTCGTTGTTTTACCCGCGGCATTCGGGCCGAGTAATCCTAAAATTTCACCCTTGTTTACGTGAAAACTAACATCGGAGATCGCCCGCTTCTCACCATAATACCTGGTTAATCCTTCAACATCGATCAATGTCTCGTCCTCCGTTGTTTATTGTTTTTACCCACAGCTTTCGGTTTACTATTTTTCCGGTCATCCCCAACCCGATGGGGAATAACGTCAAAAGTCAGGTTGTCCTCAGGACAAATTCGCTTCCGAATCATCCGCAGCCGGCAATTTGCCGCCGCTGTGCTCTTCCGCTTCGGCGTATTGCGCTTTTTCCCGTTCCTCAACCTCTGCATCCGCAGGCGGTTCAAACACCAGTTTGGTTTCCTCCACAAAACGCACCGCCTGCCGCCCCGCTTTTTCGGTTTCTTCCGGCTGAGGAATATATTTGGCAAATTTGACCAGATCGGCCAGGGTTAGCAGTTCCTCCAGTTCAGCCAATTGTTCCTTATCGTCCAGCACCTTATCCAGATCGCGAATGATCTCGCCGGTTATCTCTTCCATTGCGGCAACGGCAAAACGCCCTTCCACGTATTGCCGCATGATATCCGAAAGGCGGCTGTAATACTGTTTGTAGTTTTTTTTCTCCAGCAGGTCCGAGGCAAACAATTCCTGCAGGGCCGCCAGAGCCGTTTCATGCGCCGGCGGAGGCGGCGGGGGCGGTTTGAACAGATAGCCCTGTTCCTGTTTTTTCTTCCATAGGCGGTAAGCCAACCAACCGATAACGCCGAGAAGAACAACCGCCGCTGCCATCGACGCCCAGAACCAGTAATTAAACGGTATGCTGAGCGGCGGTTTTATATCCTTTAGTTCCCGCTCTTCATCGCCGGTAAGCAAAGATTTAACATAAATCTCCACCGCCGGGGCTTCGATAATCCGGTAATTTTTACTGGTATCGTCCGTAAAATAGGCCACGGGATACGGCGGAATCACAAAATGCCCCGTATCATACACCGAAATGTTGAAATCAAATCGCTCGATAACCCGCCCGTCCTCTTCCACGGGATCGTGGAAGGTATAGTCCTTAATTTCAAACATACCCAGATTGATACCCTCTGCCGGGCGGACGATACGCAGACTGGTATCCCGGTTAATGATAATGGAATAATTGATCCGGTCGCCAATGGTGATGACCGAGGTATCTACCTTTGTCTGCACTTCGATCAGCGGACCGGTTTCGTTTTGCGCTAGCGCGGCCGGTACAACGGCCAGCATAAAAGCCGCTGCCAGAACTCCGTACCAGGCGCTATGTTGTTTATTTAACTCTGCTTTCAAATATGCGAACATCTTCCGCCTTCATTAATCGATCCAATAGTTTCTGATAGGCCTGCTGCTGCCGTTCCATGGCCAGGTCCTGCGCCGCCTGCTGGGAAACCTCTTCAAACGGTTTTTGACGAATCACTTTGCTTTTATCGTCTTTTTCGGCGTACTTATCTTTATGCGCCAGATAATACAGTTCCACATCCGCCGGTTCAATTTTCACCTCATCTTTCAGCTCCTCGCGGATCATTTTTTCGGTCATCAAAGCCTTGCGGGCGCGAAAAGCCCCTTCAATAACTTCCTTATCTTTATCCAGTCCTTTGCGCTTGGCCGAATCGTACAATAATTCCTGCGCAATCAACTGTTTGAGCAGCTCCAGCTTTTTCTTTTTATCTTTGAACTGCTCCTGCAAGTAGGGCGGTAATTGCCGGATTTCATAATCCAGATCGCCTTGTGTTATTTCCTTTTCACCGATTTTGGCCAGAACCGCGCCGGGGCGGGATTCCTTTGCCTGATCTTTATCCAGAGCGGCTTCCTGCTGCATAATACGCTGGGCGTCGGTGGAACGTTGCAGCCGTTCCAGACAGCTTACAATCCTTTTGCCTACCTCTCCCTGCAGAGTGCTTTGGGGGTAGAGATATTTAATGCGAAAATAATATTCCAGCGCTTTTTCGTAGTCTTTGATGCGCTCAAAATAGATATTGGCGATGGTGTAATAGGTGTTGGCGCGCCGGGTGTCATCCGGATTGTTGTTTTGCAAATAGGCCAGATATTCATCCACGGCAGCCTGGTACAATCCGTTTGTGGTGTAGGCGTTGGCCAGTTTTAAGCGGCTGTCGGCCGGTATATCGGCTTGTTTCTGCTGCCCGCAGGCGATGAGCAAAAACATAAATCCAATTAGGGCGGTTTTAACGGTTCCCTTCGACAAGCTCAGGGAACGGAGGCTGAGCCCGTCGAAGCCGGTATCTGTTCCCTTCGACCCCGAAGGATCGGGACAGGCAGAGCTCAGGGAACGGTGGCCGAGTCCCCATATATCGGGATCGAAGCCAATGGATGTGTTCCCTTCGACCCCGACAAGTCGGGACAGGCAGAGCTCAGGGAACGGTGGCCGAGTCCCCATATATCGGGGTCGAAGCCGCCGGATAACCCGGTCATAAACTTTTTGCCAAAATTTACTCTTCTTCATAGACAACCCGCTGCTCATTTCCGTTATACCTCCTATACCGCCAGTCGCCGCGCTCGCATGCGGAAAAACCGTGTAATCGGTTCCACATAGGAGCGGTCGGTTAAAATGGTGATATGATCCACGCCGATGGATTTAAAGAAATTATCCCGTTCGCTGTGAATCCGCTCTGCCTGCTGGTAAAACTCGCTGCGCACCTCGGCACTGCCCGTATCAATTAGCAGCGTCTGCCCCGTCTCTGCGTCTTCCAGATCGATCAAACCGGCGTCAGGCAGCGAGATTTCGCGGGGGTCGGTGATGCTCAAAGCGATGATATCGTGCTTTTTATTCGCTACCTGTAATGATTTTTCGTAATTCTGGGAGAGGAAATCGGATATTAAAAAGACGATGCTGCGCCGTTTAATCACCCGGCTCAGATATTCCAGCGCCACACTCAGATCGGTGGTGGCTTCCATCGGTTTGTAAAAGAGGATTTCGCGGATAACCCGCAAAACGTGTTTTTTCCCTTTCCGCGGCGGGATAAATTTCTCTATTTTATCGGAAAAGATAATCAGTCCGACCTTGTCGTTGTTTTTAATGGCGGAAAAAGCCAGCACTGCGGAAAGCTCGGCAGCGATTTCTCTTTTAAACCGTTCGCCCGTACCAAAATTTCCGCTGGAACTCACATCCACCAGCAGCATCACGGTCAGTTCACGTTCTTCTTCAAAAACTTTTACGAAGGGATGCCCCATCCGCGCCGATACATTCCAATCGATGGTGCGCACATCGTCGCCCGGCTGGTATTCACGCACCTCGGCAAACTCCATTCCACGGCCCTTAAAAACGGAATGATATTCGCCGGAAAACACCTCGTTGACGATGTTGCGGGTGGCGATTTCGATCTGCTTCACTTTTTTAAGCAGTTCGCGCGAAATACGTCCGTCTTCCGCCTCGCGCATGTAGGCCGGTAATTCGCCCTTTTTGGCGCTGCTTCTCCAGTATAAAACCGCAATAACCAGTAAAACGAGAACGGTTATGCCAATAAGTATTAAAATTTCCATTTCTATTAATCTTAAGATTATTCGTCGATATTTTTCTTCCCGCGTTTTCAGGTTTTTTCTTTTAAAACGCTTTTGACATTGCTCACCCTTCGATGGTGCTTTCCCCTCCACAGCGCCTCACCCTTCGACGGGCTCAGGGTGACGCTACAGGTGGTCAGGGTGATGCTCCCTTCGACAATGCTCAGGGTGACGTTATAGGTGGTCAGGGTGCCTAATCAGGCCAATATGTTTTATGGTACTTCTACCCGATTAAGCACTTTGCGTACCACGTCCTCCGACGTCATTTCTTCCGCTTCAGCCTCATACGAGAGGATGACCCGGTGTCGCATCACATCCAGACCGATGGCCCGAACATCGCCCGGAGTTACATAGCCGCGGCGTCGTAAAAAGGCGTGCGCTTTGGCCGCCTGCGTTAAAAAGATAGAGGCGCGCGGACTGGCGCCGTAGGTGATTAAGTCTTTCAATTCGGCCAGGCCGTACTGTTCGGGTTCCCGCGTTGCAAAAACGATATCGACGATGTATTTTTCTATTTTTTCATCCACGTAAACTTTTTTCACCACATCACGGGCGCGTATCAGTTCGTCAGGTTCAATGATGGCCGAAGCCTGGGGGATATTTCCCCGGGTTTGCCGACGGATAATTTCCAGTTCTTCCTCTTTATTGGGATAGCCCACGTGCAGTTTGAGCATAAACCGATCCACCTGCGCTTCCGGCAACGGATACGTCCCCTCCTGTTCGATGGGGTTTTGCGTGGCCAATACGAGGAAAGGGTCTTCCAGTTTAAAGGTATTTTCACCAATGGTTACCTGCCGTTCCTGCATCGCTTCCAGCAAAGCGCTTTGCACCTTGGCCGGCGAACGGTTGATTTCGTCCGCCAAAATCATATTGCTGAAAATAGGACCTTTTTTTGTGGTGAATTGCGCCTCTTTCTGATTGTAGATTAAAGTACCGATTAAATCTGCGGGGAGTAAATCGGGTGTGAACTGAATACGCTGGAATTTGGTATTAATGGTTTTGGACAGAGTGCTCACGGTGAGCGTTTTGGCCAGACCGGGCACCCCCTCCAGAAGGATATGACCGTTGGACAGCAAGCCGATGAGCAATCGTTCGACCATATAGTTTTGACCGACGATAACTTTCCCGACCTCGGCCATAATTTTATCAACAAAGCCGCTTTCCTGTTCAATCTCTGCATTAATCGCCTTAATATCAGGATGCATCCTCAAATCCTCCTTAGCTTCGGTGATTCGATGATCCGCACGAGTTTCAAGCAAACCGCCCCATACTTAGCCGGGACATCCTCACCTGATCCAACCCGCGATCATCTATATCGTTAGAAAATATTCGGTTATCGCTACAACAGAGAATAAACAGCTTATTCCGCCGATGCTGTTTGCGTACGCGTATTCATCGCGCTTAAAAGCTGCTCTACTGTGTCATAGAACAAATGAAATTCCGCCGGGTTCATTTCCTCTCCGGCGAATTTATTGAGTTCGGCCTTTTTATTGAATTCGATCAGCTTTTGGGTCATTTCATCGCTGATTCCTGCCCCTTGCAGACGTTCCTTCAAATCCGGCTCGGCAAGGGTGAGGTCAAAATTCCATTTTATCATTAGATAATCATTTAATAACTTACTCAATCGAACAATATTACCTGCCTCCGATTCAGCCGAGGGGTCAATCTCATCCCGCAGCCTTTCCAGGTATTTTTCTTCCACCGTCTTTTCCTGCTGTTGCTCGGCAGCTGCTTGTTTTTTCTGTTTCGAATATCTGTAAACGGAAAACAGAACAACCAGTAAAAAGAGAACTGCCGCAGCAATAAGGATATTTCTACCCATATTCGACCGACCGGGTTCTTCAACAGGATCGGTTATCTTTACACCCAGCCGTTGAGCCATCAAAGTGCCTTTCTGTCCGTTCCGGGTGTCCTCATATTGTATTGAAACCCCGTCGATATAGGCCATGCCGATACTGACCGGCTTAAAAGAAAAAGAGATACGTTTGATAGAATGAATTTTACCATCTGCCGCAGTAAATATTTTATTTGAAGAACCGCTGCTCTGTAACTGTAAATTGCTTACCGCCGGTTCTCCCACATCCACAATACGATACCTATCCAACTCACCCAGCCATGACAGATCAATGTGGTAAACGACTTCACGGTTTACCGGTACTTCTGTGGCTTCGATGCTTGTTTTTAATTGGATCTGGGCTTTCAAAGAATCACTTCCCTGCGCCTGGGCCCACACCGGAATTGAACATAACAGAATAAAGAATAATACGTTCGGTTTCATTGTAATGGCTTCATTTAAAAAGATTTTTTACATTTTAAACGGAAAAAAGTTTCCGGATTCTATTAATTTTTTTCAGCAAAAATAGATCTGCTTCAGAAGGGTTGTTTGGCCGCTTCTGATTTAGTAAATCGTTATTTTGTTACTGGGATATGAAATAGGTGCGGTATGTCGATATTTTTTTACCACAGATCCCGTATCGGTAAAACAGCTTTAAAAAGACGCATTCCGTAACAGAACCGGATGCGCCTTAAAATGAGATTTTCCGCATTCCTGCGCAACACGATTCCTGCTGCATTTCCCGTTGTTGCGTAAAAGGTAGTACAATTATTTTTTGGCAGAATCTGCCGCTATGCTTTGAAATATGGGTAGTTCGTTTATATCCTTACCTAAGTTTTTCAATTCATATTGCGCATCATCGGCCAGTTCGTGATCCGGGTATTTTTCGATAAAACGTTTATAATATTTTTCAGCTTCCTTATAATTTTTAAGATCGTTGGCATTGATAAAACCCAGCATAAAGGAGGCCTCTGCGGACTTTTTGCCATCCGGATAGTTATCTACCAGTAGTTTAAAATTTTCCAAAGCTTTTTTATACTGTTCTTTTCCATAAGCCTCGCGGGCTTTGTTGTAGTATTCTTCTTCGCTGAGTTTAGAAGAGCAAGACCAGAAAACTGCGCTAATTAACAAACCTATCAATACTAACTTAGTGGCTCTCATACACAACTCCTTATATTTCTGTCCAAAAAATTGTTCATATTCAAATAATTTATTAGGATTCATTCGTTTAAAACCATTATCCGTAAATCGTTCTGCCTTTTTCCCGGCTAATTAGGTACTATGAGTTTCAACCTTAGCAGAGATTGGAAGATTAGCAATTTAACCCGATCTTCAGATAGCTAATATTATATTTTGGACAAGTTTGGTCTCCGTATATTTTATACACACCTATTTTAAAGAATTGCTGAATTTAATAATCCCCACTCTTTAAAGCAACCTTACTATTATCAAAACCAGCCAGCAACCCACCCCCGTCCCCTCCGTTATGTTAGAAAACAAGTCAAAATTACCTATATTTTCATTTTGGGATATAGGCATCCTTTTCTCTAATGGCATAGAGATTTAAGTTTAGTAAAATCTTTTTTAAACTATTCCAATTGCAAGTAATCTGTTATAAGC